>NZ_JBBMEX010000011.1:0-101909 GCF_040096355.1 Maccoyibacter intestinihominis
TGTTCCAAACAACCTTGTTCCTTCTTGCATGGTATTCGCTGACAACCACTCTTTTTCAGGCAGTACAGTCAGATGTGTTCCTTTCCGATTGTAAATCATTCTTCAATGATTTAGCATCATTCATACAAACCTTTGTCGGATGGACGATTGATGCCGGGCATTCTGCGGCACAGATTAGTACAAAAATTCCAAATGCTTTTATAGCCGGAATGGTATATTGGTTATTGCTAATATTGATTGTAGGAATATGTATGGCAGGAACAGGGATGCTGGCGATACTGATAGAAATAAAGGTTATAGAATTATATAAGAAAAACTGTTGGGATGTTATTACTCTACTAATGATACTGACAAGTGTTGCTATTGTCATTTATTTTGGAGAATCAATCAAAAAAGTACTGTCAGTAAATCTTCTATTGCTTTTCGTACTTTCGCAGGGCGCATATGTTGGAATTAGATGTTATCTTAAAGTTTGGTTAGAAAAAAGACCATATTAGTATTTTCAACTTACTGTATAGACAGTAAAATTACTCCATACCAGCCTAGTGAAAATTTACTGTATGAAAAGAAGTATTACAGAGAAAAAAGGCTGTAAAAACAGGAACAGCCAGCCCGAAAGAATTTACGGACTGGCTGTATCAGCAGAGTAATGTAATTGTGGAGCTGACCGAGATATGAAAAGCTTTCTATCATCAATTTCGCATTATTGCAATAACAGATTGCTTCTTCCATGAATGAATAAGCAATATTGTCATCAAACTTTCAAGCATAAACATAGCAACAGCAAAAAGAGTAAAAGCAACAACCGGAAATACAAATCCCGTAGACATGCCTGCATTTTTCAAAAATATACCGATTGCATATCCGCCGGGGATTCCAACAACAGCAGTTATAAGCAATGCAATCAAAGTAGTAAAAAGACCTTCCATCATAAATGCTTGCTTCAACTGCTTATTTGTCATACCAATAGATTTTAGTGTGCCCATTTCCTGTTTCTGTGATAAAAGATTTGTCACAGTAAGATTGATTTGATTGATGACCGCAAATATCCACAAGATGGCTGCAATCGCATAAGCTAATGTAAAACCTGCACGATTGTCTGATTGGTGTTCTACAATAAAATCTTGAAGGGTTTGTAAGCGAACATCCCTATTGTCAGAAACGAGTAATTTGAGTTCTTGCTCGATTATCTCCTGATATTCAGCTTCTGCTTGTATTTCGATTGCGTATGTACAGTCATAACCTGCAAGTTCTTTGAGCATATTTTCCGGCATTCTGAAAATATAGCCACCCATTCCATCATTGCTGGAAGTGATTGCACCAATTTTGAATGCTTTTGTTATTGTTTTACCACTATGATTTTTGAAATTAAAGGTCACAGTATCCCCAATTTGAGGTTTCCAATGGTAAACATCATAAATACGTTCGGGATCACTTACAACTAATTCTGTATCATCAGTAATATTTCCAGACAAAACCGCTGCATTTAGCGACGCCAAATCCTTTTCATTATAGCCGAGCATCAAGGTGCTATCTGAAATATCATTGTCTGTTGAGAAATCAACTGGTACGGTAGCATAAGTAAATATATTGCTAACTCCCTCTATATCTCCAACACGCTTTACATAATCAGAAAAATATTCTTTCTGCAAGAGAGCATCCAAATTTTCACTTTCGTTTTCTAAATCAATGCTGATTTTGAAATCTCCGTACTTCATATCCCAATAACGAGCCATACTCTCGGCATTAAAAGAACTCTGATAACTTGCTGCAAGGAAAAATATAACTCCGCACAGTCCCAATGATAAAATGGTCAATAGAGATTTTTTTCTGTTTCTGGAAAAGCTGATTTTCGCTAAATATACAGGCGTAATACGATGTCTTTTGTGAGTGCGGTAATTTACAATTCCCACTGGATTTTTCAGGGCGGAAATTGGAGAAGTATTCGCTGCAATTTTTGCTGGTTTACGAACACTAATATAAACAAGCAGTATTCCAAAAAGGCATGCGCCACATAGAGAAACAATAAATGCAAATACTGACCAGCCTTTTGATTGCAGACAATAGCTGATGATCGTTCCCATGATACTACCAATTAAAATCCCCGGAACTGCAAGCATATAACCCTGTTTAAGAACTATTTTATAAATTTGCTTTTTACTTGCCCCTATTGTCCGAAGCTGTCCGAACTCAGCAACTTTTTGTCCAACCGAAATATAGAAAATGCTGTAAATTACAAGTGCGGCAGCTAAAAACAAAATGGCAGCAACTACACCATATACCGCATAATTACTGAAGGACAAAGTTGTATTTACATAATCATAGTAACTGCTGACTGTCCAATTATTCAGTCCAGTCTCCTCTGAAATTTGAGATAATATTTCTGTTGCTTCGTCTTTTGTAAGGGTATCTGCATTTTCAAGCCAAACATATCCATTAAGCAGGTTATTTCCACGTAATTCCCGGCATTTTTCAAGTGAAACAAAAACAGGATAAGCGGTAGAAGTTTTATCATGATAAATACCAACAATAGTATAATTCTTCAAAGTACCATCCAGATTCAACTGAACTATGGCGTTGATTTCCGGAGACTTATTTTCACTGGCAAAAAAGGCATCTGTAACAGCAATTTCACTTGCTTTCTCTGGATATTTTCCGTCAAAGGCAGGAATCAAACTAAGCATGTCATCATCATAATAAATCAGAGACAGTTCTTTAGAATTTTCTTTCACTGTTTTGATATTACAGGAAAGTCCTACACTTTTTACTTCTTCGTTTGCTAACAACTTTTCTTTACTGTCCTGCGTAATGTCAAAGAAAATCCCTTGATGTAATCCTTCGATTTCTTTCTGATTTTGATAAATGATATTTTGCACTGTGAGCAACGACATCATTATCATAGCAACGGCTACAATAATTGCCGAAAGGCAAAATAAGTTTTTCTTCTTATCAAAACGCACACTTTTTCGTGCTAATTTTTTAATTACTGCACTGGTATCATTTTCAAAAGGATAATTCATAATTCCCACCTCCTTTAGCCAACAATTTTACCATCTTCAATCCGTACAATGCGGTCTGCGAGTTGAGCGATCTCGTTGTTGTGAGTAATCATTACAATGGTCTGATTAAATTCTCCGCTGGTATGCTTCAAAAGCCCTAACACATCTGCACTGGTCTTGCTATCAAGATTTCCGGTCGGTTCATCAGCAAGGATAATCGCAGGCTTCGTAATTAAAGCTCGTGCAATCGCTACACGTTGCTGTTGACCGCCTGAAAGATTGTTCGGCATATTTTCCAGTTTATCTTCTAAAGCCAACATATACACAACTTCGTCCATAAATTTCTGGTCTACTGTATCGCCATCCAGTTCCACAGGCAGGACGATATTTTCATATACATTCAAAATCGGAACCAGATTATAATTTTGGAAGATAAATCCGATGTTACGACGGCGGAAAATTGTCAATTCATCATCATTCTTTTTTGCGAGTTCTTCTCCCCGTACAATCACGCTGCCGGAAGTGGGGGTATCAAGTCCTCCCATCATGTGAAGCAATGTAGACTTACCGCTGCCGGAAGTTCCAACTACGGCAACAAATTCTCCCTGTTCCACAGTAAAATTTACACCATTAAGGGCACGAGTAATATTTGGTTCTGTGCCGTAATACTTCTTTAAGTCGATTGTTTGTAAAATGCTCATATTCAAATGCTCCTTTCAAGGCTTTCTATCTGTTGATAAAGCCATTGTAAACCACAAATGTTACACAAATGTCCGAGATAGAAAAAATTTTTATCGAAAATCAGAGTGAAATGTTACAACGCTCGGACATTTCAAAAAAAGTGGTTATATCTTACCTTACAGGAAGCATAATAGAAAATTCTGAGCCTTGCCTCAGCTCTGAAACAACCTTGATATAGCCCCCTTGCCTTGTTACAATCTCACGAGCCAAATACAAACCTATTCCCACACCCTGTTGATCGTGTACTTCTTCCTCACGATAGAAGCGCCGGAAGATGGCAGCCTGATTGCTTTCTGAAATGCCCTTGCCGGTGTCGGTCACTTTGACCTCTACGTACATTTCCCACTGAACCACTGATACAGAAATCTTTCCACCTGACGGAGTGTATTTTACTGCATTGTCCAGCAGATTGAAAAGGGCTTCGCTTGTCCACTTGCTGTCATGGGAGATTATCAAATTTTCCGGGCAATCCACGGATACAGCAATTTCTTTTTTCTCTGCGGCATATACAATACTGCTCATGGCTTGTGCAAGCGTATGGAATAAGCTGCTGTCTTTCTTTTCTAATCGTATTGCTCCGGTTTCCAACCGGGACGTTTTAACCAGTGCTTGGAACAGAAAATCCAGTTTATCAGTCTGACTACGTATGCCTTGTAAAAAGTCCATCCGTTCTTCTTCTGAAACAGGCTTTGTTAAAAGTGTGTCCGTTACCATTTGCAAATTGCTGACAGGCGTTTTAACTTGATGTGAAATATCAGAAATCAGCATTTGAAGCTCCTGTCGTTCCATGTCTACCTTGTGCCGGTTTTTCTGCATAATCTCATACAACCGAATTAAGCGGTGGTTGATACGGGCAAAAAGAGTTTCACTATCATTTGACTTTTGTAATTCCTCGTTTCCATCAATCATGTTGTCCAGCGTCCGGCACAAATTAGAAGTAAAATGAGAAAGGCGTTTTCCAAAAATCAGCACCAATAGCCAAATCCAGAAAAACGCACAGAGTGTCAATGTTCCACCCACTATAAAAATTCGTATATCCTGCATTATACCGCCGAAAATACCGGTAATTACCAGCATAGAGAAAACCATGCCAGCACTAACCAGTCTACAAATTTTCTTAGCAGAAAGGTTATTCAGATTCATTTCTTTTCGCCTCCTGTCCATTGATACCCCATACCATAAACCGTTTTGATATATGTGTCGCCATCCGCTTCAATCTTACTGCGAATACGGCTGATAGAAGTAGTAAGGGTATGTTCATCTACATATTTTTCATCAACATCCCACAGTTTTTCTAAAAATTGTTGGCGAGTAAGTACCTGCTTCGGATTTTTAAGAAATAGGTTCAACATTTTATATTCCATCGCAGAAAGTGCTAATGGTTTCCCGTTCAAACTTGCAAATTGTTCCGAAAAATCCAGAAACAAGCTACCATCCTCGTAAATATCCTTAGCTGGTTTGTGATGCTCCAACATAGCGAACATGGCTTTGATTTTTCGCTGCAAAGCACTAATCGAAAAAGGTTTCGTGATATAATCCACTGCACCAGCTTCATATCCCCGTATCTGATTGCTTTCCTGATCGTTGGCAGTTAGAAATATAACTACTGTATCAGGATGCTCTGGCTTGATAAGACGGCATAGGTCATAACCATTTCCGTCTGGTAAATTTATATCCAGCAATACCAAATCAAAAATGTTTGTTTTTAATGATTCAGCGGCTGTCCTTGCATTCAGAACAGAAGTTATTGTGTAACCGTCCAATTCCAAATTATAAGTAAGCGTTTTATTCAAAAGATTATCATCTTCGACAATTAAAATATGCTTCATATTATCACTTCCTTTTCTTTTTGCAGATAGTATAACAGGCAAATGTCCGAGAATTGTTACAAGGACAAATATATTTTTCATTTTACAGCTTTTTTCTGTGTACTGCAATTTTATAAAAGAAAGGACAGCAGTGTCAAATTGCTGTCCTTTCTTTTATCATAGCTGGTAGTGTAGAAGCGTGGGTTCATCATATCGGGTGTGGTATCTTTAACTACAGGAAACTCCCTACAACACTATCTCACTTCTTGCTTAATAAAGTTCTAATGAATCTTCTGTATCCACCCACATCTGTAAATTGCCATCAAGATATAATCTTGCATATTCCAAAGGCTCATCCACAGCCAATGAAGTAAGCGCACATTCTGATCCATATGTGGTTTTTAAATTTTTTTCAGCTTCCCAGCAATCAATGCGAAGCATATATCCAGCACTTGTGTAAACATCAATACTATCGTGGTTTATATTATATTCTGCATAAATTGTTCTCATCGTATCTTATCTCCATTTTCTTTTGATAATCAGTTACAGAGTTAAATATCGAAAACATTTCAATCAGTTCACCATGTCGTTATTGTTATATGTTATATTGTGTTATGAAATTTTCTTTCCCTTAATTTTTCCCATATTAAGGTTCATGAAAAGCAATGGGAAAATGTAACACAAGGGAAAGAGTAAGGGAAAGTTCACTTGCTACAAACTTAGTATTTTCAAGGGTTTGCGAAGAATTTGATAATCAAATATAACAGTTATTAAATTTCCTAAAATATGTGAAATATCAACTGGAGTTACTATACAATGTATATCCGCAGTGTGATTCATGGCGTGATGCAGGAAATGGGATATTCCGAAGAGTAGATAGGGCGGTATTTTAATAAAAAGCTAGAGAAAGAAGCAAAGTATCAATGGGAATTTAGTGAGCATCTTAATAAAGATGTTTGTCAGCCAATATGGATATCAGAGTGAGCTTTTTCAAATTAGATATGAAACGATTAGAAATCAGTAGTTTTGAAATATATCCTTTAGTAGGATGAAAAAATTTAATGGTTTTACATTTATAGATGGGAGTGAGGTAAAATGAATTATTTATTTACAAAAGTAATGAATAGAGTAAACAAGAGGGGATACTATTCAAAACATATTGCTGAGGTTACTTTTCATAACATTCAATATAGGGAAATAAAGAATGTAGATGATTACATAAATTTAGAGAAGGAAATATGGTCTGTTGTAAAGGATAATAGAGCACAGTTTTTAATTGATGCAGAAAATTTAAAAGATCAATCAATAGAAGAAAAGGATAAAAGCATGATAATTAATTTTTCCTTAAGTGCTTCTTTGGTATTTGGAGTGATTTCGCTGGTAATGGGGACTTTGTTTGGTACAATTGCAGGTATAGTTTCTTTTTTCGCATATATATCGTAGATATCGCAATATGTATGTTTGCAGTGTTTTTGTTAGTAGAAACAACAAATGATATATTAAAATTCAGAAATAGAAAAATAATTTTTTATGAAACAATTTGCCAGATTATTAGAGGAGGCAGTTCCCGATGTGGATAGATATCAGGACATTGCCATGGAGAAAATGCTTCTAGGAAAAACAGTGAGTTAACAAGAAATAACGGGGAACAAATGAACACAAAACATAATCTGATCCTTATCAAGGGCGAAGTAAAGACATCTGAAATAATGTCATGTGAGTATAATAAAGAGACTCAGAAATGGGATGTAACATTTAATAATGGGAAAACATACTCGTATGCGAATGAGAATGTAGAAAAGCTAACTGAACCGGAAAGTTTAAATCCTAATATGTATCGTATTAGCAGAGAAGGACGGAAATTCTTTGATATTAAAGAGATATATGTATTTAAAAGTAGCCAGGGATTGTATTGGCATATTTGCTTTGGCAATGGAAGAGAAGGAGATTATCCGAAGAGTGATTTGGATATTACGGAATCCTGTCTTATGCAAAGTCAGTCTGCAAATGTATTTGAATATATAAAACAAATTGCGGATTTAATTACTTTTGATGATGAAAATGCTAATGAAAAATTATTGTCTAAGAGATTTGATAAGATTTCTTTTGTGGGTAATGATGTAGCATTAGCAAAGTATTTAAATCCATCTTTAGTGCAAGGTGAAAAAAGAAGGCGTGAATGTACACCAATTTTTCCATTTGGATGCAATAACAGTCAGTATAGGGCTGTGAAAAATGCCTTAGAAAATCAGATCAGTGTTATACAGGGACCGCCTGGAACAGGAAAGACACAGACGATATTAAATATTATTGCCAATATATTGATGCAAGGGAAAACGGTACAGATAGTATCTAATAATAATTCAGCAACGGAAAATGTATATGAAAAATTATCTTTACCCCAATATGATCTAGGTTTTGTTGCAGCGATATTAGGCAGTTCTGAGAACAAAAAGATATTTATTGAGCAGCAGGATACAAATTATCCGGATTTTTCCACTTGGAAAACAGATGAAAATTCGAATGATCTGCAAAAGAGGATAGCAGAGCAATCTGAACAGTTAAAAATTGTTTTTGATAAGCAGGAGAAACTGGCATGTTTAAAGCAGGAACTTTCACAGTTAGTTACAGAGCAGGAATATTTTGATCAATATGTTGAAGAGTCAGATGTTAATATAGATCGTATAGAGTTTAAGAAAAAATTATCTTCTAAAGATTGGATGGTATTGTGGCAGGAGTACCAGTTGATTTCGGAAGAGAAAAAGTTAATAAGATTTTGGTTTAAGATCAAGAACTTTTTTAAATATGGAGTAGCAGATTGGAGTTTCTATAGACAGGATATTTCAAAGATAATTACAACTTTTCAGGCTATGTACTATCGTGCAAAGCGTTCGGAGTTATCCGCAGAGATTACAGGTGTTGAGAAGTATCTAAACGATGTGAATAAGAATTTGCTGGATGATTTATGCAATCAGTCAATGATTGTGTTAAAAGACAAGCTGGCAAGAAAATATGAAAAAAACAATAACCGAAAAATATTTAATGAAGATGATTTGTGGAAAGAACCATACGATGTTTTGAAGGAGTATCCAGTTATATTAAGCACAACATTTTCCTCAAGGAATAGCCTGAATACGGATGTCATATATGATTATCTTATCATGGATGAAGCATCACAGGTAGATGTTGCAACCGGTGCATTGGCACTTTCCTGTGCGAGAAATGTTGTGATCGTAGGGGATACAAAGCAACTTCCGAATATGGTTGGGAGGAAGATAAAACTCAAAGCAGAAGAGATATTTGATCGTTTTAATATAAGTGAAGGATATCAGTATACAAAGAGCTTTTTACAATCAATGTTAGATGTTATGCCAAATGTAACACAAACATTGTTACGGGAACATTATAGATGCCACCCTAAAATCATTAATTTTTGTAACCAGAAATTCTATCATGGCGAATTGATCATAATGACAACAGATCATGGTGAAGAAGATGTTTTGTCAGTAGTAAAAACAGTAGAAGGAAATCATGAACGTGACCATTATAGTCAACGTCAGATTGATGTTATTAAAAATGAGATTATACCTAAATACGATTTGAATTCAAAGGAGACGGGGATTATTACACCATATAGAAATCAGGTAAAGGCATTGGAGCGGGAGATAACAGATATTGATGCTGCTACCGTACATAAGTTTCAGGGTAAAGAGATGGAATGCATTATCATATCTACAGTAGATGATGAGATATCTGATTTCACAGATGATCCATATTTGATCAATGTTGCGGTATCAAGAGCAAAAAAGAAATTAATGTTGGTGGTAACTGGAAATAAGCAATCAAAAGAACGCAATATAACAGATTTGATAGATTATATTGAATATAACAATTTTGAGGTGGTAGAAAGTAAAATATATTCTATTTTTGATTATCTTTATAAGCAGTATACAGAGGCAAGAAAAGCATATTTGCAGAAACACAAAAAGATATCAGCGTATGATTCAGAAAATCTGATGTATTCGTTGATCGAGGATATTCTCTCTGATAGCAAGTATTCAAGTCTGGATGTTGTTTGCCATTTTCCTTTGAATATGTTGATCAAAAACCCGGAATTTTTAAGTGAAGAAGAATGTCGGTATGCAATGAATCCGGCAACACATTTAGATTTTCTGATATATAACAGAATTAGTAAAAAACCGGTGTTAGCGATTGAAGTGGATGGATATGAATACCACAAAAAACATACCGTGCAGGCTTCAAGAGATTTGCTGAAAAATCGAATCATGGAGTTGTATGAAATCCCGTTATTGAGATTTATGACCAATGGTAGTGGGGAAAAAGAAAAGATTATCGAAATGCTTGAGCAACGGATGGGACAATAGAATACCATTTGCTTTATCAGAATTTGTAATGAAAATGGAAATAGCTGCTTAATAAATAATATTCATATAGTTAATAAAGAAAAAGGAGGAACAGTCAATGATTTTTATATGTTACCCTAAATGCTCAACCTGCCAAAAAGCTAAAAAGTGGTTAAATGAGCAGAACATAGAATACACAGAACGACACATTGTGGATACCAATCCATCTTATGAAGAATTAAAGGAATGGTATAATAAGAGTGGACTTCCACTTAAGAGGTTTTTTAATACCAGCGGTATTCTTTATAAAGAAATGCAGCTTAAGGACAAGCTGCCAACGATGAGCGAAGAAGAACAGCTAAAATTACTGGCAACGAATGGAATGTTAGTAAAGAGACCACTGGTTGTAAATGGTGATACGGTGCTTATTGGATTCAAAGAAGCAGAGTGGGCAGAAAAATTAAATTAAGAAGCAGAAAGTGAATGACAATCCCTTCCAAAAAAAGATAGCATATTCCGCATAATTATAGTAAAATAAAGGAAAGGCATGTCGGCATTCCGATGCATGACAAAGGAAACGGACGTAGCGAGAAAAAGTATATGCAAAGAAAAAGAACTTAGGAGGAGATTTATGGATTACGATGAGAAGTATTTTAAGATCAGTGCCAACAAAAAGGCACTGCGAATGTGGGTAATCATAGGGCTGGCACTGACGGGAGCATATATAGCCGAATGTGTCAAAGGTGCAAGAACAGTACCATATACAGTTCTGTTCTGTTTTGTCTGCTGGGTGCCATTTGTATTTACCTATATTTTTATAAAGATTAAAGGTTGGGATTATGACAACTGTAAGCATATGGTTGCAGTAGGGTATTTTATATTCTATTTCTTCCTATTGTTTACGTCATATTACCATATTGCATTTGCATACGCGTTTCCGGTAGTCAGTATGCTGGTGCTTTATAAAGATCGAAGTTTGATGATTCGATGTGGAGTTATGAACTTGATAGATGTCATAGTGACTTTTATAAAGGATTGGTTCACAACCGGATTTACACATGATGATATCGTATCCTATGAGATCATGTTCGGTTGCGTCATACTGGTATATTTAAGTTACACCTGGGCAATCAAACATTTAGCAGAGTCAGACGGCGCAATGCTCGATGCAGTAAAGGGCAATTTAGAGCGTGTAGTACATAGTATTGAAAAAGTAAAAGTAGCAAGTAATTCCATTGTAGACGGAATGAATGTAGTGCGTGAACTTTCTGATGAGAATCAGGAAGGTGCTACCGATGTTGTAAGAAATATGGAATCACTGATATCTAATAATGAAGTGCTGAATGAGCGGACGCAGTCATCCATTTTAGCAACGGATAAGATCAGTGAACAGGTAGAAAATGTAGCTGCCCTCATCAAAGAAATGGTGCAGCTTATGGAGCAGTCCGTAGAAAATGCAAAAACCAGTTCCGGACAGTTGTCAGAAGTAGTTCAGTGTACCAATGCAATGGCAAACCTGTCAAAAGAAGTTGAAGAAAATCTGAAAGAATTCAGTACTGAGTTTACAATGGTAAAAGAGGAAACAGGTACGATAGAGGAGATCAACAGCCAGACCAACTTACTGGCGTTAAATGCATCTATTGAAGCAGCCAGAGCAGGCGAAGCAGGAAAAGGTTTTGCGGTTGTGGCAGAAGAGATCCGTAAGCTGAGTGAGGAGACACAGGTATCCTCCGGCAGTATCCGTAGTGCGCTGCAGAAATTAGAGCAGACCAGTGACAGAATGACGAAGTCCATTACAGAGACATTACAGCTTGTTGCAACCAACTTAGAAAATGTAATGATCGTAGATAAGAGTGTCAACTCCATCACAACGGACTCCATACAGTTAGGTGAAAACATCCGAATTGTCAATGATGCGATGGGCGAGGTAGAGGATTCAAACCAGAACATGGTTGACAACATGAATCAGGTAAATGAAGTAGTAGAACTGATGACGCAGAACATTTCCGTAGCAGACGAAACTGTAAAGGTAATGCGTAGTAAATATGATGAAACATCTTCAAACATCATCCTGATCGAAGGAACTGTTGGAACATTGATCGAAGACCTTGGTTCCGGTGGATTCATGGGCAAGGAAGACCTGAAAGTGGGTATGTACCTGAGTGTATATGAAGAAGGTGCAATGCCTAAGAAAGAGTACAAGGGTATTATTTCCAATGTGGATGAAAAAGGAGCTCTGCAGGTGGACAGCCTGAAGTGCGAAGGTGAAGAGTTAAGCTATGACCGGAAACAGAAGTATATGGTACAGATCATTGTAGATAACAATGTCTATGGCTGGGATGATACCGAGGTTGTATACAGAGATAGCAAATACAGCATTGCAGTCAATGGCAATCCGAAAGTAGTCAATCGTAGAAAATATCCTCGTATGCCATTGAAGGCAGCATGTGAGATCAGACTGAGTGGTTCAGATCATGTTTGTGAAGGACAGATGTTAAACATCAGTGCAAACGGATATGCGATCCAGACACAGGATAAAGCAATCTTAGATACAAAGGATACGCTGATCACAGTTCATACCAAAGGCTTTACTTTCTTAGAGGATATGCCGTTAAGAGGACATGTCATCCGCATCACAGATAATGAGGGAACTTACATTGTCGGCTGTCGTATGTTAGAGGATAACAAAGCTATTTATGACTATGTAAATCAGAATTATCATGGCGAATAGAAATATCTTCCGGGCCATCCATGAAAGAAAATGGCTGAGCATAGAATATAAGAACGGAAAAGAAGAAATCACAAAATACTGGATTGGTATCATAGATATCAATCCGGTAAAAAAAACGATGAAGGTCATGGGACTTCATCTGAAACATTACACAACTACAGAGTTATACATTTATATAGAATCCATCTTGTCATCAGAAGTCATTGAAGGGTCTTATTTTGAAACGGATCAGAAACTTTTAGACGATATTAACGGTAATCCGGTGAAGTATCGGAGAGTGTTTGATCACGTTGCAAATTTGAAGATTTTAAACTATTTAGTGGACTGTAACAAGATGGATTCCGTTCCATATAAAACAGAATATGTGTTGATAGAACATTTAGACAGCGAGTGGCATGGCAATTATCATCTGAGCAGGGAACAGTTTCAACAGATCGTAAGAAAATTTCAATATGGCGTAAAAAATGCAGCGTCGAAGAAGACCATCAAACAGCTTGCCATTAACGTCATGAGCATTCATACACAAAAAGGGATCTATGTGCTGGCATATAGAAAATTACGGTTGGATGTGGTAAAGCGTACCTTAAGGCAGGATGATGAGATTACGGTATGCATGGAGTTTGCCTTAGAAAAAAACAGACCGGAAGCGAAATTCAGCATCCGAAAATTTTTAGATGCAGATGATTATGAACTGTTAAATCACTTTGAAGAAAATCAGGAGTTGATCAAAGACAAAATAACAAGATCGAATCCTCAGATCAACGGTGTGGATGATATGCCATATCTCATTGCCGTTGGCAGGGATGTCATGGTCGATCTGCATCAGGAGTATGAAGCCATTCATAAAATGTATGAAGCGGACAACGTGACGATACCGATCAAGGCATTTTTTGGAGAACTCTTAAAACAGGTGGATCGGCGTAAGAACTATCCGATCACACTTTTAGATAAAAAAATCAATCTGGATCAGCTCCTTGCGATTCACAATGCGATGAAGTATCCATTGGCATACATCCAAGGGCCTCCCGGAACGGGCAAAACAAATACGATCGTAAATACAATGGTGACTGCTTTCTTTAACGAGAAGACAGTCTTGTTTGCGTCCTATAACAATCATCCGATCGATGGCGTGTGTGAAAAATTAAAATCCATACCATATCGAAACAAAGGTGCAATCCCATTTCCGATCATCCGTCTGGGAAATGACAACTGCGTGTTGCAGGCACTCAATGACATGAGGGATTTGTACGAAAGGACGAAAGACCTCGCTATTTTCGACAGTACCTTAGAAAGAAATAAAGATGATAAGACAAAGCGAACCGAAAAGCTGACAAAACTTCTGCAAAGACATGAAGAAAAAATCGAACTGAAAGAAAGAGAAGAAGCCATCTTAAAAATGGCAGATTCCAATCAACATCTGATGTTTCAGACGGACTTACAGGGCGTGCAGTTAGCCGAAGTCCGTGAAAAGCTGGCGCAGATCGGAGACATTACCGATGAAGAGGCATTAAAGCTGGTTGTGGAAGATGAAGAAATGTTTAAAAAATATCTGTATTATACTTCGGCAAAATACATCCAGCGGCTCAAAGAACCAAAGAATCAGGAATTGATGGAAATCATAAACTGTGCAGACGAAAAGAAAAAAGTGCAGCAGTTCAATGCTTATATACGAAAAGCGGAAAACTTAAAAAAATTCCAAAAGATCTTTCCGATCATTGCGACAACATCCATATCGGCACATAAACTCGGAGAGCCGGGAACCTACTTTGACATGGTCATAATGGATGAGGCAAGCCAGGGAAACATTGCGATGTCTTTAGTGCCGATCATAAGAGGGCGGAGTCTGATGTTAGTCGGCGATCCGCAGCAGTTGAGTCCGGTCATTTTGCTGCATCCGGCAGATAATGAAAGATTGAAAAAAATATATAGCGTAACGGAAGAATACGACTATATCAAAAATTCCATCTATAAAACGTATTTAGCCTGTGATGCGGTCAGTGAGGAAATTTTACTCAGCCACCATTATCGCTGCAATGAAAAGATCATTGCATTTAACAATCAGAAATATTATAACAACAAACTGGTGATCAACAGTCAGAGTCAGGCAGATACACCGCTGATATTTAAAAATATTGCAGGGAATACCACGAATTACAAAAATACCGCACCAAGGGAAGCGGAAGAGATCATAGAGTTTATCAAAGATAATCCCGATAAAAGTATCGGTGTGATCACACCGTTTACCAATCAAAAAGAGCTGATCCATGCCATGTTGCAGGAAAACGGTATGAAAGATGTACCATGTGGCACAGTCCATGCCTTTCAGGGGGACGAAAAGGATGTTGTACTTTTTTCACTTGCATTGACAGAGCAGACCGGGCAGGGCACCTATGACTGGTTAAAAAATAATAAAGAACTGATCAATGTGGCAACATCAAGAGCCAAAGAACAGTTAGTCATACCCTTTTTATAAGAAAAGGAAGTAAAATGATATTGAAAGATCGGACAAAATGATTTAAGCTATTCCGTGGCTGAAATGAAAAAACGAGAAATTTTGATCATATAGAAGGAGCAATACAAATGAAGATACAAAAACAGGTTCCGCTTACAGAGGGGCCGATCTTAAAATCACTGACCGGACTGGCGGTGCCGATCATGATCTCTTCCTTTTTAGGAACACTTTATAATATCACGGATATGGCGTGGATCGGACTGTTAGGCTCTAAGGCAGTGGCAGCGGTGGGAGTCGGCGGCATGTATGTTTGGCTGTCACAGGGACTTGCTTCACTTGCCCGTATGGGTGGACAGGTGCATGTGGCACAGTGTCTTGGACGAGGAGATAAAGAGCAGGCACACCGGTATGCTAAGACAGCCGTGCAGCTTTCAATCCTTTTAGGACTTGCCTTTGCGGCAGTCAGTCTGTTGTTTACAGATCCGCTGGTCGGATTTTTTAAATTAGAGGGTGTAAAAACAATCCTAGATGCAAAAATATATATGCGCATCACCTGCGGTCTGATCCTGTTTTCCTTTTTAAACCTGACACTGACCGGATTGTATACGGCGCAGGGAGATTCTAAGACACCGTTTGTGGCGAACTTTATCGGACTGCTCATCAACCTGTTATTAGATCCTCTTTTAATCTTAGGAGTAGGGCCGTTTCCGAGGATTGAAGTGGCGGGAGCAGCAGTTGCGACGGTCAGCGCACAGCTCGTCGTTATGCTTGTGATGATGGTCGGAGTATTCCGCTCGAAAAAAGAAGAAAATGTACTCAAAGGAATCCGCCTTTTTGAACCGTTTTCCAAAGAAGAACTTGGAAACATCTGTAAGATCGGAGGTCCTACGGCAATACAGGGAATGGTATACTGTATGATCTCCATGGTGCTGACCAGAATGGTGGCAGCGTTTGGTGCAGAAGCGATCGCAACCCAGCGGGTGGGCGGACAGATAGAATCTGTTTCCTGGAATACGGCAGACGGATTTGCGGCGGCATTAAATGCCTTCGTCGGTCAGAACTATGGTGCGAAAAAAATGGACCGTGTGCAGGAGGGTTATCGGATCTCCTTTTGGACGGTAGCTATCTGGGGAGCTTTGATCATGCTGGCATTTATTATTTTTCCGGGGCCGATAGCCGGAGTATTTTTCCATGAAGAAAAAGCCATGGAAATAGCCATCAGTTATCTGATCATCATCGGATTCAGCGAAGCATTTATGTGCGTGGAACTGATGACGATCGGAGCGTTGTCCGGCCTTGGCAAGACAAAACTGTGCAGTGTGATCAGTATTACGGCGACCTCTATGCGTATTCCGTTAGCAATGGTTTTAAGTCGTACCTCATTAGGTCTGGATGGAATCTGGTGGGCATTGACGCTGACCTCCGTAGCGAAAGGAATCATCTTCTATCTGACCTTCCGTTATCAGATGCGTGAAAAATGTTGACGGGATTTTTCGAAAGGTGTTAATCTAAAAACGATAAAGATCAGAATGAAATGAAAGGAGAGTGCGGTATGAACGGATTAGGATATGTGCCGTCCGGTGCATTGGCAGATTGAATGTGCTGATAGAAGTCGCATCCGGTATCGCCGTATTCCCGGGGGGAGTGCTAACGGAAAAATCATACATTACCTGTTATTTTGCAGAAGCCGGTCTGCGGAGAATACAGATCAGCATTTTAATGCTGGTAACGGCAATCATTATGTGGCGTTATAAGAAAGATTGATAAAAAAATCCGGGTGCCAGTCGGCATCCGGATTTTTCACTAGAGATTATGTTTCTGAAAGGAACTTATTAAAGGAGAATTATCCTTCAATTGCAATGTAGTTGTCCTTTGGAAGAGATTTTACATCTTTCTTAGGAAGGCTCAGTCTGAGGATTCCGTCCTCAAATTTTGCATGAACATCGTCCTGGGTAACGCCTTCGCCTACATAGAAGCTACGGCTCATGCTGCCGCTGTAGCGCTCTTTGCGGATGTAGGTTCCGTCTTTTTCCTGTTCATCCTTATCGAGACCTTTGCTGGCAGAAATGGTAAGGTAACCATCCTGAAGCTGTGCTGAGATATTGTCTTTCTTAAATCCCGGCAGGTCAATGTCTACTTCATAGCCGTCTTTGGTTTCGCGGACATCTGTCTTCATAAGGTTCTTTTCATGTTTTCCATACAGAGGATTCTTCTTACCAAAGAATTCATCTTCAAATGGGAAGTCCATCCAGTTATCAAATAAGTTTTCTCCAAAAATACTAGGCATCATCATAAGTCATGTCTCCTTTCTATGACGTTGTTGATATTTAAGCACTGTCGGAGAATCCGAAGTGTTGAAGTTATGTTTGAACTCGGTTTCGATTTTCTTATTTCTCTATTTCCTTTGTTCAAGTAGAACTATAGCACTGATTATTAGCACTGTCAATAGATGAGTGCTAATAAAATTGTGAAATTTATGTGAAAACAATAAAAAGATAAATATTAAATAAAAAAACAATAAAAAGTCGCGCAATAATGAACGTAAATATAGGAAAACCGACGGATTGTAAATGCGGGGAAACTGCCGGAAAGGGCATTATTTCATTGAATCTACAGGGGGTCTATGGTACAATATATATAAATTTACAGTTACATATAGGAAGCTATATGCGACACAGGAGCAGGTGAGCATATGAAGTTTTTTAAAGAATATATTATAACGGCCATTGTCGGATTGCTACTGGCCGTTGTTTTGATTGTAAGCGCAAAAGATGAAGGAAATACCCTTACGAATGCGAAGCAGAGAAGTTACGATGACAACTGGACAGTTCAGATAGGAAAACAGGAAAAGTTTTATAAGGAGCTCCCCGATACACTTCCAAGAAAAAATAATGAGACAAAATTCATATTAAAAAAACAGCTTCCGCAGGAGATTGCACATGGTGACACGGTAGCATTTTATATGGGACATAATGTGATACATGCTTATGTGGATAATGAAATGGTCTATTCTTTTAATATTCCAAAGGACTATGAAAAAACCAGTAAGACACCGGGAACAACCTGGACTTTTATCAATCTTTCGTCGGAGTATGCAGGAAAGACACTAACCATTGAGTTAGAACCGGTCTACGAAGATAAAGCAGAGACTCTTCCGGATATTATATATGGCGACAGTGCAAAGATTGTCGTTGATATTATTACAGACCGTTCTTTGGCTCTATTTGCATCAATATTGATGTTTGCCATTGGACTGGCAATTATTATCGGATTGATGTATTTCCAGCGGGAACTCCATGTGCCGGATTATTTATACTGGCTGGGAGTGTTTTCTATTGTTGTGGCATTCTGGTCCGGTATTCAGACACAGATCATCTCTCTGATCTATGCCCAGAATGTGAGGGGAAATCAGGTGGCATTTATCGTATTCCAGATGCTTTTAATTCCACTGGTTTCATTTGTGAAAAATTTCTGTGAAGTAGAAGAAAGTAAGATATATGATGGAATCTGTGTTGCCAATGTGGTGATACTTGTAGTGACAACGGTTCTGCAGTTTTTGGGGATCAGAGATTATAGGGAAACCATATGGATGGCATACGTTGTCTACGGTATCGGATTCCTCTGGATGCTCTGGATCGTTGGAAAACGGATTGTACAGGGTAAGAAAAAAGAACGAAGAAGAATGATCATACAGGGGCTGTGTCTGGGTGAACTTCTGTTTTTTGTGGGATATGATATGGTACGTTATCTGCAGTGTGAGACGGTGGATTCTGCAAGATTGAGCCGATATGCCCTACTGGCCTATATCGTGATCATGCTTTGCATTGTATTTCAGAATTCCATTCACCTGATGCGTTTAGGTGAGCAGTTTGAAAATATCTCGAAGGAAGCAAGAATCGATGCACTGACAAAACTTTCTAACCGTACGGCATTTGAACATGATTTGATGTCATATGAAGCAACACAGAAGTCGGCAGCAGTTATGTTCGATCTGAACAATCTGAAATATTTTAACGATACACATGGTCATGCGACCGGAGATTATTACATTATTGTATGCAGTGAGATCATTCAGGATATTTTCGGTATGTATGGAAAAGTCTATCGGATCGGTGGAGATGAATTCTGTGCAGTAACAGAAGGTGTTACCGAAGAAGAATTCATGGAGTTGCGAAGAGGAATGAACGACAGGATCGAGGCATTGAATGGAAGATTTTTTGAAAATAAAATGTCTGTAGCATCCGGTTATGCAGCGTATGATAAGAAGTCCGATCATGATATTCACGATACGATCAAGCGGGCAGATCAGAAGATGTATGAATGTAAGGCGGCCATGAAGGGACGCTGATCATAAAAAGCAGAGTAGGTAGTAGAAAGGAGCAGTTGGCATGAACGTCAGCATTATCATTGCAGTTTGTTATTATATCGTATTAATCGCTCAGTTTGGAATTATGTGGAAAGCAAAGAATCCGGGAGAAAATGAGATTTTTTCAATTACGGTTCCAAATGAAAAATTAGAAAACGAGGAGATCAAAGGGGTTCAGAAAAAATATATGACGATGCTGGGAATTTTCACAGTGATCTTTGTGGCTGCGCCGGCAGTGATGTTTGGAACAGACAATGGAACCGTACAGGTATTGCTCTGGATGATCCTATTTTTACTGTTGGTCGTATGCAGCTATCTGCCATATTGGGTTGCGAATGCCAGAGTAAAAACATTGAAAGCAGAACATCATTATATGGATGGATGTTCCCTTCCACAGATCGATGAGCAGTGGAGACATGGAATTTTTTATTATAATCCGGGTGATACGCGTCTGAATGGCGAAAAAAAGATCGGAGTCGGAACCTGTATCAACCATGCAAAACCAATGGGAAAATTCCTGAGCGTGTTAGCCTGGGTACTGATCGCTCTGTTATTGGTATTTGGAGTATATTTAGTCCGTGCACAATCACTTCCGTTGACACTTACTTATAAAGACGGAGTCCTGGAATCGGGACAGACAAGAACGAATTACACGATAGATGTCGATACAATGCAGTTTATTATGTTCTTAGATAAACTTCCAAGCAACAGTAAAGTATTTGGAACCGGTATGGATAATTTACAAAGAGGAATCTATAATGTGGAAGGATTTGGCGAATGCCGAATGAATGTCAATCCGCAGAATCAGGCATTTATCCTGATTCAGACGGAAGACGGATGTTATATCTTCTCAGCCGATAAAGACGAGAAGACATCCGAAGTATACCAGCAGTTAAAGGATGATCTGTAGATTATTCACGGGCGAGCTGCTGGATGTGCTGCAATGCTTTGCTGACAGCAGGGATTGCAATGATCACTAAAGTGATGATGGCTTCCGGTATTAAATAGAATCCGTTATAAACTAAGGAATAAACCGGAGCGCTCATTCCGCTTCCCTCTGCGTATGCAGCAAAGAATAAGAGTCCTGATAAAAATGCAAAGACATATCGCCCGAGCACACCGACGATGTAGCCTTTGATCAGTCCGTGTTTGGAGTCATGGAAGAAACCGGATAATCCCAATGCACCAAAAGCCAGAGGATAATCTACCAGCAACTGTGGAATGGAATAGAAGACCGGATCGATGACGAACTGTAAAAGTCCGTAAGCAACAGAAGTCATAATACCGACTTCCGGACCGTACCAGTAACCGATCAATACAATGAACAGCATACTGAACAGCGTAATGGAGCCGCCCATTGGAAGGTGAAACAGCTTAATCATAGATGTTACGGTTCCAAGGGCCATAGCAACAGCAGAAAATACTAACTGCTTTGTGGAAAGCTTGTGGGAGCCCTTACGACTATGAATAAAAAGAGCAGCTGCGATTAAGATGACGATTAGTGCAACAATGGTGAGAATACCACCGGTAGTAAGCTGAAAGACATCTTCATCCCAGCTGTTTTTTGTTGCAAAAGCAAAAAAATTGGACATAATAAAACCTCCTGTGTCCTATAATCTTATGTAGTTATACGTTAACGTTGCTACTATAGCAATCCGCAGGGAGAATGTCAAGGTGTGCATCCCTGGCTGATACCTCTCAGCTTATGCGTGGATCGTATGCATGGAGTCAGAATGTATCCGTCAGATATGCAGGGTAGCAGTTGCCGCTAAAAGCAGACATAAAAAATCACACAAAAAAAGCACCACCTCTGAATAAGTTCTTCAAAGATGATGCCTTTAAACTTCATAATCCAATGGACTGTCCTCACTTTCTTCTTGTGTTTCTTTTTGGGTTTAGCTTACGTTTTTGGTGGACCGTACCTCCTTGTTTTTATTTTTTATAAATCATCCAATCGCGATTGTGTTGGAGATTTTTTGAATTCAGCTTTTTCACGAGGTGCTGAAGTTCTTTTTTCATTTTTGAAATCGGATTCCAAAATCTTTATTCTTTCCGGCTTATGAACTCTTCCTGTTAAGTTCTTTGTTCGATTGGTATTCGACTTTATCCTTTTATCCTTCTTTGAATTTCAGATTATGAAAACTGCCATTCTTAAATGCTTTTTCGTTGTAGTCTTATGTTCCCATTGGACTGTACCTCCTTGTTTTTTATTTGTCTTCTGTTCTTTTGTTGATTTTATATTAACAGATAGAATGAGGTTTGTCAACAAGAAATTTTAAAATTTTTAAATAAATAATAAATTATCTGAAAGTTGAGAATAAAACAAACAATTAGTACAACAAAAACGAATTATTTGGATGCTTCGTATGCCTCGCGACAGGCTCTTGCTAACTGATCACCACAGGAAGTCGGACGGCCGTTACAGGAGATGCCGCTCAGCCTTTTCTCTACTTCGTCAATCGTCATGCCCTCTACCAGTTTTGGGATCGCCTGCAGGTTTCCGTCACAGCCACCGTAGAATTTTACATGTTTGATGATGTTGCCATCTAATTCAATATCGATCTGTTTTGAACAGGTTCCTTTCGTCTGATAAGTATACATAAATGTTCCTCCTTTGCGTTTTATAAAATTTGTAAAAAACGATTTTGATTGCCGGATTCGGGCTTCAACATGATATTTTAACGATACTTTTATTAATTGCACAAATGAGATATGGAAGGTTTCTTTTTGTGCAATGGAAATGAAACTCTAGAAATCATGGAGCTCCTTAGCGAACATGATTTCTGTTTTATGAGGTTCATTGGAATGGTCTGCACAAGGAAACATGAAATGTCTCATTTGTGTAATCTGGTATATAACATCAAAAATACCATGTTGAAACCCGAATCCTTTGATATTATAGCATGAAGTTTATAATAGGAAGTCATTTTTACAAAAATTTAATAATTCGTTCATAGCTTTATGGGGGATTATGTATTGTTTCACTGGGGAAATCGTGATAAAATATTCTCTATATGCAAGTATTTTTTATTTTAGGAAAGACTGCTATGGGAAAGATGGCAGAGACGATAGGAGATCGAATATGAAGATAGCAGAAAAATTGTTTGGCACGCATAGTGACAGGGAACTTAAAATTGTAAATCCAATCGTAGACAAGATTGAGGCAATGCGGGACTCCATGATGGCATTGTCTGATGAAGAACTGAGAGATAAAACAAAAGAGTATAAGAAACGTTTAGAAGAAGGCGAGACATTAGACGATCTGCTTCCGGAGGCATTTGCAACAGTAAGAGAGGCAGCAAGACGTGTTCTTGGCATGGAGCACTACCGTGTACAGCTTATGGGTGGTGTGGTACTGCACCAGGGACGTATTGCGGAGATGAAAACCGGTGAAGGTAAGACCTTGGTATCCACACTTCCGGCATATCTGAATGCATTGGAAGGAAAAGGTGTACACATCGTTACCGTCAATGATTATCTGGCAAAACGTGATGCTGAGTGGATGGGAAAAGTTCATGAATTTTTAGGACTGACCGTAGGTGTGGTTTTAAATAGTATGGACAACGATGAGCGCCGCGAGGCATATAACTGTGATATTACTTATATTACGAATAATGAACTTGGATTTGACTACCTGAGAGATAACATGGTCATTTACAAGGAGCAGCTGGTACAAAGAGGCCTTCATTATGCAATTATCGACGAGGTTGACTCCGTATTGATCGACGAAGCGAGAACACCGCTTATTATTTCCGGTCAGAGTGGAAAATCTACCAGTCTTTATGAAGCCTGCGATATTTTAGCAAGACAATTGGTACGAGGCGAAGAGAGCCAGGAGTTTTCCAAGATGGATGCCATCATGGGAATTGAAGTGGAAGAGAGCGGAGATTTTATCGTAAATGAAAAAGATAAAGTCGTAAACCTGACACAGGATGGTGTGAAGAAGGTAGAGCAGTTCTTTAAGATTGACAACCTTGCAGATCCGGACAACTTAGAAATCCAGCACAACATTATTTTAGCACTCCGTGCACACAATCTGATGTTCCGCGATCAGGACTATGTCGTTCAGGATGATCAGGTATTGATCGTAGATGAGTTTACCGGACGTATCATGCCGGGCCGCCGTTATTCTGACGGACTGCATCAGGCAATTGAGGCAAAAGAGCATGTAAAGGTTAAGAGAGAAAGTAAGACATTAGCAACCATTACTTTCCAGAACTTCTTTAATAAATATGATAAAAAAGCAGGTATGACAGGTACCGCTTTAACAGAGGAAAAAGAGTTTCGTGATATTTACGGAATGGACGTTATCGTCATTCCTACGAATAAACCGGTTATCCGTGAGGACTTACAGGATGCCGTTTATAAGACGAAAAAAGAAAAATATCATGCAGTAGTTGAGGAAGTGATTAAGGCACATGAAAAAGGTCAGCCGGTATTGGTCGGAACCATTACCATTGATATTTCCGAGGAAATCAGCCGGCTTTTGAAAAAAGCAGGAATTCAGCATAAGGTCTTAAATGCGAAGTTCCATGAAATGGAAGCAGAAATCGTAGCAGATGCCGGATTGCACGGAGCAGTTACGATCGCAACCAACATGGCAGGCCGTGGTACCGATATTAAGTTAGACGATGAAGCACGCGCTGCGGGCGGTCTGAAGATCATCGGTACAGAGCGTCACGAATCCAGACGTATTGATAACCAGTTGCGTGGACGTTCAGGCCGTCAGGGAGATCCGGGTGAATCCCAGTTCTTCATTTCCTTAGAGGACGATCTGATGCGTCTGTTCGGTTCTGAGAAGCTGATGGAAGTATTCAATACGCTTGGTGTTCCGGAAAATGAACAGATTCAGCATAAGATGCTGACCAATGCGATTGAAAAAGCACAGATGAAGATCGAGGGTAACAACTTTGGTATCCGTAAAAATCTGTTAGAATATGATCAGGTTATGAACGATCAGAGAGAGATCATCTACGAAGAGCGCCGCCGCGTATTAAACGGCGAAAGTATGCGGGATGTGATCTATAAGATGATCACGGATCGTGTGGAAAATACGATCGATATCTGTATTTCCTCCGATATTCCAAAAGAGGACTGGAATTTAACAGAACTGAATGAGCTGTTACTTCCGATCATTCCGTTAAAACCGATCACGGCAGCACTGACAGATGAAGTAAAAGATGTCAAAGAGTTAAAGCATAAGCTGAAAGAACAGGCAGTGAAGCTGTACGAAGCAAAAGAAGCAGAGTTCCCGGAACCGGAAGCACTGCGTGAATTAGAGCGTGTGATCTTATTAAAGGTTATCGACAGAAAATGGATGGATCATATTGATGATATGGACCAGCTCCGTCAGGGTATCGGGTTGCAGGCATATGGACAGAAAGATCCGTTAGTAGAATACAAGATGAGCGGATTTGATATGTTCGATGATATGATCGCGAACATTCAGGAAGATACCGTAAGACTTCTCTTCCATGTCCGCATTGAGCAGAAGGTAGAGAGAGAACAGGTTGCAAAAGTAACCGGAACGAATAAAGATGATTCTGTGGCAGCGACTCCAAAGCGCCGTGAGACAGCAAAGGTATATCCGAATGATCCATGTCCATGTGGCAGTGGAAAGAAATACAAACAGTGTTGCGGAAGACGCTAAAGAAAATCAGGTAAAAATAACAGGGAGTGCATCGGAAGACGAGGCATTCCCTGTTTCGATTCTATGGACAGGCTCTTAAAGTCCGACATTGTCGGAGAGCGCTGTATACCATATAAGAGGAAAGGATTCATTGGAAATTTATTAATAAGAAATTTATCAATAAAATGATGAAAGAAATTCAGGGAGAGATTGGAATGAAGACAGGACTATTTCACACATGCAAAAATTATAAAGTACAGTATCTGCCAAAAGATATCCTTTCGGGCATCATCATGGCGGCAGTGTCCATACCGATTGCGATGGGATACGCGGAAGTGGCAGGACTTCCGGCAGTTTACGGACTTTACGGTTCGGTATTTCCGATTTTGTTATTTGCGATCTTTTCTACGTCGCCACAGTTTATCATGGGAGTCGATGCAGCACCGGCGGCGATCGTAGGTGCGGCATTAGCGACGCTTGGCATTGCACCGGCATCGGAAGAGGCAATGCAGTTTGTGCCGATGGTGGCGCTGTTTGCGGGTGTGTGGCTGCTGGTCTTTTATTTATTCCATGCGGGGAAAATAGTGGATTTTATTTCTACGCCTGTCATGGGAGGCTTCATCAGCGGAATCGCCGTGACGATCATCCTCATGCAGATCCCGAAAATCTTAGGAAACAGTTCCGGTTCGGGAGAGTTGGTAGAACTGATACGCCATATCATCAAAGCATGTGAAAATATTAACATAGTTTCGGTTATTCTTGGGGTATCTTCCTTAGTGGCAATCGTGGTAGTGAGAAAATTTGCTCCGAAGTTTCCGATGGCGGTGGTCGTCATGGCTGCCGGAGTCTTTTTGACCTGTGTCTGTCATATTGATGAGTATGGGGTACGGCTGTTAGCGGAAGTAGAGCCGGGAATGCCTTCCTTTTTCTTCCCGGAACTGGGAAAGGTCAATCTGACACAGGCAGCGGGACGCGGATTGATGGTGGCGGTAGTCATCATGGCGGAAACACTTTTGTCGGAAAATAATTTTGCATTTAAGAATGGCTATAAAATTGATGACAACCGGGAAATCCTTGCCTGTGGTGTCAGCAACTTAGCAGCGGCATTTGTGGGCTGCTGTCCGGTCAACGGAAGCATATCAAGAACTTCTATGAATGAGCAGTATGGTGGAAAAACACAGGTGGTATCCATTACGGCAGGATTGTCCATGATACTGTTACTGCTGTTTGGAACCGGTTTTATCGGCTATCTTCCGGTTCCGGTGCTGACGGCGATCGTCATTTCTGCACTGATGAAGGTGGTGGAGTTTGATTTAGCAAAGCGCCTCTATGAGGTCAGCAAAAATGAATTTTATATTTTTGTGGCGGCTTTTTTAGGCGTGCTGTTACTTGGAACCATTTACGGAGTCATTATCGGAATGTTACTCTCTTTTGTGGCTGTGATCCTTCGGGCAACGAATCCTCCAAGAGCGTTTTTGGGAGTCATTCCGGGCAGGGAGGGTTTTTATGACAGAAAGAAAAACCGCTATGCCTATGAGATCGAACATGTGCTGATCTATCAGTTCAGCGAAAGTCTCTTTTTTGCAAACATAAAGATTTTTCAGGAGGATATTGAAAGTCATATCAAGGACGATACCAAAGTAGTGATCGTGGATGCGGGAGCGGTCACGGGAATCGACATTACAGCAGCAGACCGCTTAGAGCTGTTAGCGGAAAATCTGCAAAAACGCGGCATCCGTTTTTATCTGACAGAGCACATGGATACCGTCAATGTACAGATGCGAAAGTTAGGCATTGGTCATCTGATCGAGGAAGGACACGTGCGGCGTACCATTACGGCGGCACTTTACGATGCAGGACTGCAGGAGCCGTATGTACTGAGCGGGCTGGATGAGAGAAAACAGAAATTCTTAATGAGTATTCCGGCAGAAGCGGAAAATACGTTGGAAGAGTTCACCTGGGCGTTTGGCGAAGATACGGTAGAAGAGATTGAAAAGCGGGTACACCTTGTCTTAGAAAATATTCAAAAGATGCCGGATTTAGAGAATTTAGTAGAGCAGGGCTTAGAAAAATATATGGAAACCTGGCACAGCCTTGGTGTGATTGACGAGGACGAGTTCCTAAGACGTATGGAGTTGCACATGGATGAGCTTTCTAAGAATCTGAGTGCACAGGATAACCGTGCCGTGATCCTCGAACTGATCGAAAAGAGACGACGCAGGATCATGGAACAGGTACAAAAGGAACATCCGGAGGTCTTAGAACGTTTAGAGGCAAGCCGTGTCCGCTTAGAGCACAGATTGGAAAAACAGAATCCGGAGGCAGCAAAACGTCTGCATGAGTGGGAGGAAAAGATAAAGAAAAATCATGAAAAAAATACTGATCGTTGAGGATGATAGAGAATTAAAAGAAGGAATCTGTTATACACTGCAAAAAGCAGGCTATCTGACAGAAAGTGCGGATTCTGTCCAGAATGCAAAAACACTGTTTTTAAAAGAAGGTGCGGATGTGATCCTTTTAGATGTCAATCTGCCGGATGGCGAAGGGTTTGATTTTTGCAAATGGGTGAAGGAACGCACACCGGTTCCGGTGCTTTTTCTGACGGCAAGAGATTTAGAAGAGGATGCGCTGTGCGGCTATGAAGCGGGGGCAGAGGACTATGTGACCAAGCCTTTTTCCATGAAAATCCTTTTGAAAAAGATCGATGTTTTGTGCAGAAACGGTTCGAGACAGGAACACAGATGTTTTGAGGATGGATTTTTGCGCGTGGATTTTGATGCGGCAAGAGCGTGGGTCGGTGGAAAAGAATGTGTTCTGACACCGACAGAATTTCGGATGCTTCGTTATTTTACGGAAAATGCAGGAGTTCTTTTGACATATTCCGTATTGTTAGAAAAACTGTGGGATTCCACGGGCGCTTATGTGGACAAGCATACTTTAGCGGTCAATGTCAACCGGCTGCGTAAAAAGATTGAAGATGAAGAGCATCGCTATATTTTGAACGTTTATGGAATGGGTTATCAGTGGGCAGAAGCATGAGATTAGGACGGAAAAAGAAAGAAATAGATCAATTTTCGGAAAAATTGGAGCAGGCATTGGATGCACTGGCGACAGGAGCAGAGATTTCCGTGGAAGAAGAAATGGATGACAGCCTGTGGGGAAAAATATCGGTCCGCTTCAAGAGATTGCAGGAAATCTGGAGTGAAAAAGAGGAAGAAAGCAAAAAGAATAAACAGCAGATGAAGGAGCTGATCTCCGATATTTCACATCAGACAAAAACACCGATCGCAAATCTGAAAGTTTATTTAGAACTGTTGCAGGCAGGGGATTTGGACGAAAAAGAGACGGCAGAATTTTTAAACCGGATGGAGCAGCAGACTAAAAAACTGGATTTTCTGATACAGAGCATGGTTAAAATGTCGCGTTTAGAAACCGGTATTATTGAAATACGGAAAAAGGATGTATCGGTATACGATACTTTGTATCGTGCGGTTTCGGCGATCGTTCCAAGGGCAGGAAAGAAACAGATGGAAATCTATGTGGACTGTGAAGAGGATTTAACGGTTTCTCACGACAGCAAATGGACGGAGGAGGCAGTTTTTAATCTGTTAGAAAATGCAGTTAAGTATACGGATGCCGGTGGAAAGATATGGATCTCGGCAAAGAAAGAGGAATTTTTTACAAGGATCAGTGTCAAAGATACGGGAAAGGGGATTGCAAAAGAACGGCAGGCAGAGATTTTTCAAAGGTTTTATCGGGAACCGGAGGTGCATGACGAAGAAGGGATCGGCGTGGGTCTCTATTTAGCAAGAGAGATCATTTTGATGCAGGAAGGTTATATCGAAGTGGTATCAGAAGCAGGAGCGGGAGCAGAATTTCGGATTTTCCTGCCAAATGGATAAAGACTGGTTGAAAAATAACAGATACATGCGAATAAATTCCTTGTGAAAGAGCGTCGCTTTACAGGAACAGATTATCACAATTTTGTGATAGTTAAAGATTGTGACAGGTTTGAGATTTTTTACCATTATGCTTGTGTTATAAGGAGGAAAGAAAGATGAAGACATGGATGGTAGAAACACAGGCATTGAAAAAATATTACCGGCTTGGAGAAAATACGGTAAAAGCATTGGACGGCGTGGATCTTACGGTAGAGCGTGGAGAATTTGTCGCAATGATCGGAAAATCGGGAAGCGGAAAGAGCACCCTGCTCCATATGCTTGGCGGACTCGACACCCCGACTTCGGGAGAGGTCTTTGTAGACGGAAAGAAGCTGTCGGAATTGAAAAAAGAACAGCTTGCCATTTTTCGCAGAAGAAAAGTGGGATTTGTATTCCAGAATTATAATCTGGTACCGGATCTGAATGTCTATGAAAATATTGTACTGCCGATCGAGTTAGACGGCGGTTATGTGGATGAAAAATTTATCGGGGAACTTTTGGATATGCTGCATTTGCAGGAAAAGGCAGAGGCACTTCCGGGGACGTTGTCCGGCGGCCAGCAGCAACGCGTGGCGATCGCGAGGGCACTTGCATCGAAACCGGCGATCATTCTTGCAGATGAGCCGACCGGAAACCTGGACTCCGGAACAGGTCATGAGGTGTTGGGACTTTTGCGCGTTGCGGCAAAACGTTTTTCGCAGACACTGATACTGATCACTCACGATATGGATATTGCGCAGCTCGCAGACCGGATCGTCTGTATTGAGGACGGAAAAATACGGAAGGGAAGTGATGAAGATGCTGAAAAATAATAATCAGCAGGTCATCAAAAGGATGGCAAAGACTTCCTTTTTTCGGAATAAGGGCAAAAATCTGGTACTGGTGTGTGCTGTCTTTCTGGCAGTTTTTATGCTCTTTTCGATTTTTACGGTAGGACTTACCTATGTAAAAATGGAAAAACGTCAGAACATCCGCTTGAGTGGTGCGGACATGGATGCTATCATGTATGGAATGACGAAAGAACAGGTAAAAAAGTGTGAAAACAGCAGTGAGGTATCGAAGATAGGAAAAGTCGGCGTGGCGGGTTATGCGATCAGCACCCAATGGGATGATACCCTGCATACGTGGCTGATCTACAGCGATAAAACTTACTGGGACGAGATCATGGCTCCGGCAAGAAAAGAAACAAAGGGGCATTATCCGAAACAGGAAAATGAAGTGATGGTCACGCAGACCGCATTGGAGGACTGCGGGCTTTCGGGACTGGGGATCGGTGACACGTTTACACTGACCTACGGTGATGATAACGGAACAGAACCGAAGGAGAAAACCTTTAAAATCTGTGGGATCTGGGACGGATACGGTACGAAAAAAGTATTTTTTGTTTCTAAAAAATTTTATCAGCAGTCCGGTTATCAGTTGTCGGATGTTCGTTCCGGAAGAATGTATCTGCAGTTCAAAAGTAAAATCCTGACGACAAAAAAACAGGAAGAGTTTCGGGAGCAGATGGATCTAGGAGTGCAGCAGGCACTGTTTTTTACAGCCGAAACCTCCAATTCCGTACGGATCTTAAGGGGAATGGTGGGACTGGCATTCATCACTTGCTTGAGTGCATACCTTTTGATCTACAATATTCTCTATTTATCGGTTTCCGGAAATATCCGCTATTACGGCTTACTCCAGACAGTCGGAATGACCGGAACGCAGGTAAAAAATCTGATGAAACGTCAGATGTGCTGGATCGGGATATTTGGAATTGGCGGTGGATTTTTTGCGGGAGTGCTGACTTCGTTTTTCATTATCCCGGAGGTGGTGCGTTCCCTTGGCATCCGTGAAAAAGTCGTAGTGGCATTTCATCCGGGAATTATCCTTTTGACGATCCTGATTGCGGTCATTACCCTGCTGCTTGGAAGCAGAAAGCCGGTCAAAATTGCCTGTGCCGTCACACCGATGGAGGCACTTGGATACTGTACCGTCACATCAAACCGGAAATCGCACCGGACGAAAAGAGGTCATGTGTTAAAAAATATGGCTTGCAGACAGTTGAAAAAGGATAAGAAGAAAACAGCCGTTGTATTTTTATCGTTAGCAACCGGTCTTTCGGTATTTTTAGTGCTGATCACATTGATCGAAAGTCAGGGAGCAAGGACCATTGTATCGAATTACATGGATGCAGATATGGAGATTGTCAATGATACACTGATGAAAGAGGATACAAAGGACTGGAAGCCGATTTTAGATAGCGATTTTACGAAAAAGATCGAAAACATTTCCGGCGTGAAAGAAGTGCACCAGATGACCAGTACCAAAATCTTGGTTCCATGGGAGGCTGATTTTGCCAACACATGGATGCGGGCGGTATATGAAATGTGGATGTCTGAACCGTATGAGCAGTCGGTAGAGGACTACAAGGCACATCCGGAAAAATATTATTCTTATTTGAAAGGAATCGATGAAGCGGAATTTGAAAATCTGAACAGTATGTTTCAGAAAAAGGTGAACAAAAAGGATTTTATGGAAGGCAGGGTGTGTATTCTCTATCGAAACGGTGTGCAGTTAAAGGAAAAGGAGATTTTAGGAAAAGAGCTTACCTGCCTCCTGCCGGAAAATTCGGTTTCGCAGGGAAAATGTACATTTCAGATAGCAGGCGTTACAGATGATAACCGTTATGCAGGGATCGGACTGGGACCGGATCTGATCGTCAGTGAAAAGTGGCTAGAGCAAGTGGTAAAAAATCCGTTTGTTCAGGATATGACGGTTCTCTATGATGAAGAGTATGACACTCAGACGGAACAGGCAGTAATAAAAGCTATTCAGTCACTTTCCGACAGCAGAGATGTTTCTTATGAATCTAAAATAGAAGAAATGGAAAATGTGAAAAAGGCACAGGGAAATATGAAGGGTGTCGGAATCGGAATTACTTTGATCTTGGCATTTATCGGTCTGATGAATTATATCAATACGGTTTCCGGCAGTATTCAGAACCGACAGGTCGAACTGTCGGTCATGGAGAGTGTGGGCATGACCGACCGGCAGGTTTATCGGATGTTAGTCTATGAGGGACTTTTTTATGCGGGCGGCTCCATACTCCTGACAGGGACCGTAGGACTTCTGATCACCTATCTGTGTTACCAGTCGATGAATTACCGTGGCATTGCATTTTCAGTTCCGATACTTCCAGTGTCGGCAGCAGTCCTTCTGGTTCTGGCGGTCTGTGTGGCGGTTCCGGTACTGGCTTACCGATTGCTGGCAGGGCGGCATTCGGTTGTGGAACGAATCCGGGGATTTGAGTAGAGGGGAAGAGAAGAGGTAGAGTGAGAGTATAAGGAATATGGTACAGAACAAATGTTTGAGTTTGTTCTGTACTTTTTTTATATTGAATGATATACTAAACAGGTAACAATAATAAGAACAGATCCAAAACATTCATATTGCAAAAAAAATTGCAAGCATCACAGATAGATAACAGGATATGAACAGGAGAAATTTATGGAGCATTTCAAATTGCTATCAAAGTATCAATGGATGGTTTATGACTGATATTGGTGCAATGAAAGAACTATAATGAATGTAAAAATAAAAAGTATTGGTTATATCTAAAATTTTTGTGATAAAGTAAAGTATTTTATAAATATTAAAAATGAGGAAACAAATAGAAATGAATCAGGAACATGAGGTTGTTTTATATCAGATTGAAGGTACAAATATTTGCGTGAATGTAATGTTTAAGGAAGAGACTTTTTGGATGACACAAAAGGCAATGGCAAATTTATTTGATTGCACAACTGATAATATCTCTTTACATTTAAAAAATATTTATAAGGAGGAGGAATTAGAAGAAGAAGCAACTACCGAGTTATTCTCGATAGTTCAAAATGAAGGACAACGTAATGTTACAAGAAAAGTAAAATGTTATAATTTAGATGCAATTATAGCTGTTGGATATCGAGTTAATTCTAAGAAGGCTACGCGTTTCCGACAGTGGGCTACAATAACATTAAAAGAATATATTACTAAAGGGTTTGTATTGAATGATGATATGCTAAAAAATGGAAAGCCTTTTGGGAAAGATTATTTTGAGGAATTATTAGAGCGTATCCGTGAAATTAGAGCAAGTGAACGGAGAGCCTATCAGAAAATTACAGATGTTTTTGAACAGTGTAGTTATGATTACGATAAAAACAGTGAAATCACAAAGAATTTTTATGCCTTTGTTCAGAATAAATTGCATTTTGCGGTTACAGGAAAGACAGCGGCAGAACTTATATATGAACGTGCTGATTCTGAGAAACCGGCGATGGGGTTAACCACATGGAAAGAAGCCCCTAATGGTAAGGTTTTAAAACGTGATATTGGAATTGCGAAAAATTATTTAAACGAGAAAGAATTATCTCGTCTGAACAGACTAGTAACAATGTTTATTGATTACGCAGAATTAATGGCTGAAGATGAAATTTTAATGAGTATGCAGGATTGGGTTGAGCAGACAAATCAGTTTTTGATGAATAACAGGCGTAAGGTATTAGACGGAAAAGGAAAAATATCTTAAAGGTTAAAGCTGTGGAAAAGAGGGTTCAATTTACTGGGTATAAAGTAGAAGTGTAGTTAACAAGGAAAATGATTGAAGCATAAGAAAAATTTGTTTATTCAATAGAGGTACAAAAGCTGCTCAATGCAGGAAAAGAGAAACTGGCAGAACTTGTTGATTCTTCGGTTGCATTAGATCATAGAAATGGTTTTGATATGTTGTCGTTTACAGAAAGTGGGAAAAATCTTTATATAGAATATATCGTGTTTATAATGTTGGGAAAGAAAACATTGCATACGAAATAATTGAAGATATTAGTCAGTATAAAAGAGAGGATGTACTATATAAATATCATTTATAGATAATTAAATTATGGTCCATCAATTGATATACGTCTGCTTGAAAAAACGGAGAGTGACAGAGATATTTCATTTCCAAGACGTTTGATCGAGTTTGCAGAGGATCAGAAAGAAAATCCGGAAATATCGTTTGATAAGGAACAGGATAAGATGATATTGAACCAAATGCAGAACAAATTATCAAGAATCAAAAAGATGGACATCAGACATTCATCAGTGCAAAGGGCAGCTTACCTGTAATATCGGTCGGATCATTGATGAAATTCGAAAAGATGACGGAAAATAAAAAAGCACAGAACAAACATTCGATTTTGTTCTGTACTTTTTTTATATTGAATGATATACTAAACAGGTAACAATAATAAGAACAGATCGAAAACATTCATATTGCAAAAAATTGCAAGCATTACAGATAGATAACAGGATATGATCAGGAGAAATTTTTTATGGAGCATTTCAAATTAGTATCAAAATATCAGCCAACCGGTGACCAGCCACAGGCGATTGAGGCACTGGTGAAGGGCTTTCAGGAGGGCAACCAGTTCCAGACCCTGCTGGGAGTTACGGGTTCGGGAAAAACATTTACGATGGCAAATGTCATAGCTGCACTGAATAAGCCGACACTGATTATCTCGCATAATAAGACATTGGCGGCACAGTTGTATGGGGAGTTCAAAGAATTCTTTCCGGAAAACGCTGTGGAATATTTTGTTTCCTATTATGATTATTATCAACCGGAGGCATATGTGCCGTCCACGGATACTTATATCGCAAAAGATTCCTCGATCAACGAGGAAATCGATAAACTGCGTCTGTCGGCGACCGCCGCGTTGGTGGAGCGGAAAGATGTCATCGTGATAGCTAGCGTTTCCTGTATTTACGGTTTGGGAAGTCCGGAAGACTATATGGGAATGATGGTATCTCTGCGTCCGGGAATGGAAAAAGACAGGGATGATGTCATCCGGGCGTTGATAGATATACAGTATACAAGAAATGAGATGGACTTTGGAAGAGGAACCTTCCGGGTGCATGGAGATACGTTGGAGATTTTTCCGGCAAATAACAGTGATACGGCAGTGCGTGTGGAATTTTTTGGAGACGAGATAGACAGAATTACTGAGATCGATGTGCTGACCGGAGAGATCAAGAGCCGGCTGGAGCATATCTCCATCTTCCCGGCATCCCACTATGTTGTGCCGCAGGAAAAGATCAATCGTGCCTGTGTGGATATAGAAAAAGAATTAGAAGAGCGCGTAAAATATTTTAAAGGCGAGGACAAGCTGTTAGAGGCACAGCGGATCGCGGAGAGAACAAATTTCGATATAGAGATGTTAAAAGAGACCGGATTTTGCAGTGGAATCGAGAACTATTCCAGACATTTAGCGGGCAGTCCGGCAGGAGCAACACCACATACTTTAATGGACTATTTTACGGATGATTATCTGATCATAGTGGATGAGTCGCATATCACCATACCACAGGTGCGTGGTATGTATGCAGGAGACCAGGCAAGAAAATCAACACTGGTCGATTACGGATTCCGCCTGCCGTCGGCAAAAGATAACCGTCCGCTGAACTTTGAGGAATTTGAGAGTAAGATCGATCAGATGCTGTTTGTATCTGCAACGCCAAACGTATATGAAGATGAGCATGAGCTGCTGCGGACAGAGCAGATCATCCGTCCGACAGGACTGTTAGATCCGGAGGTAGATGTCCGTCCGGTAGAGGGACAGATAGACGATCTATTAGCAGAAGTAAAAAAAGAAATTTCCGGGCATCATAAGGTACTGGTTACGACATTGACAAAACGGATGGCAGAAGATCTGACCGATTATATGCGGGAAGTAGGCATCCGGGTAAAATATCTGCATTCGGATATCGATACGTTAGAGCGGGCGGAGATCATCCGTGACCTGCGTCTTGACGTCTTTGATGTGTTAGTGGGAATTAACCTTTTGCGAGAGGGACTGGATATTCCGGAAATTACATTGGTAGCAATTTTGGATGCGGATAAAGAGGGATTCCTGCGTTCCCATACATCACTTATACAGACGATCGGAAGAGCGGCAAGAAATCAGGATGGTCATGTCATCATGTATGCAGATACCATTACCGATTCTATGCGCATGGCGATCGATGAGACAAAACGCCGCCGCCAGATACAGGAAGCATACAACAAAGAACATGGAATCACGCCAAAGACGATAGAAAAATCCGTCCGCGACTTAATCAGTATTTCTAAGAAAGTTGCAAAAGAAGAGATAGAATTTAAGAAAGATCCGGAGTCCATGAGCCGCGAAGAGTTAGAAAAACTCATCAAAGATGTGAAAAAACAGATGGACCGCGCAGCCGCGGATCTGAATTTCGAGGCAGCGGCAGAACTGAGAGACAAAATGCTGGATTTACGACGTATGGTAGAAGAGATCAAGCAGGATTCCGGCAAGAAAGGGTAAGGAACATGAAAGAACGGAAATATATAAAGATCAGAGGAGCAAATGAGCATAATCTGAAACATTTGGATATCGACATACCGAGAAATGAATTTGTAGTGCTGACCGGACTCAGCGGTTCGGGAAAATCCTCACTGGCATTTGATACGATCTATGCAGAAGGACAACGGCGTTATATGGAATCCCTGTCCTCCTATGCCAGACAGTTTTTAGGACAGATGGAAAAACCAAATGTAGAAAAAATAGAGGGACTTTCTCCGGCAATTTCCATAGATCAGAAATCCACAAACCGGAATCCGCGTTCTACGGTCGGAACGGTTACGGAAATCTACGATTATATGCGTCTGCTCTATGCAAGGATTGGAATCCCGCATTGCCCGGTCTGCGGAAAAGAAATCAAAAAACAGACTGTAGACCAAATGGTAGACCAGATCATGTCGCTGCCGGAACGGACAAAAATACAGCTTTTAGCACCGGTAGTCCGCGGTCGTAAGGGAATGCACCAGAAATTATTTGAAAAAGCAAAGCGAAGCGGATATGTCCGTGTACAGGTGGATGGGAATGTCTATGAACTAAGTGAAGAGATTCCATTGGATAAAAACATCAAGCATAATATAGAGATCATCGTAGACCGTCTGGTCGTCAAAGAAGGCATAGAAAAACGTCTGACGGATTCCATAGAAAATGTCATGGACTTAGCAGAGGGACTGATGATCGTAGATATTATCGGAGGAGAACCGATGCGTTTTTCCCAGAGTTTTTCCTGTCCCGACTGCGGTGTGAGCATTGATGAGATCGAACCGAGAAGTTTTTCCTTCAACAATCCGTTTGGAGCCTGCCCGGAATGTTTCGGACTTGGATACAAAATGGAGTTTGATGAGGATTTGATGATACCGGATAAGAGTCTGGCGATTTCCGAAGGAGCGATACAGGTCATGGGCTGGCAGTCCTGCACAGATCCGTCCAGCTATACCTATGCAATTTTACAGGCATTGTCCAAAGAATATCAGTTTGACTTAGATACGCCATATCAGGATCTGCCGGAGGACATCCGTGATATGCTCTTAAATGGAACAAATGGAAAATCCGTCAAAGTGTATTACAAGGGTCAAAGAGGAGAAGGAGTCTATGACGTTGCCTTTGAAGGATTGATCAAAAATGTGGAGCGGCGTTACCGTGAGACAGGTTCGGAAACCAGCAAACAGGAATACGAGTCCTTTATGCGAATTACACCGTGTAAGGTATGTAAAGGTCAAAGACTGAAAAAAGAATCTTTAGCAGTGACCGTCTGTGATAAAAATATCTATGAGATTACAACGATGTCCATTAAGAACTTGTCGGGATTCCTGGAGCATATGGAGTTGACAAAACAGCAGATGCTGATCGGTGAACAGATTTTAAAAGAAATCCGTGCCAGAGTGGGATTCCTCATGGATGTTGGACTGGACTATCTGACACTTGCCCGTGCAACCGGAAGTCTGTCCGGTGGCGAAGCACAGCGTATCCGACTGGCAACACAGATCGGCTCCGGGCTGGTAGGCGTTGCTTATATCTTAGATGAGCCGAGTATCGGACTGCACCAGAGAGATAATGACAAACTTTTAAATACCTTAAAAAATCTCAAAGATTTAGGCAACACCCTTATCGTAGTAGAACACGATGAAGACACCATGCTTGCAGCAGATTATGTTGTGGATATCGGACCGGGAGCGGGTGAGCACGGTGGAGAAGTGGTTGCCGCCGGCACGGCAGAAGAGATCATGCAGAATGAAAAATCCATTACAGGAGCCTATCTGAGTGGCAGAATACAGATACCGGTGCCAGAGGAACGCAGAAAACCAACCGGATATCTGACGATCAAAGGGGCAAAAGAAAATAACCTGAAAAACATAGATGTCGATGTGCCACTCGGTGTGATGACCTGTGTGACCGGAGTATCGGGTTCCGGAAAAAGTTCACTGACCAATGAAATTTTGTATAAGACATTAGCCAAAAAACTGAACCGTGCCAGAACGATACCGGGAGCACATAACAAGATCGAAGGGCTTGAGCAGTTAGATAAGGTGATCGACATTGACCAGTCTCCGATCGGAAGGACACCACGCTCTAATCCGGCGACTTATACGGGAGTCTTTGACATGATCCGTGACCTCTTTGCTGCAACACCGGATGCAAAGGCAAGAGGTTATAAAAAAGGACGTTTCAGCTTCAATGTAAAGGGCGGAAGATGTGAGGCATGTTCCGGAGACGGAATCTTAAAGATCGAAATGCACTTTTTGCCGGATGTTTATGTTCCATGTGAGGTTTGTGGTGGCAAGCGTTACAATCGTGAGACCTTAGAAGTAAGATATAAAGGAAAGAGCATCTATGATGTACTGGATATGACAGTGGAGGAGGCACTGACCTTCTTTGAAAACGTACCGTCCATCCATAGAAAAATCCAGACCCTTTATGATGTAGGACTTTCCTATATCCGATTAGGACAGCCATCCACCACATTATCCGGCGGTGAAGCACAGCGTATCAAACTGGCTACAGAGTTGAGTAAACGGAGCACGGGAAAGACAATTTATATCTTAGATGAGCCGACTACCGGACTGCATTTTGCGGATGTGCATAAATTAATAGAAATCCTGCGGCGGCTTTCGGACGGAGGCAATACGGTAGTTGTCATCGAACATAATCTGGATGTGATCAAGACAGCGGATTATATCATCGATATGGGACCGGAAGGCGGCGATGGCGGTGGAACGGTCATTGCAAAAGGAACGCCGGAAGAAGTGGCAAAAGTCAAAGGTTCCTATACCGGACAATATTTAAAGAAATACCTGAAGAAAAAATAAGAAATCTAAAATAAGAAAGCCTAGAAAGAAATCGTGCGACCCGGACTAGCTCACAATCAGGGTGATCTATCCCAAACTGCACGATTCTTTTATTAAGGTATCAGCCAAACAAGCCGTTAAACCAACAAGTCATTAGACAAATAAAAAAGCTTCCAAGTGATTGGAAGCTCAAACTTTCGGGGAGTACTGCCCGAGTTCTAGGAACCCGAGCAGTATGAGTTATGAAAAATTATATTAGCCTTAGCTAGTACGTTATTATAGTACTTTGAATATGTGAATAAAGTATGAATATAAAGTTAATAAAATATGAATCTTTTAAAATGTTTTAAAAAAGTCTTAAATCAGAGAAAAAACAAAAAAAAACCTTTAAAAACATCACGTCATTGTATATAATAAGTATGAATATGGAAAAATGTGTATCATAGGCGTTTCTATAGATGAACAGAATCGATAAATCCAATTTATAAATGATAATATATAGGTAGGACAGGAAGAAAGGAGAAACATCAGAATGGTTTCAACAGATATCGGAATTGATTTAGGTACAGCAAGTATTTTAGTATATATTAAAGGAAAGGGTGTCGTGCTAAAAGAGCCTTCCGTTGTGGCATTTGACCGCGATACCAACAAGATCAAAGCAATTGGTGAAGAAGCAAGATTGATGCTTGGTAGAACACCGGGCAACATCGTGGCAGTACGTCCGTTACGTCAGGGAGTTATTTCCGATTATACCGTTACGGAGAAAATGATCAAATATTTTATCCAGAAGGCCATGGGTAAGAAGAGTTTTCGTAAACCACGCATCTCCGTTTGTGTACCAAGTGGTGTAACAGAGGTAGAGAAGAAAGCAGTAGAAGATGCAACTTATCAGGCAGGAGCAAGAGAAGTTTCTATTATAGAAGAACCAATTGCAGCAGCCATCGGAGCAGGAATTGACATTGCAAGACCTTGCGGAAATATGATCGTAGATATCGGAGGAGGAACTTCTGATATTGCAGTCATCTCTTTAGGCGGATCTGTAGTAAGCACATCCATTAAGATCGCCGGAGATGATTTTGACGAAGCGATCGTCCGTTATATGAGAAAAAAACATAATCTTCTGATCGGTGAAAGAACCGCAGAGGACATTAAGATCAAGATTGGAACCTGTTTCCCGTTAGCACAGCCGGAGACAATGGATGTACGCGGAAGAAACCTTGTAACAGGTCTTCCAAAGACAGTACAGGTAAGCTCAGAGGAGACCGAAGAAGCACTCCGCGAAGCAACACTTCAGATTGTAGAAGCAGTTCACAGTGTATTAGAAAAGACTCCACCGGAGTTAGCAGCAGACGTAGCAGACAGAGGAATCGTCCTTACAGGCGGTGGTGCTCTGTTAAGAGGTTTAGAAGAACTGATTGAAGACCGTACAGGCATTAACACGATGACCGCAGAAGAGCCGATGACCTGTGTGGCGATCGGAACAGGAAAATATGTAGAATTTTTAGCAGGAAATCACGACGACAAACAGATGTAAGCGTGAAACCTGTCACGGATGGCTGGATAACACAGGAAGTGTATAAGTAATGGCATCGTAAAAAGCGGTGTCATTGCCCCTTATTCAGAAAGGAGAATTTATACATGGTAAAAGGACTCTATACAGCCTATACGGGAATGTTGAACGAGCAGAACCGTATGGACATCATGACAAACAATCTGGCAAATGCAGATACGAACGGCTATAAAAAAGAAGGCAGTACGGCACAGACATTTGCAGATACTTATGCAATAAAAATCAAAGACACCTCAGCATATAACATACCGCGCAGGATCGGTGACATCAGTCTGGGGGTACATATCGGAGAAACCTATACAAATTATGATCAGGGTTCTTTTGAAGTGACGGACAATCCGGCAGATTTAGCACTGGCAGGCGATGGATTTTTTGCAATATCTTATACGAACAAACAGGGTGAGACTTCTGTAAAATATACAAGAGACGGAGCCTTTACCGTAAATAAGGACGGTTATCTGGTAACCAAGGACGGAGACTATGTGCTGAACCAGAATGCAGCGATGAATTCTGATCCGGGAGCAGCAGGCTATATCCGTATCGATCCGAACCAGAAGTTTACGATCGACGAGCAGGGAAATATCTGGCAGAACCGTGCGGTGGTCGGAAGAGTCGGAGTAGTAGATTTTGCGAACTATAATTATTTAGAGAAGTTTGGAGAAAATCTCTATCAGACGGTAGACGGAGCACAGATCGTTGCAGCAGGAGCACAGGTAGAACAGGGAGTGATTGAGGCTTCCAATGTGCAGGTCGTTTCGGAAATGGTCGATATGATCACGATCACAAGAGCATATGAAGCAAATCAGAAAATTATCCAGACCATAGATACGATGTTAGACAAAGCAGTAAATCAGGTAGGCAAGCTATAAGAGAGGTGTTTGAATTATGATGAGAGCTTTATGGAGTGCGGCATCTGGAATGATCGCACAGCAGACGAATGTAGATACAATATCCAATAATATTGCAAATGTAAATACAACAGGCTATAAGACAGAGAAGACAGAATTCAAATCCCTGCTGTACCAAAATTTACAGGCAAGAACAACGACAGCAAACGGTGCGAACAAACCGATACCGGCACAGGTAGGCTTAGGTACGCGTGTTGCATCTAATACCTCCATGTTTACACAGGGAGCAATGTTAGCAAGTGAAAGTGATACGGCATTTGCGATCGACGGCGAAGGCTTCTTTGCAGTTCGTGGAGCAGATGGTAATACATACTATACAAGAAACGGTAATTTTACCTGGAGCATCGGAAATGACGGAGTTATTCTGACGAACTCTGACGGATATCCGGTTTTAGACTCCCGAGGAAATATGATCCGTATACCGGATGGCGTGGCAGCGGAAAAAGTTTCCGTAACTTCACAGGGACAGTTCTATTACAGAAATGCACAGGGAAATCCGGTGGATATGAACCAGAGTATTGGATTATTCCAGTTTAACAATCCAGGGGGACTTGAAAAATTGCAGGATTCCTTATTGAGAGTTACAGATGCTTCCGGTAATCCAATGAATGAGGCAACGACAGCCGGACTGGACAGATCAAATGTGCGTCAGGGCTACTTAGAGGGGTCCAATGTTCAAGTCGCAGATGAAATGGTAAATCTGATCATTGCACAGAGAGCCTATGAATTGAATTCTAAGGCAATACAGGCATCTGATGATATGCTTTCACAGGCAAATCAGTTGAGAAGATAATAAGGAGGAAGCGGTATGAGTGGAATTAGCATCAATCCTTATAGCAATCTGTATGAACAGACAGCAACATCGGCTCAGAATGCTTCGGCAAGCCGTTTGAATGATACCATTTCCGGAGATCTTTCCAGTGCTTCCGATGAAGAACTGATGGATGTCTGCAAAGATTTTGAAGCATATTTTGTAGAGCAGGTTATGAAGGAAATGAAAAAAATGATTCCTGAGGATGACAACAAAGACCAGTCAATGGGACAATTAAAAGACTACTTTGAAGACCAGATGATGCAGGAGTATGCAGATAAGATCGTAGATCAGGGAGATTTTGGAATTGCACAGACGCTGTATGAACAGATGAAGCGCAATTATAACTTATAAGAATAGCAAAGACAAGAGTAAGGCTGTCCTAGGACAGCCTTGTTTATTGTTTGAAAACGATATTCAATATATACGATAGTAACAACTGTACGGAGGAAAATGCAGACCATGGAAGAACTGACAGGTTATGTAGAACACATCGTGTTCAGAAATGCAGAAAATGGATATACGGTTATGAACTTTGCAGGCGAAGAAGATGAAATGACCTGTGTGGGTACATTTTCCGTAATCAGTGAGGGAATGTACCTGAAATTGCGGGGAGAGTATGTGGATCATCCGACCTATGGAGTACAGATGAAGGTGGAATCCTTTGAGGAACAGGCACCCGAAGACATACAATCCATAGAGCGTTATCTTGGTTCCGGGGCGATTAAAGGAATCGGAGCGGCGTTAGCAGCCAGAATCGTACGAAGATTTAAAGAGGATACCTTTCGGATCATTGAGGAAGAACCGGAACGTTTAGCAGAGATCAAGGGGATCAGCGAGAGAAAAGCGATGGAGATCTCAAGTCAGGTGGAAGAAAAAAGAGAACTCCGACAGGCAATGATCTTTTTGCAAAAATACGGAATATCCATCAACCTCGCAGTAAAGATTTACCATAAATATGGATCGGAAATATATTCTATATTACAGGAAAATCCATATCGGCTCGCAGATGACATTCAGGGAGTGGGATTTAAAATTGCAGATGAGATTGCGGCGAGAGTAGGAATTCGGACGGACTCGGATTTCAGAATCCGAAGCGGCATCCAGTATGCACTGCTACAGGCAGCCGGAGAAGGTCATACCTATCTGCCAAAGGAAGAACTGACAAAACGGACAGCGAGACTGTTAGAAATAGAGCCGGAATATATAGAAAAACACTATATGGATTTGGCAATGGAGCGGAAAATCATCCTAAAAGAAACGAATGGAAACGTAAAAGTATTTGCATCATCCTATTATCTGATGGAAGCAAATACAGCAGCAATGTTAGCAGAACTGGACATTCGTTATGATGTTCCGGTACGGGAGATGGAGGACCGGATTCGGCGGATCGAGGACAGCAGCGGTATGGAACTGGATGAGCTGCAAAAACAGGCAGTGCAGGAGGCAGTGCAAAATGGACTGTTTGTATTGACCGGTGGACCCGGAACCGGAAAGACCACTACGATCAATACAATCATCCGATACTTTGAACTGGAAGGAATGGATATCTATTTAGCGGCACCGACAGGCAGGGCAGCAAAACGGATGAGTGAGACCAGCGGATATGAAGCAAAGACGATCCACAGAATGTTAGAATTAAACGGCGGAGTAGAAGAAACGGCAGGCTTTGAGCGAAACGAATCCAACCCGTTAGGGGCTGACGTAGTGATCGTGGATGAGATGTCCATGGTGGATATCAGTCTGATGCACTCTTTATTAAAGGCGATCGTTCCGGGGACAAGGCTGATCTTAGTCGGAGATGCCAATCAGCTTCCGAGTGTCGGACCGGGCAGCGTACTTCGTGACATCATAGAGAGCGGAAAATATCAGGTCGTGCGTCTGAATAAAATTTTCCGTCAGGCAAGCCAGAGCGACATCGTAGTAAACGCACATAAGATCAACGAAGGAAAAGAAGTCATACTGGATAATAAAAGCAGGGATTTCTTTTTCCTGAAACGATATGATGCAGATGTTATCATCAGCGTAGTGATACAACTGATCAAACAAAAACTGCCCAAATATGTAGATGCAAAACCATTCGATATCCAGGTGCTGACACCAATGCGGAAAGGATTGCTGGGCGTAGAACGCTTAAACCGCATTTTGCAGCAATACCTGAATCCAAAGGATGCGAAAAAAGCAGAGCATGAGGTGGGAGACAGGATCTTCCGCGAAGGCGATAAAGTCATGCAGATTAAAAATAACTATCAGTTGGAGTGGGAAGTAAGAAGTAAGTATGGTCTGGCAATAGACAAAGGTCTGGGTGTGTTTAACGGAGACATGGGAATCGTGCGTCAGATCAATGATTTTGCACAGACGGTGACCGTGGAATTTGAAGAAGGGAAAATGGTGGAATATGCATATAAGGGACTGGATGAGCTGGAACTTGCCTATGCCATCACGATTCATAAATCGCAGGGAAGCGAATATCCGGCTGTTGTCATACCGCTTTTGCACGGACCGAAAATGCTGATGAACAGAAATCTGCTTTATACCGCGGTCACAAGAGCGAGAAAGTGCGTGACCTTAGTGGGCGATGAGACGGTTTTTGAACAGATGGAGCACAATGTAACCGAGCAGGTGCGCTACAGCGGGCTGATTGACAGAATCTGGGAGCAGGGTGCATAGCAAGAGAGTCTTGATAAATCCGTGAAAAAATGGTATAATACACTCGTTTAGTGCTTTGACGCGTTGACGTGAAAAAAATACATTGGAGGAAACGAACATGAAAAAGGTGATTGCATTGTTACTTGCAATGTCCATGACCGTCGCAGCATTCACAGGCTGTACAGCAGGACAGAAAGCAAGTGAAGAAAAGAAAACAGAAACAGCAGATAAGACATCGGATAAAAAAGAGGATGGGGACAAAGTATACCACATCGGTATTATCCAGTTAGTTGAGCATCAGGCTTTAGACGCTGCAACGGAAGGTTTCCAGAAAGCGTTAAAAGAAAAACTTGGTGATAAGGTAGAGTTTGACGTACAGAATGCACAGGGCGAAGAGACCAACTGTGCAACCATTGCCACAAAATTTGTAAACAGCAATGTGGATCTGATCATGGCAAACGCAACACAGGCAGTAATTTCATCTGCAACAGCAACTTCAGATATCCCGATCGTTGGAACTTCCGTAACAGATTATGTGACAACAGGAACCGTAAAGAGCAATGACGCTCCTGGTGGAAACGTAACAGGAACATCTGACCTTGCACCGATCGATCAGCAGGTAGAACTGCTTCAGAAACTGGTTCCGGACGCAAAGAACGTAGGAATCCTTTACTGCTCCGCAGAAGCAAACTCTGTATATCAGGCAGAGCAGGCACAGAAATACTTAGAAAAAGCAGGCATTACCGCAAAGACTTACACTGCAGCAGATTCTAACGACATTCAGCAGGTTGTTACAAAAGCGGCAGATGAGAACGATGCAATTTACATCCCGACAGATAACACGATCGCATCGAACATGGAGATTGTAAAGAATGTTACCGTTCCGGCAAAAGTCCCGGTAATCGCAGGGGAAGAAAATATGTGCTCCGTTGGCGGACTTGCAACCTTAAGTATCTCTTATGAGAGCATCGGATACAATGCAGGTTTAATGGCATATGACATTTTAGTAAACGGTAAAAATCCTGCAGATATGCCGATCCAGTATGCAGATGACGTAACATTAAAATACAATGCTGATATCGCTTCCGAGCTTGGTATCGAGATTCCGGACGATATGGTAGCAATTGAAAAAGAGGATAAATAATTTATGGTAGCATCATTGATGAGCGCCCTGCCGGGATCTGTAGCCCAGGGATTGATCTGGGGAATTCTGGCAATTGGTGTATATATCACTTATAAAGTTTTAGATTTTGCAGATTTAACCGTAGACGGCAGCCTGGCAACAGGCGGTGCCGTTGCGGTTATGTGTATGTTAAATGGAGCAAATACCTATGTGGCATTGATTCTTGCGTTTCTTGCAGGTATGTTAGCCGGACTTGTGACGGGACTGTTTCATACGGCACTGGGAATCCCACCGATCTTAGCGGGAATCCTGACACAGCTTGGACTCTACTCCATCAATATGAGGATTATGGGAAAGGCAAATCAGGCGATCAGCGTTATGCAGTATGATGTGCTTGTCAGCCTGCGTTATATCCCACATGCCTGTCTGCTTACCACAGGATTCTGTATCGTGATCATTGCATTGCTTTACTGGTTCTTCGGAACAGAGATCGGAGCAAGTGTGCGTGCGACCGGATGTAATCCAAACATGGCAAGAGCACAGGGAATCAATACAAATGCAACAAAAGTGTTAGGACTGGTAATCTCAAACGGATTAGTAGGTCTTGCGGGAGCATTATATGCACAGTACCAGGGTTCCGCTGATATCAACATGGGACGCGGAGCGATCGTAATCGGTCTTGCAGCCGTTATCATCGGAGAAGTTGTTTTTGGAAAAATCTTTCACAACTTTGCGCTTCATATGATAGCCGTAGTGATCGGTGCGATTATCTATTTCGTAGTAATTGCGATCGTGCTTCAGTTGGGACTTGAGACAACCGACTTAAAACTGTTCTCATCTCTGATCGTAGCATTGTTCCTTGCACTTCCTTATTTGAAGAGTAAATATTTTACTCCGGCAGACAAGAAGGGAGGAAATGGCAATGCTTAAGATACAGGATGTACATAAAACCTTTAATCCGGGAACGATCAATGAGAAAAAAGCGTTGAACGGAGTGAATCTGGTTTTAAATGAAGGCGATTTTGTGACGGTCATCGGAGGAAACGGTGCAGGAAAATCCACTGTTTTAAACATGATCGCAGGTGTTTATCCGGTAGACAGCGGAAGCATCATGATCGATGATATCGATGTAACAAAACTTCCGGAGCACAAACGTGCAAAATATTTAGGCCGCGTATTCCAGGACCCGATGAATGGAACGGCAGCCGATATGAATATTGAGGAAAATCTTGCACTTGCGGCACGCCGGGGAAAACAACGTTTTCTTGGCTGGGGAATTACCGCAAAAGAGAGAGAGGAATATAAAGAACGTCTTGGCTCTTTAGGACTTGGCTTAGAAGATCGTATGACATCGAAAGTAGGACTTTTGTCCGGCGGACAGCGTCAGGCAGTCACACTTTTAATGGCATCCCTCAGAAAACCGAAGCTGTTACTTTTAGATGAGCATACAGCAGCCCTTGACCCGAAGACGGCAAAAAAAGTATTAGAACTGACAGAGGAGATTGTAGCAAAAGACAATCTGACCACTTTAATGATCACGCATAACATGAAAGACGCGATCCGACTGGGCAACCGTCTGATCATGATGCATGAAGGAAAAGTCATTTATGACATCAGCGGAGAGGAAAAGAAAAACCTCAAAGTAGCCGACTTGCTTGCAAAATTTGAAGAAGTAAGCGGAGATGAACTTGCAAATGACAGAATGATATTATCTTAATTTTAAATAAAATTCTGGATATCCTATATCCCCGGCGCTGTATTCTGTGCGACGGGGTTCTGGATACACCGGATTCCGGTGTATGTACCCAATGCAGACCAAAACTGAATTATGTAAAGGAACCTTCCTGTAAGAAATGCGGAAAGCCGATCGGTGATGAACGTGGCGAGTACTGCTATGACTGCAGGGAAGGCAGACATTCCTATGCCCAGGGGAAAAGTGTATGGGTCTATCAGGGGGAAATGAAACAGTCGATCTATCGTTTTAAGGACGGAGGACGCAGAGAGTATGCTGAGTTTTATGCAAAAGAAAGTGCAAGACTCTATGGAGACTGGATCAAAAGAAAGGATATCCAGGCGATCATACCGATACCAATCCACAGACACAAACGCTATAAACGCGGTTACAATCAGGCGGAAATATATGCGAAAGAGTTAGGAAAACAGTGCGGGCTTCCGGTAGACAGTAAAACCTTAATCCGCGTTGTGGATACACTGCCACAAAAGACTTTAAGTGACCGGGAAAGGAAAAACAACTTAAAAAAGGCTTTAAAAATAGGTGTAGATGGTGTACAATGGAAAAGAGTATTAGTGGTGGATGATATATACACAACCGGAAGTACGGTAGATGCGGCAGCAGCCGTTTTACAGGAAGCCGGTGTCGAAAAAATATATATTCTTTCAATTACCATTGGAAACGGATATCAGAAGGAGGAATTGGAATGGATGTAAGAAATTGCAGGGGCTGTGGAAGGTTGTTCAATTATCTGCAAGGGCCGCATCTTTGCCCGGCATGCATGCAAAAGTTAGAAGAGAAATTCTCACAGGTAAAAGATTATTTAGAGGATAATCCACATGCAACAATTCCGGAAATAGCCAAAGACAATGAAGTGTCAACAAGACAGATTGAACAGTGGGTCCGTGAGGAACGTCTTTACTTTTCCGATGATTCACCATATGGGATCGGCTGTGAACGATGTGGTAAGATAATCAAGACAGGAAGATTTTGCGATTCATGTCGTAATGATATGGCAAACACATTCCAGAATGCATACCAGAAAAAGGAAGCTCCGAAACCAAAGAGCAGCAGAGTGACCAGCGAAAGAGATAAGATGCGTTACCTCGACAGATAACATAGAGCAAGAGAGAACAGAAGAACTGCCAGAAGTTTTTGGCAGTTCTTTGCTTGTGCTAAAAAACTTTTCATTCATAAAGAGGTATGATATAATGGGCGTAAGCAATGAGCAGTGCCATCCAACAAAAATATAACAGACTTGTGCTTGCACAAAGTCAGTTGTATTTTTGTTGGATGATAGGGCGAATGCCCGTACATCGAAAAAATCTCTGATTTTTGAGATGCACTGCGGCGTGTATGAGCACACAGGCAAACAAAGATATTCAACATATCGGCAGGAAGAGTATGATACATGAAGACAGAGTACGTCAGATGATCAAGCTGGCGGTTTATGATGAAAATAAAAGCATGGGCGAGAAGAAGCCGGCACAGTATTTCAGAAAAGATTATCTGGCATTGGAGATGATCAAAAGCTTCTTTTGCGGAACGATGGCATATGCCATTATCGTGATATTAGGGGCGGTCTATCTGTTGGGTAATGGAGCCGGAGATATCAGCACGGTCAATTTCATTCGTATTCTTATTCTGACTGTAGTCTTATATGCCGTTTTTCTCGGCATATATCTTGTTTTAACCTATTCCATTTACAGTGCAAGGTATGAAAAAGGACGGAAAGCGTCCAGAGAGTATTACCATACGTTAAAAAGAGTAAATGAGATGTACCGGCAGGAGGATACTGCCAAGACACCGGAGGAATGGCTATGACAAAATGGATTGAGCTTAGAGAAAAGATCCGGAAAATTTATGGAAAGCATAATCGTCTGATCCTTGCAGTCGTAAAGTTTATTCTGGCACTTTTTCTGTTTTTACTGATAAATCACTATGTGGGCTATATGGAAAAACTGCATCATGTCTATATTGCAGTGGCACTGGCACTGATCTGTGCAATGCTTCCGGTCAATATGACCGTGTTGCTTGCAGCGGTGTTTACGGTTGTGCATCTCTATGCACTTTCGATGGAAGTTGCAGTGACAGCACTTTTGATATTCCTGTTGATGTTTTTTCTGTATTTTCGGTTTTCACCGAAAAACGGATATGAAGTGGTGCTGATGCCGATCACGTTTGTCTGTCGGATTCCATATGCGGTACCGGTAGCGAATGGACTCATTGGGGAACCGTCTTCGATGATCTCTGTCATATTCGGAACCATTCTCTATTATTTTTTAAATGGAATACACAATAATGCATCACTCTTAAAAGGCGTGCAGGGTGGTGAGAGTGCAGATAATAAATTTGTGGTATCTCTCAATCAGGTATTGGCAAATAAAGAGATGTATCTGGTCATTCTCGCATTCTGCCTTGCAGTCATCGTGGTTTACAATATCAGACGAAGAGCCGTGGAATATGCCTGGAGTATAGCGATCGGAGCAGGAATTTTAACGGAATTCATTGTGCTCTGTGTCGGCTATCTGGTGCTTGGGATTTCAGGAAGGATCCTGTGGCTGGTGTTCGGTTCGATCTTATCGACCGGGATTGGATTTTTAATTGAATTTTTATGTTTTAATCTGGATTACAGCCGGACGGAAAAAGTACAGTTTGAAGATGATGAATACTACTATTATGTCAAAGCGGTTCCGAAAGTAAATCTTTCTTCGAAAGAGAAGCAGATCAAAAAGATTTCGGGTAAGAAAAATGTAAAACGCAGCGGGGAACGGATTACGAAAAAGCAGCTCGCCAAAGAGCTGGATATTCAGGAAGATATGTTAGATTAAGGATAGATTAAGAATAGTCTAAGAAAGAGGACACAAATCATTCATAAATTTTCCATAGTATAGAAAACAATGTTTAGAAAGGAAGTGAGCTGGGTGCAGAACCTGATAGCAGTGTTTGCTGCATTTTGGGACAAATATATGTTTTGGATCAATCGTCCGGATGTGACAGTTACAGATATTGTAGAGATCCTCATTATCGCATTTTTACTGTATCATATCCTGGTATGGTTTAAGACAACCAGAGCATGGACACTGTTCAAGGGAATCCTTGTGATTCTGGTCTTTATTTTGTTGGCAGCAATTTTCCAGATGAATACGATACTCTGGATTGCGGATAAGACGATCAATGTGGGAATTATCGCAATCTTAGTTATTTTTCAGCCGGAAATGCGAAAAGCACTTGAACAGTTAGGAAGAAAGCGTTTTATTTCGACATTGTTTTCTTTTGACAATGGAAAAAATACGGTGGAGCGTTATAGCGAGCGTACCGTAAACGAGATGGTAAAAGCATGTTATGAGATGGGTAAGGTAAAGACAGGAGCCCTGATCGTTATCGAGAACGATGTCCAGCTTGGCGAATATGAGCGAACCGGAATTGAGTTAGATTCCATTCTTTCAAGCCAGCTTTTGATCAATATTTTTGAAAAAAACACACCATTGCACGATGGTGCGATTATTGTACGGGGAAATCGTGTGGTAGCAGCAACCTGTTATCTGCCGCTTTCCGATAACCTTGCACTGAGCAAAGATTTAGGAACAAGACATCGTGCAGCAGTGGGAATCAGTGAAGTCAGTGATTCTATGACGATCGTAGTATCGGAAGAGACCGGTAAAGTGTCCCTGGCAGTAGAAGGAGAACTCTATCGAAACATAGACGAGGTATTTTTGAAGAAAAAACTTTCCGAAGGACATCTGAAAAATGTGGAAAACGGAAAGCTCATAGATTGGAAGAGGAGGTTGCAGAATGTTAAAAAAGCTAAAGAACCTTCTGACAAATAATATCGGTTTGAAATTTTTATCCGTTTTATTTGCGATGATCTTATGGCTGGTAGTGGTCAATATTGATGATCCGGATAAGACATCGACTTTTACTACCAATATTACGATCGCGAACGAAAATGCGATCGCAGATATGGGAAAAAGCTATTCCATTATCAATGACAGTGGAACCGTAACTTTCCGGGTAACGGCAAAACGTTCAATTATCGAGCGTCTGACGAATTCCGATTTTAAGGCAACGGCAGATATGGAAAATATCGAACTGCATGATGACGGAACTGCCATTGTACCGATCGATATCAGTGCAGTACGCTATAGCAGCCAGTTAGATATTGATAGAAAGAAGAAAAACTTAGAACTGGCAGTAGAAGATTTACAGAGTAATCAGTTCAAGATCACAGCAGAGGCAACCGGAACCCCTGCGGAGGGAAGTGCGGTAGGCGAATTGAAGGTTTCTCCGGATGTGCTTACAATCTCCGGTCCGGCATCTGTCGTGTCACAGATCAGTAAGGTACAGGCAGTGATCGATGTCAGCGAGAAGTTTTCGGATGTTGAAGACAATGTGGTGCCGGTAGTATATGATGCATCGGGCAATACGCTTGATACCTCTAAGTTAACCTTTAGTCAGGACACGGTGCAGATAAAAGCACAGATTCTGAGTGTGAAAGAGATTCCGATTAACTGTGAGACCGGTGGAGAGTTAGAAAGCGGTTATCAGCAGATCAGTGTGGAATGCGAGCCGAAAAAGATCAAGGTCATGGGAACGGCAGAGAAATTAAATAAGATTACCATGATTACAATCCCGGGAGAAGCACTGGATATTTCGGGTGCGAAGGAAACACTGACAAAGGATATCGATATCAGTACCTATCTGCCGGATGGTGTCACATTAGTAGACAGTTCCCAGGCAAAAGTAAAGGTAACGATCGCGATTGAGCAGACCGAGACAAAGAACTTTAATGTCCCTGTGAAAAATATAAAAATCTTTAATTTATCGGATGACTGTAGCATAGAATATCAGGGTGACAAAATACCGGTTACTTTAAAAGGTTATACGTCAGATTTAGAATCACTTTCGGCAGAAGATGTCATGTTATCCGTTGATGCATCAGGTGTACAGCCGGGAACGAATACACTTCCGCTGACACTGAACCTTGGAAGCGGCTATACATTAGTTGAGGATTCTGTGGTGACCATCAATGTGGTAGATCAGAGCGAAAAGCAGCAGGATACCAATACGGACAGTGAGAGTAAGAAAGATAATAATAAAGAATACAGCAAGAAGAAAGAACAGAGTCAAGAATAGAAGAATACGGATATCAGGAGGAGTCTTATCATGGCTAGAATGTTTGGAACAGATGGTGTAAGAGGCGTTGCGGGTTCAGAACTCACAATCGAACTTGCCATGAAGTTAGGGCAGGCAGGAGCTTATGTCCTGACAAAAGAAAAAAGCCATCAGCCAACAATTATTGTGGGATGTGACACCAGAATTTCCGGCGGAATGTTAGCAAATGCCTTAATGGCAGGTATCTGCTCGGTAGGAGCAAATGCCGTTTATGCAGGAGTGCTGCCGACCCCGGCAGTTGCATATCTGACCAGAAAACATAAGGTGGACGCAGGAGTAGTGATCTCTGCTTCCCACAACCCGATGGAGTTTAACGGGATTAAATTTTTTAACGGGGAAGGATATAAGCTATCGGATGCATTAGAAGATGAGATCGAAGAGCTGATCAAAAACGAAATGAAGGACGTTACCATGCCGATCGGTTCCGGTGTCGGACGTGTGGAGTATCGTTTTGACATGCGAGAAGAATATGTGGATTTTATTGAAAAATGTGTGCCGGTAGATTTAAAGGACATGAAGATCGTAGTGGATTGTGCCGAGGGTGCTTCCCATTATACTTCGGTCAAAGTGCTGCGGGACTTAGGGGCCGATGTAGTAGCAATCCATACCAGTCCGGATGGAACGAATATCAATGCTAACTGCGGTTCGACACATATGGAAGAGCTGCGGGCAAGAGTCGTTTATGAAAAAGCAGATGTCGGACTGGCGTTTGACGGAGATGCAGACCGAATGCTTGCAGTCGATGAATGTGGCGAGGTTGTGGATGGAGACCAGTTGATGTCCATCTGTGGCAATTACATGAAGCAGAAGGGAACTTTAAAGAAAAATACGATCGTAGCAACCGTGATGAGCAACCTTGGAATGTTCTTAATGGGCGAGCGGGAAGGCATCCATATCGAAAAGACGAAGGTGGGTGACCGTTATGTGCTTGAGAATATGTTAGAAAACGGATATAATATCGGTGGAGAACAATCAGGACATATTATTTTCTTAGATGAAAACACCACAGGCGACGGACTGCTCAGTGCATTACATCTGTTGCAGGTCATGACAGAGACGAAGAAAAAACTCTCAGAGTTAGCTTCGATCATGGAGGTACTTCCGCAGGCATTAGTCAATGCAAAGGTGCCAAACCATAAGAAAGAACACTTTGAAGAGTATGCTGAGATTGCCGAGGCTATTGCCGAAGTGGAAGCAAAGTTTGCAGGAGAAGGCAGAGTGCTGATCCGTCCTTCCGGAACAGAGCCTTTAGTAAGGGTTATGATAGAGGGAAAAGACCAGCAGCTGATAGAGAGTGAGGCACAGAAGTTAGCGGAACTGATCAGCAGTATCATGCTGTAAAATATGGGACTATGATGTATAATGTATAGAAAAGAGAGGGGAATACTTTATGGTATCACAAAAAGTAGCAATTAAGAATCCGACAGGGTTGCACTTAAGACCGGCAGGAGAGCTGTGCAAACAGGCAATGCAGTATAAATCACTGATTACATTTAAGTATGGAGATAACACAGCGAATGCAAAGAGTGTGCTGAGCGTTTTAGGTGCCTGCATCAAATCCGGAGATGAGATTGAATTTGTATGCACCGGCGAAGACGAAGAAGAAGCATTAAAGGGTGTTGTAGCAGCAGTAGAGAGCGGACTTGGCGAGTAAAGAACCAATCAGAATATAAAATATAAGAAAAACGTTAGAGAAAGAAAAGAGGTAAAAAATGAAAGTTGTATTGTTAGCGGGAGGATTTGGAACCAGGATCAGCGAGGAAAGTCATTTAAGACCGAAGCCAATGGTAGAGATTGGAGGAAAACCAATCCTTTGGCACATCATGAAATACTATTCTCATTTTGGTCATAATGAATTTATCATCTGCTGTGGTTACAAACAGCATGTCATCAAAGAGTGGTTTGCAAATTATTATTTACATAACAGCGATATCACGTTTGATTTTACACAGGACAACAAAATGATCGTCCATAACAACGTGGCAGAGCCTTGGAAAGTCACATTGATCGACACAGGACTCAACACAATGACCGGAGGAAGGATCAAACGTATTAAAGATTATGTCAATAATGAGCCATTTATGCTTACTTATGGTGATGGTGTATCAAATGTTGATCTTGATAAACTGGTAGAGTTCCATAAGAGTCACGGTAAGATTGCAACAATGACAGCCGTAAACGTAGGACAGCAGTTCGGCGTACTTGAAATTGATGAGGACGGAACGATCAATAAGTTCCGCGAAAAATCTGATTCCGACGGTGGCGTGATCAATGCAGGATTTATGGTGTTAAACCCGGAAATCTTTGATTACATTGAAGGTGATTCCACAGTGTTTGAAAAACAGCCGTTAGAGACTGTGGCAGCAGAAGGACAGTTGAAAGCATATATGCATCACGGATTCTGGAAGTGCATGGATACACAGCGTGACAGAGAAAAATTAGAAGAAATGATCGCATCCGGGGAAGCACCTTGGATGGTATGGTAGGAGAAAACAATGGATTTACAGTTTTATAAAGATAAAAAAGTCTTAGTGACAGGACATACCGGGTTCAAGGGCTCATGGCTTTGCCGCATTTTAATCAATGCAGGAGCAGAAGTAACAGGATATTCCTTAGAGCCTCCGACAGAGCCGAATCTGTTCTCTATGTGCGGTATCGAGGAAAAAATGAATTCCATTATCGGTGACATCCGCGACAGAGAGCATTTAAGCAAAGTGTTTGAAGAAGTACAGCCGGAAATTGTGCTGCATCTTGCGGCACAGCCGATTGTCCGGGATTCTTATAAAGATCCGGTTTACACATATGAGACAAATGTGATGGGAACCGTTAATATCTGTGAATGTGTGAGACAGAACCCTTGTGTGAAGAGCTTTTTGAATGTTACGACAGACAAGGTATATAAAAATAATGAGTGGGAATGGGGCTATCGTGAGAACGAGCCGTTAGACGGTTATGATCCATATTCGAACAGCAAGTCCTGTTCAGAGCTGGTAACACACAGCTATATCAATTCTTTTTATAATGAGATGGATGTGGCAGTGTCTACGGCAAGAGCCGGAAATGTGATCGGCGGCGGAGATTTTGCAAATGACAGGATCATTCCGGACTGTGTCAGAGCAGCCGAGAAAAAAGAGGATATCATTGTGCGTAACCCACATTCCACAAGACCATATCAGCATGTGTTAGAACCTCTTGCAATGTATCTGACGATAGCGAAAGAGCAGTATGAGGATAAAAAATACGCAGGCTTCTATAACGTGGGACCGGATGACTGTGACTGCGTTACAACAGGAGAACTGGTAGACATCTTCTGTGCAAAGTGGGGCGAAGGCATGAAGTGGGTCAACAAGTTCATGGGAGGCCCTCATGAGGCAAACTTTTTAAAATTGGACTGCTCAAAAGTAAAAACCGTATTTGGCTGGTCCCCAAGATGGCATGTGGAAGAAGCCATTGAAAAGACTGTAGAGTGGTCAAAGGTTTACTTTGCAAAGGGAGACATCCCGAAATGTATGGACGAACAGATTAATGAGTTCTTTGGAGGAAAATAAGAATGTTTGAAAATAAGACAGAACAACAGGCAAAAGAAGAAATTTTAAAAATGGTAGAGGAATACTGTAACACCTACCATAATCAGAAAAAAGCATTTCAGGAAGGCGACAGAATTCCTTATGCATCCCGTGTATATGACAGTGCAGAGATGGTAAATCTTGTAGACAGTTCTTTAGAGTTCTGGTTAACAGCAGGAAGATATACCGCACAGTTTGAAAAAGCATTTGCAGAATATTTAGGAGTAAGATACTGCTCTTTAGTAAACTCCGGTTCTTCTGCAAACTTGAATGCATTTATGGCACTGACATCCCCATTATTAGGCGAGCGTCAGGTAAAACCGGGCGATGAAATGATCACAGTAGCAGCAGGTTTCCCTACAACGGTAACACCGGCGATCCAGTACGGTGTTGTTCCGGTATTCGTAGACGTAACCATCCCACAGTACAACATCGATGTTACACAGTTAGAAGCTGCATTATCCGATAAGACAAAAGTAGTTATGGCAGCTCATACATTAGGAAATCCGTTTGATCTATCCGCAGTTAAGACATTTTGTGACAAGCACAATCTCTGGCTGATCGAGGACAACTGTGATGCACTTGGTTCTAAATATGTGATCGATGGAGAAGAGAAATTCACAGGAACCATTGGTGATATCGGAACTTCCAGTTTTTATCCGCCACATCATATGACCATGGGCGAAGGTGGAGCCGTTTATACCAATGATCCGTTATTAAATAAATGTATCCGTTCTATGAGAGACTGGGGACGTGACTGCGTATGTGCATCCGGACAGGACAACCTTTGCGGACATCGTTTTGACAAACAGTATGGCGAACTTCCGTTAGGATATGACCACAAATATGTATATTCACATTTTGGATATAACTTAAAGGCAACCGATATGCAGGCAGCAGTCGGATGTGCACAGATTGTTAAATTCCCGAAATTCGTGGAGAGGAGAAGAGAGAATTTTGACCGCTTAAAAGCAGGTCTTGCAGGAACAGAGGGCAAGCTGATCCTTCCGGTACCATGTGAGAATTCCCGTCCGAGCTGGTTTGGATTTTTAATTACCTGCAAAGAGGGCGTAGACAGAAATAAGGTTGTACAGTATGTGGAAAATCATGGAGTACAGACCCGTATGCTTTTTGCCGGAAACCTGACAAAGCATCCATGCTTTGACCAGATGAGAGCAACCGGAGAGGGCTATCGTATTGTCGGAGAACTGACCAATACAGACAGAATTATGAATGACACATTCTGGGTAGGCGTATATCCGGGAATGACTGATGAAATGATTGATTATATGGCAAAGACCATTAAAGAGGCTGTAGATCAGTAGTAAGGAGATAGATTTATGGGAGAAATCAAGTTATTGGATTGCACGCTGCGTGACGGCGGTTATGTAAATGACTGGAAATTTGGACACAACAATCTTGTCAGCGTATTTGAGCGTATGGTAGATGCAAACATTGATATCATTGAGATTGGTTTTCTAGATGACAGAAGACCATTCGATATTAACAGAAGCATCATGCCGGATACTGACAGTGTAGAGAAGATTTATGGAGGACTTGACAGAAAACAGGCAATGGTGGTCGGAATGATCGACTATGGTACCTGTAAACTGGAAAATATAAAACCTTGCAGCGAGAGCTTTTTAGACGGCATCCGTGTCATCTTTAAAAAACATTTAAGAAAAGATGCGCTGGCTTACTGTGCAGAGATAAAAAAACTCGGTTATAAAGTTTTTGCACAGCTTGTATCCGTGACAACTTATGAAGACGATGAAATGATGGATCTGATCCGTCTTGCCAACGAAGTAAAACCATATGCGGTATCCATGGTAGATACTTACGGACTCATGCATCAGGAGAATTTAAAGCATTATTTTGATTTGTTAAATGAACACTTAGCACCTGAGATCGGGATCGGATATCATGGTCATAACAATTTCCAGATGGGTTATGCGAACTGTATCGAGATGGCATCCCAGAAGACAGACCGTGAGATGTTAGTAGACGGAAGTATTTACGGTATGGGAAAAAGTGCCGGAAATGCACCAATCGAGTTAGTGGCAATGCATTTAAATGACTGCTTTGGAAAAGATTACCATATCAGCCAGATCTTAGAAGCGATTGATGCGAATATCATGGATTTCTATAAGCCCGCAACCTGGGGTTACAATATGTTCTTCTTCATTGCGGCATTGAACAACTGCCATCCGAACTATGTTTCGGATCTGATGAATAAGAGAACCCTTTCCGTAAAGGCAATTAATCAGATCCTTGGAAAATTAGAGGGCGATAAGAAGCTTTTATACGATAAGAACTATTTAGAGAACCTCTATTTAGAATATCAGAATGTCGATGTGGATGATACGGCAGACATGGCAGAGCTGACAAAAGCATTTGCCGGAAGAAATGTGCTGCTCTTAGGACCGGGAATGAATGTGGAAAAACAGAAAGCCCGTATTGAGTCCTATGTAAAAGAAAACGATCCGATCATCGTATCGATCAACTTCGTATCTGAATTGTTTAAACCGGATTATATTTTTCTCAGTAATGCGAAGCGTTATGTGCAGTTAGCAACCGAGCTGCTGCAAAAAGGCGACGAATTTAAAGTGATCGCAACGTCAAATGTAACAAAAACAAGCGGAAAATTTGACTATACCTTAAAATATGCAACACTCTTAGATGAGGATGCAGAGATCATCGACAATTCCTTTATCATGCTGTTGAAGGTCATGATCCGCCTTGGCGTAAAGAAAGTTGCATTGGGCGGCTTTGATGGATATATGGGGGATCGAAGAAAGAATTATGTGAACCCGAACATGGAATATAAATTCAGCAAAAAACAGGCAGAATCTTTAAATGAGTATGTCTGCACAGTATTAAAGACATTGTCAGATGAGCTGGAGATGGAGTTTATTACAGACTCATTGTATGCAGAGTAGTGAGGAGATAAGCAAATGAAAGTGAAAGTATCAGATTATATCGCAGATTTTCTTGTGGATAACGGAATTGATACGATGTTTATGATTACCGGTGGCGGAGCCATGCATTTAGATGACAGTTTTGGCCATAAGGAAGGGCTGCATTGTGTATTTAACCACAATGAGCAGGGATGTTCTGTTGCGGCAGAAGGTTATACCAGACTGACCAACAAATTAGCCGCAGTCTGCGTTACCAGCGGTCCGGGAGGAACGAATGCATTGACCGGTGTATTGGGCGGATGGTTAGATTCCATTCCGATGTTCATCGTGTCCGGCCAGGTAAAAAGAGAGACGACGACATGGTCTACCGATGTTCCGGTACGTCAGTTAGGCGATCAGGAATATCAGATCGTGGAAAGTGTTAAACCAATGACAAAATATGCACATATGATCGTAGAAGCAAACGAGATCGCATATCATTTAGAAAAGGCATTATACTTAAGCAAAGCAGGCAGAGGCGGCCCTGTGTGGTTAGATGTGCCGTTAGATATCCAGGCAGCCATCGTAGATACTGATGACCTGAAACATTTTGACAAATCCGAATGTGCCGAAGAGATTCCGCCAAAGGTAGAAGCAGCTACCGCTGTGGAGATTTTAGAAAAGATCAAAGCAGCAAAACGTCCGCTGATCTTAGCAGGTACGGGAATCCGTCTTGGCGATGCACACAAGGAATTTATTGAAGTTATCGAAAAATTAAATATACCTGTAGTAACTGCATGGAATGCCCATGATGTCTTATGGGATGCACATCCGTTATTTGTCGGAAGACCAAGCACCGTTGGAACACGCGGTGGTAACTTTGCGGTAGAAAATGCAGATCTGGTACTGACCTTAGGATGCCGTCTGAACATCCGACAGATCAGTTACAACTATAAAGACTGGGCGAAAAAGGCATTTAAGATCGTTGTAGATATTGATAAAAACGAATTGAACAAGCCGACCATTTTCCCGGATATGAAAGTACATGCCGATGTCAAAGATTTATTACAGGAATTGTTAAAGGCAGATGTTTCCGTGGAAAATGAGGAGCATCAAAAATGGTTAGAGTTCTGCCAGGCAACCAATAAAAAATACCAGGCAGTATTACCGGAATACTATGAGAAGAAATCTCCGGTAAATCCATATGTCTTTATGAAAAAACTTTTTGAAGGATTAGAAGAGAACGATATCGTTGTAACCGGAAACGGAAGTGCCTGTGTAGTTTCTTTCCAGGCAGCAGAGATCAAAAAAGGTCAGAGACTCTTTACCAATTCCGGATGTGCCAGCATGGGCTATGGACTGCCGGCAGCATTAGGTGCCTGCATTGCAGAAGGAGAAAAGAGAGTCATCTGTTTAGACGGAGATGGAAGTCTGATGATGAACCTTCAGGAACTGCAGACGATCCGCTACAACAACTGCAATATGAAACTGTTTGTACTGAATAACAACGGTTATCATTCGATCCGCCAGACACAGAACAATCTGTTTAAAAACGGACTGGTCGGAGTCTGCGACGGCAATGGTGTGAACTTCCCACCGTTTGATAAATTAGCAGATACCTTCGGATTCCGGTATTTCAAGATTGATTCGTTAGACGGTATTGAAGAGAAATTACAGGAGGTTCTGAATACAGACGGTCCTGTACTGTGCGAGGCAATTTTAGATGAAGCACAGAATTTTGCGCCGAAATTATCTTCTAAGGTACTGCCGGACGGTAAGATCGTATCACCGCCAATTGATGATATGTTCCCATTCTTAGACAGAGCGGAGTATCAGGCAAATAAATTACAGTAGTGGTTGAGGGTATGAAAAAAGAAAAATTAAAACTGGAATATATTTTTTATATTTTGATGGCAATTCTGATAGGTTTGTTCCTGTACTGGTTATTCCATGATGACAAGGGTACACAGTGGAATGTCTTTTTCAGAAAAACGAGTGACTACTTTGCTGATTACATCAACGTACTCCGTTACTCGGCATGGCATGATCCGTATTTCAATGCATTGAACGGACCATCGGAAAAAGGTTATTTTCCACTGACCTATCTGATCTTTTACTGGCTGGCAAAAGCAGTGAATTTTGCAGAGTATCGGGATGACGGCGTAGATGTCGGAATGTGGACGAAAAACCTGACGATCGCAAACTATGTCATGCTATTGATGATCCTGATCATGTTTATCCAGTTGTTCCAGATGAAAAAAGGAAAACCGGTAACAAAGTGGCTGATGACACTGGCACTGGCATTTTCTGGGATCGCACTGTTTTCCTATGAGCGTGGAAATGTGATCTATCTTGCAGTCATCGGAATGGTGTGCTTTATCGAGCATTACCAGAGTGAAAATAAAGTGCTGCGGGAATGGGCGTTTATCGCACTTGCCTTTGCAGCGGCGATCAAGGGATATCCTGCAATTTTCGGAATCCTGCTGATCTGGGAAAAACGCTGGAAAGAAGCGATACGTCTGATGATTTACGGACTGCTGTTCTGCTTTGGCCCGTTTGCCCTGATCGGAACCGGATTTAAGTATAATATCACGCAATGGCTGGTAAATCTCGGTGAAAACGGCGAAAAATATATGTTTACACATAACCCGCGTTTTGGCTATCTGTTCTTCCTCTCTCAGATGAAGAGTGGGGACACCAGAGATATGTGGAATGAAGTGTTAAAGATTATTTTCTATATTTTAGCGATCATAGGGATTATCGTCATTTCCAAGCAGAAAACCTGGTGGAAAAAGGCGGCGATGTTAGTTTCCATTATTATCTTACTGCCAACCAACAGCGGATTTTACTGTGGATTGTACCTGTTCCCGATCGTAGTTCTCTTTTTCAATGAAGAAGAACACAACTGGCTGGATATTTTATATATGCTTTCAATGATCGTCATACTCAATCCGTTCCAGTTGATGACAAAAAAGGGAGTCAACATTACATTGACAGCGACGAATATTGCAATGTTTGTCTTTGCAGGATTGCTGCTGATCGATAATATCGTGAATTTTATAAGAGTGCTGATAGAACAGCATAAAAATAAAATAAGAATAAAAGGAGCTCTTCCGGATTAGAAGAGCTCCTTTAATTGTGCTACATCGGCAGCAACGGCATCCGGTTCAAAGGCAAGTACATCTTCTTTGGAAGAAAAACCAAAACCGTAGGTCACGCCGACGAATCCAAGACCAATCTCATGTGCACCGATCACATCGTTGTCACTGTCACCCACCAGTACCGCATCCGCAGGATCATCTACACCCAGTGCGTGGATGCAGTTGCGGACAACATCTGCTTTGGAGTATTTTCCGGCGGCATCCGAACCGTGGATCGAATCAAAACAGGAAGCAATGCCGCAATGCTCCAATACACGTTTTGCCATGTCCTCACGCTTGTAGGTTGCAACGCCAAGCTGATAGCCTTTTTCATGCAGATAGAGGAGTAAATCCTTCATGCCCTCATAGGCATGGGCTTTTAACAGATCATCGCCACCGTAATGGGAACGGAAAATATTCATCGCACGCAGGGATTCCTCTTCGCTGATTCCGTAAATCTCCCGTAAACGTCTGTGTACCGGCGGTCCGATAAAACTTCGCATCTGTCCCACATCTAACTTTTCATATCCAAGAGTGTCTATCGTATACTGTACACTGCTGATCACGCCTTCCGAGGTATCCAGCAGCGTGCCGTCTAAGTCAAATAAAATTGCCTTGTACTGTTTCATTTATCTTTGTATCCTCCTGTAATTTATCTAAGGGTATCATAGCGAAATTGTGGGAGTTGGTCAAGGTGTGTGTTTTTTTATGTGACTGTGTTCCTGTCAAATCCCACCCTGACATATGCTGCGTTTTCTATTCCTCGCTTCCGCTGATCCGTCCTCTTTTCCTGCAACTCGTCCTACGGACTCAGACAGGCAGGAAAGAGAGGACTGCTAAGAAGCTCGTCATGACGAAAGCCTCGCAAAATGTCAGGGTGGGATCTGACAGGAGCGGGATGTCATCCTACAAAAGCGGTATCATAGTGAAATTTTTAACGATGTTCAGGAGATTGTCGATTCTCATGACTTTTTCAGATATTTATTTCTTATTAATACCACAGCGTTCCCATCCACTACAGCACGGCGGATGAGTCCCCGGTACGGAACATTGTGTAAAGGATTAGAAGTGCTTGGATTCCGACGAAAACAGCAGTTGGCAGACAGGAAGTCTGCCAAAGACCGAGCTGAGCCATGGATGGCGAATCGAGGTCGGCTGCGTCAGGAACCAATATATTATCGTGCGGAATCCGTAGCACTTCTTATCCTTCACACATGTTCCGTACCGGGGACTCACCGCCCTCTCTTTCTTAATTTTATATGAACCCACCCCGAATGACTTGAATTATATGGAAGAATCAAATATAATAATAAAGATTATGGATAATTACGCTTAGTATGACTTCAAGGAGAAACAACATGAAAAAGATAGCGATCATGGGTGCGAGAGGCTTTGTAGGCAAGGCACTGACCGCCCATCTGCAGGACAAATATACAGTATATCCGATTACCCGCGAGCAGTTCAGTCTGTTAGACGAGCAGGCGGTGACGGAGTTTTTTGAGAAAGAAAACATAGATGTGGTATTCCACTGTGCGAACCAGGGCGGTTCGAGAAAGACAGGCTATGACGTAGCAGCACCGGATGTCATCGGCAACAACTTAAAAATGTTTTTCAATATGGAACGCTGTTTAAAAGACGGCATGAAGCTGATCAATTTTGGAAGCGGTGCGCAGTACAACAAGGCAAGAGACCTTGTAAAAGTAAAAGAGGATACGATAGGAACCGTGATCCCGAAAGATGATTATGGATACAGCAAATATGTGATGTCTGAATATTTAGGAGTGCGGGAGTCCTCCAATAAACCGGGAATCATATACAATCCGATCATATTCGGACTGTACGGACAGGGAGAAGATTACACGTTCAAATTCATCTCCAATGCGATCATGAAGAATCTGTTAGAGATGCCGATCGTCATTAATCAGAATGTCGTATTTGACTATCTGTATTTAGGAGATTTTTTAAAGGTCATGGATAAGCTGATCGAAGAGGATGTGCCAAACCGGGAGTTCAACATCACACCGACGGAATCCATTGATCTTTGCAGCATTGTAGAGATCATCAACGAGATCGGAGATTTTAAAAGCGAAGTCACGGTTAAGAATCCGGGACTGAACTATCAGTATACCGCAGATAATACCAGACTTTTGGAAAACATGGGAAATGATTTTGTATTTACTTCCTACAAGGAGGGTATAAAAGAGTTATACGACTATTATAAAGAAAATTTAGACCGGCTCGACACGGAAGCGATCCGAAAAGATGAGCTGTTAAAATATTGTAAGACTAAGGGATAAGAGGATAAAGGAACATGAAAAAAATCAGTGTATTGATTCCTTGTTATAATGAGGAAGAGAATGTAGTACCGATGAGTGAGGCAGTTGCGGATATATTTGCAAAAGAGCTGCCGGAATATGATTATGAACTGGTGTTTATAGACAACGATTCGAAAGATGCGACCAGACCACTCTTGCGTGACATCTGTAAAAAGAATCCGCATGTAAAAGCCATCTTTAATGCAAAAAACTTTGGACAGTTCAATTCGCCGTATTATGGAATCTTACAGACGACAGGAGATTGTACGATTTCCATGTGCTGTGACTTCCAGGACCCGGTCGAGTTGATACCAAAGTATGTCAGAGAGTGGGAAAAAGGTTATAAGATCGTCATAGGAATTAAGACAAGCAGTAAAGAGAACAAGATGATGTATCATCTGCGCAGCCTGTATTATAAGATGATCAAAAAATTCTCAGACGTAGAGCAGATTGAACATTTTACGGGTTCCGGACTTTATGATAAAGATTTTGTACAGGTGCTTCGGGATTTAAAAGACCCAACACCGTTTTTGCGTGGAATCGTAGCCGAACTTGGCTATGAGAGAAAAGAAATACCGTATGAGCAGCCACAGCGAAGAGCAGGAAAGACACATAATAACTTCTTTACGTTATTCGATGCGGCAATGCTTAGTATTACATCCTATACAAAGATCGGACTCCGGCTTTGTACGATCATAGGTGCGATATTCAGTGCGATCGGATTTATCATTGCAATCATTTATCTGGTCATGAAACTGATCTGGTGGAATCGTTTTGCAGCAGGAATGGCACCGGTTCTGATCGGAATGTTTTTCTTAGGTTCCATCCAGATATTCTTTATCGGATTTCTGGGAGAATATATTTTAAGTATGAATAAGCGGTTGATGAACCGTCCGCTGGTTGTGGAATCAGAAAGAATTAATTTTGACGCATAGGAGAAAACAATGGAAAATACAGGAGTCAGACTGTGGGAAATCTTAGACAAGATGCTCTATGCAATCTTTGTCCGTTTCCTTCATCTGAAATTTTTAGAAAAACGCTGGGATGGATTTATGCAGTTCGTCAAGTTCGGAGTAGTCGGAGTCACGAATACGGTCATTTCCTATACTTTGAATGTACTGGTACTTTTTGCCTGTGCAAAGCTGCATATCTTTGAACGGTATGATTATATTTTGGGAAATACGATCGCATTCCTTCTGAGTGTGCTCTGGTCTTTCTATTGGAACAGCCGTTATGTATTCGGTTTAGAGGAAGGCGAGAAACGCTCCCCGTGGAAAGCGTTGTTAAAGACATATATATCTTATGGTTTTACGGGAATCATATTAAGTAACATACTTTCTTATGTATGGATCCGTGTGTTTGGAATTTCAAAATACCTTGCACCATTGATCAATCTGGTAGTAAGCATCCCGGTCAACTTCCTGATGAACAAGCTCTGGGCATTTAAGGGAGAAAAAACGGAGGCTTAAAGAGGGCAAGCAATGAATAACAGAGAACAATACAAGCGAATGCTGAACTTTTTGGCAAACGCAGTCATTTTATTTTTTCAGGGAATGTGCTTTGCATATATATGGTATGAATATTACAGCAGAGTCATTTTTATGCCGTTCTTCCGCCGTGGTAACTGGGCGGTTGTCGGTATGTATGTCTTAATCCTCTTCTTCTTTACGAGGGTTATGGGCGGTTATAAGGTGGGATATCTTCGGATATCAGATATCTGCCTGTCGCAGTTGTTGGCGATTTTAGCAAGTAATGTGATCGGATATCTGCAGATCTGTATGATCGGCAGGGATTATATGCCGATCGGGCCGATCATTATGATCACATGGGCAGAGATACTGTTTGTTGTACCGTGGGCATATACGGTGCGCTGGCTTTTTGTGCGTCTGTATCCGCCACGGAAGATGCTGATCATTTATGGAAAATATTCCCCGGATGATCTGATCAAAAAAGTAAATTCACGAAGAGATAAATACAATATCTGCGGAGCAGAGAGTATTGCAATCGGATATGAAGAACTGACAAAACGGATTCCGGACTATGAGGCGGTCGTACTTTGTGACCTTCCGGCTCATACGAGAAATAAGATCCTGAAATTCTGTTTTGAGAAATCTATCCGTATCTATGTAACACCAAAACTTTCGGACATCATCATTTCAGGTTCCGAATCAATACATCTGTTTGATACGCCGCTTTATCTGTGTCGCAATAACGGATTCAGCATGGATCAGCGGATTTTCAAAAGAGCCATGGATATTATCGGTTCCCTGATCGGAATTATCATCCTGTCACCATTTATGCTTCTGACAGCGGTAGCGATCAAAGCCTATGACAGAGGCCCTGTATTTTTTAAACAGGCAAGACTGACACAGGATGGCAGGGAGTTTGGAATTATCAAATTCCGCAGTATGTGTATAGAATCGGAAAAAAATGGTGCACAGCTTGCGAAAAAGCATGACGACAGGATCACACCGGTCGGCAGACTGATCCGTAAGATTCATTTTGACGAGATACCACAGTTATTTAATATTTTAAAAGGCGATATGTCGATCGTCGGTCCAAGACCGGAGCGGCAGGAGATCGCAAGCCAGTACGAAGAGATCATACCGGAATTCCGCTATCGTTTGAAAGTAAAAGCGGGACTGACCGGATATGCACAGGTGTATGGAAAATACAATACGACACCATATGATAAATTAAAGTTAGACATGCTGTATATTGAAAATTACAGCTTCTGGCTGGACATCAAGATACTGTTGATGACATTTAAGGTTATCCTGCAAAAAGAAAATTCCGAGGGAATCGATGAAAATCAGATTACAGCCTTAAAGCGGGAGATTGAAAGCAAGACCACAACAAAGTATTAAGAAGGTGTAATATGGGAATATCTGTATTGATGTCTATTTATAAAAAAGAAAAACCGGAATATTTTCGTGAGACGATGGAAAGCATTTTGGCACAGACCAGACAGCCGGAAGAGATCGTGCTGATCGAGGATGGGACACTGACACCGGAATTGGATGCGGTGATCGAAGAATATCAGAAGAGATGTTCGAATCTGAAGGTCTATCCACACAAAGAAAATCAGATGTTAGGCAGGGCACTCGCAGAAGGAGTGACACTCTGCTCCTATGAACTGATCGCAAGAATGGATACCGACGATGTGATGATGCCAAAACGTTTAGAGCAGCAGTATGCGTATATGCAGCAGCATCCTGAAATTTCCGTCTGTGGTGGCTTCATCAGAGAATTTAACGATGAGGGTACCTATGAGAGGATTAAAAGGATGCCGCGTCTGATGGAGGATATCCTTCCTTATGCGAGATACCGCAATCCGTTAAACCACATGACGGTCATGTTCCGGAAACAGGATGTGTTAAATGCCGGTAATTATCGGCATTTTCCTTATTTAGAGGATTATGATCTGTGGAGCAGGATGTTAGCAAAGGGATGTGCTTTTTATAATCTGCCGGAAATCTTAGTCAAAGCGCGTACCAGTGAAGCACTTTACGAAAGAAGAGGCGGTGCGGCTTATTTTCGTCAGTACAGACAACTTCGAAAAGAGCAGCATACACTTGGCCTGACTTCGGGCAAAGAATATGCGACAGGCTGTATTCTTAGCTTTGGAATGACAATGCAGCCGTCCTTTTTAAGAAAACTCACATATCAGAAGGTACTTAGAAAATGAAAATATTGATTGATGCGAGAAGCATGGGAACAAAACCAAGCGGAATCGGAATGTATATCTACAATTTTGCAAAAGAGCTGGTCAAAGAGCCGGATATGGAGATTCATCTGTTATCTGATATTGCAACGAGCAATGAGATGCAGGCGATGGAGCAGGCGGGAGCCATACTTCACTGTTACGGTACACCGGTCGGAAAAAATTTTGGACTGGTTAAATATTACCTCTATCTGCAAAAAGTGATCCATGAGATCCGGCCGGAGATCTTCTGGGAGGGTAACAGTTTAGTACCGATCAAAGTGACAAATCCTTATGGAAAATTTATGGTCACCGTACATGATCTGTTCCCGCTGACGATGCCGGAGTGTTTTGGAAAAAAATATGAGTATTATTTTCGTTATGGGCTGAAAAACACCCTCAAATATGCCGATACGTTTATCTATAATTCCATGGAAACAAAACGGGATATGGAGCGTATTTTTCCACAGGCAGCAAAAAAAGAGAGCTTTTTATCCTATATCATTATAGACAGGATCGTGCATGGCGAAATTGAGGACAACAATGCATTTCTCTATGTCGGAAATTTAGAAAAACGAAAAGGGACGGATCTCTTATTAGACGGCTATCTGGAATATCTGAAAGCAGGCGGAACCAAGGATTTACGCTTTGCGGGAAAGATCCGTGAGGCGGATATCGAAGAGAAGATCAGACAGGTACAGGAGCAGACTAAAAAAGCAACCTATTTAGGATATCTGACTAAGGAAGACAAAGAGAGAGAATACCGTCAGTGCAGTGCTTTTTTATTTCCGTCAAGGGCAGAGGGATTTGGAATGCCGGTAGTAGAAGTTATGAATTATGACAAACCGGTCATTGCCAGCAATCTGAGTATTTTTCAGGAGCTGATCGGAGATGAGATCAATTATTTTACCATTTCGGATGATAACAAGGAGTCCGCAAAACGGCTTGCAAAGCGGATGTCAGACTACGAACAGCCGACAGAGGGCAGCTATGAGAAGATCATAGAGCGGTATGTGCCGCAGAATTTAGCAAAGAACCTGAGTGCATATTTCAGGCAGCAGGTTACAGAGTAAGAAAAAGAACAGGAAAAAATGAAATGAGTGTATCAAATTTAGTAATTAAAATCACGGATGCTTTAAAACCGGTACTGGTAAAGATCATCCCACAGGAGTATTTAAGCCGGGCAAAGAAAGCATATATGAATCGCAATACAACGAAGTTAAAAGATGCAAAGATCGCACCTTATAAGCCGGGCAGATATGCCGAGGGAATCAACCTGATCGGAAGTATCCAGGCAGCTTCGGGCTTAGGACAGAGCAGCCGTCTTGTGGCAGCGGAGTTAGAAGCCTCCGGGATGCCGTACAGCATCAAAGAACATCATATTTCCGAACAGTTAAGCATGACAGAGCATGAGTTTGATGCAAAATTTTCGGACGAGCTTCCATACGATATCAATCTTTTGCATATCAATGCACATGAATTTACGGTATCCTATATGCAGCTTGGAAAGCAGGTGTGGGACTATCGGTATAATATCGCATTCTGGCTTTGGGAATTAGAGGAGTTCCCGGCGGAGTGGATAGACTGCATTTCAATCGTAGATGAGATCTGGACACCGGCAGAGTTTGTAAGTAACAGCATTCGCAAGGTGACGGATAAGCCGGTGCATACGATCCCGTATCATGTAACGGCACCGACAGATGACAAATACGACCGTGCATATTTTGGACTGCCGGAAGACAAATTCCTGTTTCTGATGATGTATGACAACGGAAGCATGATGGAAAGAAAGAATCCGTTAGGTACTTTAGAGGCATTTAAACGTGCATTTGGCAAGGAAAATGACGAGGTCGGTCTGGTTATCAAGATTTCAGGAAATGCCAAAGAAGATATGGAAAAAATCCGTGAATTTTTTGACGGATATACCAATATCTATTTTATGACAGAGATGTTGACGAAGATAGAAGTCAACAGCCTGCTTCGGGATGTGGATGTGTTTGTATCCCTTCATCGTGCCGAAGGATTTGGGCTTGGTATGGCAGAGGCAATGTTGAACGGCACTCCTTGTATCGCGACAAACTGGTCTGCGAATACAGAGTTTATGGATGAAAAATCTGCCTGCATGGTAGATTATCAGTTGATAGAGCTGACGGAGGACATCGGACCGTTTAAGGCAGGAAACCGCTGGGCAGATGCGGACGTTGCGCAGGCAGCAGAGTACATGAAACGCTTATATGCAGATAAGGCTTTTTATGATATAATAAAGAATAATGCTCTTTCACATATCAACGAGGTGCTGAGTGAGGAACGCATTACAGTTATGATGAGAGAACGCGTGGAGGCGATCCGAAAGGAAGCCAAAGAGGCGTTAAAAAAGAACGAAGAAAAATAACCAGAGGAAGTAAAATGAAAAAAGAGAAACGCAGCAATGCCGTCTTTTACGGTCTGATGGGAATCATGTTGGGATTATTTGTGATTTCCTTAATAGCAACAGGTGGAAAAAGTATTTATCAATTTCTGTTTTATGACAGAAAAGATATCTTTATGGATTTTTTCAACAGTATCAATGATTGTTTCAGTGGGGATCCTTATGGAAAGAAATGTATCTATCCGCCGCTGACCTATGTCATTTATACGATCTTCAGCAAATTTCTGCCAATGGATATGGCAAAAAAACACGGGATGTTTGCCGTGCGTGACAGCGCACAGGGCTTAACGGTCTACATGATCTATACACTGATCATTGTAGTGATCATGCTGGCATTGATCTGGAAATTCTTAAAGGGAGACAGGAAAAAGAAATTACAGTTTTCGGTCGTGACTTTAATGAGTATGCCGGTGCTTTATTCGTTTGACAGAGGAAATATCGTATGGTTTTGCATGGCATTTCTGATGGTCTACATTTTTACTTATGACAGCAAAAATAAGATCTTGAGGGAAATCGGTCTGATCTCTTTAGCGATTGCAACCTCGATCAAGATCTATCCGGTGGTATTCGGACTGATGTTACTGTTTGATAAGAGATGGGCAGAGGCAAAGAGATGTATTATCTATGGAGTATTGATCTTCTTTGTTCCGTTTTTGTGTTTTGGCGGATTTTCAGAGTTTACAGTATTGTTATCCAACCTGACCAATGCATCGAACTTCCTTGGAAGCATCGGACACGGATACCGTCTGAACTTCTCGAATACGGTATATGGAGTATTTGATGTGTTACAGCGCCGCGGACCGCGGATCGACAAACTGTTACAGTATGCACTCTATGCATTCTATGTATTCTATCTGCCTTGTATCTTTTTAGCAAGAGAACGCTGGAAAAAAATATTTTTACTGACAGCGGTACTGGTAGGAATGCCGCCGTTCAGCTATGCATATTCCATGGTCTTTGTGATCATTCCGTTGATGTTGTTCTTAAACGAGAATAAAGGAAAACCAAGAGATGTTTTCTATGCAGTCTGCTTTGTGTTCTGTATCGCACCGATCGGATACAGCCCGGTTTCTATTTTAGGAGATGCAACTGTGCCGTATGCCTATTCACTGAATGTATTGGTGATGTCACTGGCACTCATGGCATTGACCGGATTTCTTGCATTAGAGACATGGATTACGAGAATTACAGAGGTATTGCTGCCTCGAAGGAGTAAGTAAGCATGATAAAGGATTTAAAGGAATTATATGCATACCGCCAGATGATATTCAGTCTGGTAAAAAAAGATCTGCGTGGCAGATATAAGGGTTCCGTATTGGGATTTATGTGGACATTTATCAATCCGCTGTTACAGATGGGAGTCTATACGCTGGTATTTTCCATTATCTTAAGAAATGATATTGATAAATACTATCTGTTCTTATTCGTGGCATTGGTACCGTGGATTTTCTTCTCGGCATCTTTGACGGGAGGTGCAGACAGTGTCTTAGCCTCTAAGGATATGTTAAAAAAGATATATTTTCCAAGAGAGGTTTTACCGATCTCCTATGTCACGGGAGCTTTTGTCAATATGCTTTTGAGCTTTGTGGTTATTTTCGGAGTGATCATTTTTACCGGACACGGACTGAACCCATTAGCGCTTTTGACGCTTCCGATCATTATGTTAGTGGAATATGTCATGGCACTGGGGATTGCCCTGCTCAGTTCGGCGTTGACCGTATACTTTAGAGACTTGTCCTATATTTTAGGAATCATTGCAATGATATGGCAGTATCTGACTCCGATCATGTACTCCTCAGATTTAGTACCGGACAAGCTGCGTCCGCTGTGGAATCTCAATCCGATGACACCGGTCATTGAGGCATACCGTTCCGTGCTTTATGCAAAGCAGGTGCCGCAGCTGTCAACTTTGATCCAGGCAGCAGTGCTGGGTGTGATCGTCTGTGTGATCGGTTATATCAGTTTTAGAAAATTGCAGAAAGGTTTTGCGGAGGAATTGTAGGATGCGCGAAGAAAATGCAATCGAAGTAAAAGATTTAAAAAAACAGTTTAAGGTCTATTATGATAAAGGCAGCCAGTTAAAGGAAAAGATGCTGTTCTGGAAGAGAAACCGCTATGAGAACCGTCAGGTATTAAACGGCATCAGCTTCGAGGTTAAAAAAGGAGAAGCAGTCGGACTGATCGGACACAATGGCTGTGGAAAGAGTACCACCTTAAAGCTGCTGACGAAGATCATCTATCCGACCTCCGGTACTGTGGAGATGCGGGGCAGGGTATCCAGCCTGATCGAGCTTGGAGCCGGATTCCACCCGGATATGAGCGGAAGAGAGAATATTTATACGAATGCGGCAATCTTTGGTCTTTCCAAACGGGAGATAGAAGAGAGACTGGATACGATCATTGAGTTTTCAGAGTTACAGGCATTTATCGACAATCCGGTGCGTACCTATTCTTCAGGAATGTATATGCGGCTGGCGTTTGCAGTTGCGATCAATGTCAATGCAGATATCCTTCTGATCGATGAGATCTTAGCCGTAGGAGATGCGAATTTTCAGGCGAAATGTTTTGATAAATTAAAAGAGATCAAAGAGCGGGGAACGACAATTATCATCGTATCCCATGCGTTAGGACAGATCGAGCAGATCTGTGACCGGACAATCTGGCTGCAGGACGGACAGATCAAGTTGAGCGGTACACCGCGTGACGTACATCCGAAATACCAAAACTACATGAATGAAATGCGTAAAAAGATGGCAAATGAGAACATGGATGAATTTGTTCCGCCGGAGCCGGAAGAAACAGAGGATGAAAAGCGTTATGGTGATAAACGGGTGGTCATTACTGAGGTGGAGATGCAGAATGCCGAAGGAAAGAAGCAGAGAGCCTTTACCTGCGGTGAACCGATCACGATCCAGGTTCAGTTCCATGTCAATGAGCCGGTAGAAAAAGCCATGATGGGATTTGGGATTTTCCGTCGGGATGGCATGCACTGTTACGGATGCAATACGCATATCGACAACATCGGTGATCTGAGTTTTAAGGAAGATGGAACGGTGCGGATCCGGTTAGAAGAGATGGATTTATTAGAGGGTTCTTATTCGCTGGATTTAGCGATCCAGACCGATTTAGAAGAACCGATTGATTTTTACAGAGAAGTCATGCCGTTTGAATTATACAATTCTAAGAGTGATATCGGAGTTGTGCGGATTCCGCACAGTTGGGAACTAGAAGAAGTGCAGAAGGAGTAGCGGATATGGAAAAACTGGAATTTCGTTCAGAGGCAGAAAAAGAAATCTTTATGCAGCTGATCAGTAAAAAAGAAGCGATTCGTCTTTGTTTTGAACAAAAAGACAGTTCCTATATGGAAAGCGAAGTGCAGAAATTAGATGATATGTTAGATGAATTAGAGCAGCACTATTCACTTGCAATCTATGATCTGCAGGATCCTTCGAGGATGAAACGTCTGTTTGGACGGGTGTTTGGAAAAATCTTTAAAGTGTTTTTCATGGGACCGTTTGCAAAAAAACAGATTGCCTATAACAGACAGGTATTGAACACGCTTCACAACCTTCAGGAGACACAGGAGGGAATCTTAGAAGCTATGGCAAAGATGAAAGAACAACAGGAGGTAAGCGAATGAATATAGGATTTGATTCTGTTGGGATTTTAGGACCTGCAAGCAAGAATCGTGGAATTGGAAATTACACGAAGAGCCAGTTTTTAAAAATGGCAGAGATAGATAAAGAAAACCAGTATTTCTTTTTAAATACCTATGAAGCAGATTTTTCCCTGAGTGAGTTTATGGAGGATGCGTCAAATCTGCATGAAGAGTTTTATTTTTTCGGAAAAGGCAATTTTTTACTGCATGACCGTATCAACTATGAATTAGTCGGAAAAGTCGTAAAGCGTTTTTTAAAGGATAATCAGATCGATGTGTTCTATATGACCTCTCCGTTTGATGAGAATATGACGCTCTACCGTAAGGAATGGTTTGAGGGTGTGACGGTTGTCGCAACGGTATATGATATTATCCCATACATGAGAAAGGAACAGTACTTTCCACGTTTCAGCCGTGCAAAGCAGTACTATGAGATGAGGATCGATATGCTCAAATGGGTGGATCAGATACTGGTCATTTCTGAGAGTGTAAAGCAGGATATGATCAAATACATGAATTTTGCGCCGGAGAAGATCGATGTCATCTGGGGTGCGGTAGATGAAAGATTCAAAGAGATTCCGGTTGCCGATGAAACAGAAAAAGAGATCCGTGAAAAATTCGGTATTACGGATTCCTTTATTATCTGTACGGGGGGTGCAGACGGCAGAAAGAATTTAGATGGACTGATCCGTGCCTTTGGAGCAATGCCAACGGAGTTAAAGGAACAGTATCAGTTAGTCATTGTCTGTAAGCTGTCACAGGAAACTGTGGATGGCTTTATGAAACTCGCAAAAGAGTCTGATGCAGACGGAAGAGTCATCTGTACGAATTTTGTTACGGATGAAGAGCTTCTGATCTTATATAATTTAGCACACCTGACTGCATTTCCATCGAAGTATGAAGGCTTCGGACTTCCGGTCGTGGAATCCTGGGCATGTGGAACTCCGGTTTTAACATCGAATAATTCCAGCCTTGTGGAAGTCGGAGGAGACGGAGCCGTTTTAGTCAATCCGAATGATGTATCGGATATCACCAGAGGACTGGTACAGGCATTGTCAGAAACCGATTTAGAGGAACTTTTACAAAAAGGCAAGAAACGTTTAGAGCGGTTTCAGTGGAAGGTCGTGGCAGAGGACACCTTAAAATTTATTCAGGATGCCTATGAGAAACATGAAAAAACAAATCAGGATTTAACAAAAGAGGAAAAACCGGAAGAAATCTATGCAGACAAGAAGTGGCTGTCAAGACTCTATGCAGAGCGGATCATCGGACAGAAATATACAAGTCTGGAGATATGGCATCTGGCAAGGATGATCGCCTATGCAGACGGTGTGGATAAGGATTAGGAGAAGTTGGGAATGGCAGAAGGTTTCATATTTTTTGCTGCGGTACTGTTGCAGGGGTTCCTGTGTGCAAGACTTTTGCCGCATAAATACAATTATATGGAAAAAGGAATTCTGGCGGGAGCGGCGGAGATAGCAGAAATCGCAGTAGCTGCAAATCTGCTTGCCGTTCTTGGAATGTTCTCTTTATATGCACTGAGTGCAGTATTGTTTGTATCAGCGGGTATTTGTCTGTGGATCGTTTGCAAGAGGGAAAAAGTACAGGAAGCGTCAGGAAAAATGAGCCGGTGGGATGTAGCCGCCGTTGCTCTTTTACTGATTTCATTTTGCCTGTGTTTTTTCTTTCCGACAAAATATATGCCGGCAGGCAGGGACCCGGGAGTCTATCTCATCAACGGTGTGCATATTGCAAAAACCGGTGGGATCACTTATGAGAGCAATGTTTATCTGAATGAGCATTATGAAGAAGTAAAAGACTTATTAAAATTAGACGCACCGGGCTTTTACTCGGAATATGAATATGGAATTTCCAAAGAGCCGGGAAGTGTGGTAACACAGTTCTTACACATGTTTCCAAGTCTGTTAGCCGTAGGTTACCGGGTGGGAGGTTTAGAAGGTCTGGTACGCGTCAATGCTTTTATCAATTTCTTTGCACTGGGTATCATGTATCTTTTGACAAAGCGGATGTTCGGTGAAAAGGCGGCAGGGCTGGCATTGCTTTTTCTGACTGTCAATCCGGCACAGCTTTGGGCTGGAAGGATCACGCAGACAGAGCTGTTAAGCCAGATGCTTCTGTTTCTTGGACTTTACTGGTTTTACGAGGGCTGGGAAACCGAAAAGCTGCGATATGCGGGATATGCGGGACTGTTGTTTGGAATCTCCACCTTTAATCGTATCGATGCCTATATCATTGGTGTCGGCATCCTTGTGATGTGGGGCTACTGTGAATGGTTTGAGGTGAAGAAAAAATACGCGAGAGTGGCAGCAGGACTTTATCTGATACTTGGCGCCGCGGCGTTGGGATATGGTTTTATTTTTTCCTATCCATATTATAAGGTGCATCTGCACAAAGGACTTGCGATGATCGTCGGGATCAATGTGGTGTTAGCGGTATTGGTGCTCCTCGTAGGAGCAATCCTCAGCATGAAAAGGAAAAGCATGCAGAGAAACGCTGTACAGACAGGACAGGAAAGCGACAGCCCTGAAAAGATCCGGGAGTTCGTACAGGGCAGGGGCAGTGTACTGTTATCCGTATTGCTTGGAGTATTGGCATTATTTGCCTATCTCCTGCGTCCGGTATTGTTAAAAAATTACGAAGAGCCGGTCAACCTCTATGCCATGCAGCAGTTCTGCTGGTATGTGACGATCCCGGCAATGATATTACTGTTTTACGGTTTTTACAGGATACTGCATCAGAATCAGGAGTGGGAAAGATATCTGCTCTTTTTAGCGATCGGATTCAGCAATCTGATCGCCTATATCGTCAGACCATCCATCAGTCCGGATCATATCTGGATGTCAAGAAGATGGATTTTTGTCTGTATCCCGTTTGTACTGATGATGGCAGCCTATGGGATCAGCCGGTTACCGTGGAGTGGGAAGAACCGCAGGGGGAAATCTGTGGTACAGGGAGGACTTGCACTTCTTATCACAGGGATGCTTCTGATCCGGAGTGCAGCATTTTTAACGGAAAAAATGTATGGCGGCATGGATGAACAGTATGAGAAGGCGGCAGAGCAGTTAGAGGATGATAAGATATATCTGACCACGAATACTTCGTTAGCGGGCAGCTATCGTTTTCTATATGGAAAAAATGTTTTTCTGTTAAAGGATATGCGAGGGGAATTGCAGAAGTATCTGCAGGATCGCGAAGTCTATTATATCGGAAATGTCGGAGAACTGGATCTGTTCCATGTACAGGCAGAGGAGTTGTCAGAGCAGATCATTCAGGGAACATTTTTAGAAAAAACAACAGAGCATTTTCCAAGAGCCTTAGATACGGAAGAGATGAACACTTCGGTTTACCGTTTAAGAGCAGCCGATCAGACAGAGATTGAGATCCCGATGTCCCTGTTTACGATCGCAGCGGGAAGTACACGGACCGGAAATGTCATCGAAACAGAAGAAGCCGGTTATGCCTTCTGGGGTCCGTATATGAAGTTAGAAAAGGGCCATTATCGTGTGGTATTTTCTATTGATACGGCAGAAGAGACCAATGGAAAATGTGAGATCGCAATGGGTGGAAACCTGTTAGCAGAAAAAGAAATAGCAGGAAACAAAGAAGTAGAGTTGGAATTTGACGTTGAGGGAGCAGAGGAAGGAATTGAGTTTCGTGTACAGACAGAGGGTGGCAGCCTTCGCTGTGATTCCGTTCATCTCTGGAAACAGGAATAAAGGAGAAGATGATGAATAAGACCTGGATAAAAGAGCATTGGTTAGAAATCCTGCTCTGTGTGGGAATAGTGATACAGATTGGAGCGCTGGCAGTATTTAATCTGACCAGACTGCCGTATGAATCAAATTATGATTCCTCCTGTGCTTATGCACAGATCGTAGAAATGTGGAGACAGAAGCGTATCCTTTTAAAAGACTGGGCATATCAGACCACTTTGGGTATTGATTCGCCGGTTCTTTTAGGAGCATTGTTCTATGGTATTACGAAGAATGCATTTACGGCATTTGGACTTGCAAATATTGTGACCGTGATCGTCTATGCATGTCTGTTCTATGATATTTTAAAACAGGCAGATGTTAAAAAAAATATGCGTTTGCTTGCCGTACTGTTTCTTCTGACACCATACAGCACAGGACAGTTGGGCTATATGCCGATGCTTTTTACCAGTGCAGGTTCTTATGCGTATAAGCTGTTAGTACCGCTGTTACTGATCGATATCTTAGTACGGATGCACAAAGGACAGGAAATTAAAAAATACTGGTATCTGATCCTGTTTGCAACCTTTTTCGTATTTGATACCGCAGTTTCAAGTGGAGAATATATCCTGCTTTGTGCCGTATTACCGTTGATCGGATATGAAATCCTTCATGTACTGATCGGAAACGATATCAAACAGATTTTTAACAAAAGGCTTGGATTTCTGATCTTAGAATCCGCCATCTATGTGGTAGGCATTAAAGTGGGCAGACGTACCGGAATCATTGAGTCGGTCGGAAGCCAGATGATGCTCACAAAGGCAAAGCATTTCCCGTCGGTGATCGCAAAATGCCTGACCGGAATCTTCCAGTTGTTTGGCGGAATCCCGGACTATGAGGATATTCCGGTAACACAGACCTATGGAATGATGTATCTGTTCCGTTTCTTTTTAGCGGCAGTGATCTTAGCATCATGGATTTATTTGTTAAAACATTTAAAAGAAAATGAAAAATATAAAGAACTTGTTGGGATGATTACCTGCATTTTTGCAGTCAATTTGATCGTATTGATCTTTGCCAATGTCAACTATGCGACAAAGACGTTTGAATACCGTTATCATCTGATCAGCATGATACCGATGATCCTGCTGACCTCCATTGCAGCATCGGACTTATGGGAAAAGAGAAAACTCTTAGAGCAGACCATTGTTCTGGTTACGATCGTTCTTTTATTGTTTGTCAACGTCTATGACTATAAGAACTATATGAGAGACTGCTATAACTATCAGGGCGATATGCAGGGAATCACACTCACGGCAGAGCAGGAGGGAGTTCATCTGATTATTACGATCGGCTCGGAATCCATTTCAATGGGAAGATGTATGCGGAATGTCAACCCAAATGTGGAGATCAGTACCTGGGGAGGCTACAACCATGGAGTCGGCTGGGGAGCAAGTACTTATTATTTTGATAATGCACATTTAAAGACCCCGTATATGGTTCTGATGACCCAAAAGGAATATGAATTGATGCCGAAGCAGATCGCAAAGCAGTTAGAAGAAGTACAGGTATTTGGAATTTTCCGGCTTTACCGGGTCAAAGAAAATGTCTTAGATGGAGATAACACACTCCCACAATCCGGAACCAACAGGGATTTTTGCTATAGTTCGGGATATGAATACTGGGGAAAAATGGAGAGTGACGGAAATGTGCTCTCTTCCGGAAAGAAAGAAACGGTACTGCGCAGTAATAAGAAAAAAATCGAAAAAGATGCAACCTATGATATCGTAGTACATTATGAAGTGATTCAGGCGAAAGAGGACAGTGCAGCAACCTTCCGTGTGAGAAATGCACAGGATGAGATCATTGCAGAGCAGGAGATGCCAAAAGATGCAACAAAGATCACGATCAAGGATGTGTCCGTAATAACCGGCATGGAATGGGTCCGATACCGGATAAATGCAGAAAAAGGAAGCAAGATCCGTATCAGGAGCATTGAGACAATCGCACAGTAGATCAGAAAAAGCAGTGAGGTAAGAATATGAAGAAAGACTTAAAGAAGATAGTGATGATAGGACCGGTTTATCCGTATAAAGGCGGAATTGCCCACTATACGGGACTGATGTGTAAGGCATTGCGTAAGAAATACGATGTGACCATGGTATCCTTCCAGATGCAGTATCCGAAGTTTTTATACAAAAAAGAACAGAAGGACTACGACAACCCACAGTTTGAGGTGCCGGAGACAAAATACTGGATACACACTGCAAATCCGTTTAATATCGTGAAGGCATCCAAATGGATCTTAAAGGAAAAACCGGATCTAGTGATCTTCCCATGGTGGCATCCGTACTTTGCACCGTGTTTCTGGATCATGGAAAAAATGTTGAAGAAGCATACGAAGATCATGTTTTTATGTCATAACGTATTCCCGCATGAGCGTTTCCCAATGGACCGCTTCTTAACGAAAAGGGTATTAGAAAAGGGAGATTACTTTATTGTTCAGTCTAAGATGGATGAGTCCGATCTTTATCAGATCAAGAGTGATCCGGTCGTCAAGCTGACACCGCACCCAACCTATAATGCGTTCCGTTTGCAGAATTTAAGCCGCAGTGAATCCAGAGAACTGATCCGGGCATCCGAGGACGAAAAGATATTGTTGTTCTTTGGATTTGTAAGAGAATACAAGGGTTTAAAACATCTGCTCCGCGCCATGCCAAAGATTACAGAGCAGGTGGAAAATCTCCGTTTATTCGTAGTCGGAGACTTCGGAGAGGACAGAGATCAGTATATGGAACTGATCCGTGAGAAGAAGATTGAAGATGCCGTGGAAGTGGTAGAGGGTTATATCCCGGATAAAGAGGTAGAAAAATACTTTGCTGCCTGTGATCTGGTGGTGCTTCCATATGAGTCAGCGACACAGAGTGGGATCGTACAGATTGCTTACGGATTCCGGAAACCGGTATTAGTAACCAATGTCGGAGGACTGCCGGACGTTGTAACCGACGGTAAGACCGGATATGTGGTAGAGAGCAAGAATCCGGAACAGATCGCAGACGCAGTCATCCGCTATTTTAAAGAAGAAAAAGAAGAAGAATTTGCACAGAACGTAAAAGCGGAAGAATACAAGTATTCCTGGGACAGAATGACGGAGGTCGTAGAAGAATTATGGGCAAGATAGCAGAAGATGAAAAAGTAGACTTTGTCATTCTCTGGGTAGACGGAAATGACCCTGAGTGGCAGGCAAGTAAAGCAAAATATACTGCCGATAAAGGACAGGATGCTTCCGCAAACCGTTATCGGGAATGGGAGAACTTAAAGTACTGGTTTCGCGGAGTGGAAAAATTCGCACCGTGGGTCAACAACGTCTATTTTGTAACCTGTGGTCATTATCCGGAGTGGCTGAACTTAGAGCATCCGAAGCTGCGTTTTGTCAGGCATGAGGATTTTATCCCAAAGGAATGTCTGCCGACGTTCAGTTCCCGTCCGATCGACATGAACCTGCACCGGATCGAGGAGTTAAGTGAACATTTCGTCTATTTTAATGACGATATGTTTCTGATCGACAAGGTGGAAAAGACGGACTTTTTCAGAAATGGAAAGCCGTGTGACATGTTATGCGAATATCCGCTGGGATTTTCCGGAAAAACCTATGTATTTTCGCATACGATGGTCAACAACATGAACCTGATGGGTAAATACTTTAAACGGAAACAGATCAAAAAGGATTTAAAGAAGAAAATGTTAAGTCCCAAATACGGAAAATATGCAATATACAACTGGATCATGTATATGCTGCCGTTCCCAAACCTGATCGGAGTCTTAAGCCATCATCTTCCGATGGCAAACTTAAAGTCCACCTATCAGGAGTTCTGGGAAAAAGAGCCGGAAATCTTAAATGAGACGATTTCCCACAGATTCCGTTCCATTTCGGATGTCAATCAGTTTGTATTCCGCTACTGGAACCTGTTCCGCGGTAATTTTGAACCGTTTAATGTGTTAAAGTTAGGAAAGATGTATGCCGTCGGTGCAGACAATCGGGAATTGTATGATACGATCCGCAACCAGAAAAAACGGATGATCTGCATTAACGATACCTGTACTCAGGAAGAATTTGAAGAGGCAAAACCAAAGGTGATCGAATGCTTTGAGCATATCCTTCCGGAAAAATCATCCTTTGAATTATAAAAAGAGCATTGAGGCGAAAGCATGAGCAGTATTAAGAAAAATTTTTCATATAATCTGGTATATCAGATATTAAATCTTGTTATTTTGCTGGTAACATCCCCCTATATCGCAAGGGTACTCGGACCGGATAAGAGCGGAATTTATTCTTACACCTATTCAGTAGCGAATTTTTTCCTGTTAGCGGCAATGCTGGGAGTGAACAATTACGGAAACCGGAGTATTGCACTGATCCGTGATGACAAAGAGAAGCTGTCTAAGACCTTTTCAAGTATCTATGTACTCCAGCTTCTGACCTCGGCAATTTCCGTAACTGCCTATGTCATCTATTTAGTATGGATCATTGATGCGAACCGTACCGTGGCATTAGTACAGGGAGTGTACCTGATGTCCGCAGCCTTTGATATTAACTGGTTCTTTTTCGGATTAGAAAAATTCAAGCTGACCGTTACCAGAAATATGGTCATCCGTATTTTGTCCTTAGTTGGTATCTTCGTATTTGTAAAAGACCAGAGTGATTTAATCTTATATACATTTGTTATGGCGGGCAGCCAGTTGTTAAGTACATTGGCACTCTGGCCATATGTCAGAAAATTAACAAAGTTCCGGAGACCGACCTGGGCAGAGGTGGCACACCACATCAAGCCGAATCTGGTATTGTTCATTCCGGTACTGGCGATCAGTATCTACAATGTCATGGACAAGATTATGTTAGGAATTATGAGTACGGATGCACAGGTAGGTTACTATGAATATTCCGAGAGAATTTTGCAGATCCCTATGGCGATCATCAATGCACTTGGAATGGTTATGCTACCAAGAATGTCCAATCTCGTACAAAAGGGAGAAAAGGAACTCAGCAGAAAATATATTGCAAATTCCATGTATTTTACGATCTGGATCTCCATGGCAACGACGTTTGGATTAGCAGCCATTGCACCGGTATTTACCGTGGTATTTTACGGAAAACAATATACGGCATGTATTGCCCTGATCACGGCGTTAACCGTCATGATCCCTTGTAAGGCATGGGCAAATGTCGTGCGTACCCAGTATCTGCTTCCAAACAGCCAGGATATGATCTATGTCGTATCGGTGATCGCGGGAGCAGTGGTTAATGTCATCTTAAATGCGATACTGATCATACGTTATGATGCAATGGGAGCAGTCATCGCAACAATCTTTGCCGAATATACGGTAATGTTGATTCAGACCTTTAAGACCAGAAAAGAGTTAGAATTTGGAAATTATCTGAAAAAAGGTTGGATATATGTTGTATTTGGAATTATAATGTATATAGCAGTATCTTTTATAGGAAATGGAAGAAAAGCATCTGTGCTTCTGCTTTTGATCGAACTGGCAGCAGGTGGTGTAGTTTATTGTGGATTGTCCGTGGTGTATCTGTTAGTCACAGGTCAGATGAAGAAGTATTTGAAGAAAAAAATTAAGACATGAAAAATACGAGGAGAGTAGTATGAGAGGAAACAGAGGAAAATGCTTTGCTCTGTTCTTGAGCAAAGAAATAGGAGGAGTTACATCATGGAAAAAGTAAAGGCACAAAAGAGAAATGGAGAATTGGATTTTTTTAAACTGCTTTTTTGCATCGTCGTTATCAGTTTTCATTCAGGATACTTTATACAGTCAGAAAATGGGTATTTTAAAGGTGGAAGTATTGCAGTAGATTTTTTCTTTGTTGTTTCAGGGGTTATGATGGCGAGGAATGCAGCCAAAAAAGCATATGAAGAAAATTTAGGTATAGATACCTTTGAGTTTATGAAAAAAAAGATTTTAAGATTTATGCCCGATATTTATGTTGCATGGGTCATCGCATTTGTGGTTAAGCACTGGCATTTTGTTTCTTGGAAACAGGTAGTAAAAGACCTTTTTGCATCTATCTGGGAACTGCTGTTTTTAACCAATACAGGAATTGTGGGTTATTCGCCAAATGATGCCAGTTATTTGTCAAATGATGCCACCTGGTATATCTCGGCAATGATTTTGAGCATGCTGTTATTGTGGCCGCTGCTTAGAAAATACAAGGAGAATTTTTTCTATATTATAGCACCATTGATGATTTGCTTTCTTTTAGGATACAGTTATCAAAAATTTCCTTCTCTCAGAAGACCTATGAAATGGCAGGGGTTGTGCTTGCGTTCTATGATAAGGGGAACCATGGAAATCTGCATGGGATGTCTTTCCTTTCGAATGGCAGAATTTATGAAAAAAATATCTTTTAACAATGTAGCAAAGACATTGTTATTTTTCGTGTCCTGGATGGGATATGGTGGTGTTATCTGGTATAGCTACAGTCATACAGGTTCAAAGGCAGACTGGATACTGCTTATGATTCTCTGGCTCTCTGTGACTATCACCTGCAGTGAACAATCTATTGTTATGCCATTGTTTTCCCATAAATTATTTTCGTGGTTTGGAAGTTTTAGCTTTTCCTTGTATTTGGGACATGGATTCTGGGCTAAGGAGATGAGAAATCTTTTTCCACAGATGGGTGAGGGAAGAATGCTTATACTCTATGTGATACTGGCGGTGGTAACAGGACTGTTTATCCAGTACACTTCCCTGGGATTGAGAAAATTCTGGAAAGTAAAGGGCGAGGCAGTTAAAAGAATATTTATCGAGTAAGAGAAAAGAAAAATATGGTTGGATAATGTAGTATTTGGAATTATAATGTATATAGCAGTATCTTTCATAGGCAATGGAGGAACAAGCAAAGGAAGGAGAGGACTATGAAAAGACGAATTAACAGACGAAATGGAGTTGGAATTCTTATGGCAGCCGTTGTGGCAGCCGGAAGTTTACAGGTTCCGGCATTGGCACAGGTAGAGGCAGCGGAGAGTGTTCCGGTCGTAGAGACAACAACGTTAGAGGATGGCAACTTAGGAGCAGCAAGCTCTCAGGGAGCACAGTTAAACTTCAGTAATATCGGTGCAACCTACAACGTAAAAGACTATGGTGCAAGTACTTCTTTGGATGATAACTATCCTGCATTTCAGGCAGCACTGGATGCGGCAAATAAGTATCAGAAAAAACATCCGGGTTCACAGTGTAAGGTCGTGATACCGAAAGGAACTTACCGCATCAAAGGCGAAAGCAGTCACGGATTGATCGTATACAGCAACACCTGGATTTATGCAGAGGGTGCAACCATTAAGAGAAGAAGTGATTATAACTGGCATCTGATGCAGACCGACATGGGTGGAAAAGGCTACAATGTTACCCGGAATGTTAAAATCGAAGGTGGAATCTGGGATGGACAGGGAGCGGAAACCAAGAATACCAACTCCGTATTCCGCTTTGCGCATGCATCCAACATGGCATTTATCAACTGTACTGTACAGAACAGCTTTAATGCTCACATCATAGAGCTGGGTGGTGTGAAAGGCTTTACAGCGCAGGGATGTACGGTCAGAAAATACAGTCAGAATGATTCCAGCTTAAAGAAAGAAGCAATCCAGTTAGATATCTGCAATAACAAGAGCATCATGCCGGGAACGACCAGTGATGATGCCCTTTGCAGTGATGTATTGATAGAAAATAATACATTTACGGATTTGTATCGTGCAGTGGGAAGCCATTCCGCAGTCGTTGGTTTATACTATGACAATGTTGTGATTCGTAATAATGTATTTTCCAATATCAAAGGAAAAGCAATTAATACATACAATTACACCAATTGCATCATCAGCGGCAACACCTTTACAAACTGCTGTGAAGCGATCGACTTCAGAGCCATGAGCATGAATAAGCAGTATAACGGAAGTTTTTATGCACCGGCAAATGGAAGCACACCAAAGGCAGGCGGTTTAAAAGCAAATCTGTTGATCTCTAAGAATAAGATCACTACGGATACCGCATCAGGTCATGAGGCACCGGACGCAGCCATCCGTGTATTCGGAGCAAAAGTAGACAGTGCTTATTATGCAAACGGCAAACTGGCAATTCCGAAGGGTAATTATTATGTAGAAGGTGTCCGCATTGAGAACAACACCATCTCAGGAAAAGCAAACGGTATTTCCTTAGGTGATGTCAGAGGTGCAACTCTCAGCAATAATACGATCACCGGATGTAAGAGAAGCGGTGTCCAGATCGCAGATGGTTCCAAAGTAACGATTTCCGGAGGAAAGATCCAGAAGAATACACGCAACGGTGTATTAGTAGAGAAAAATTCAGAGGCTTATTTCAAAGGCGGAAGAATTGAAAAGAACTCTGTCAACGGTATCAATGTAACCAAGAGTAAGATCAGCGTTTCCAATAAATGTATCATTGCACAGAATAAGAGCCATGGAATCAGCCTGACAGATAAATCCAAGGGATGTAAGATCTCTTCCGCAGAGATCAAAAATAACAGCGGTAACGGAATTGCGATGAATAAAGGCTCCGTACTTACCATGACAGGCGGTACGGTAAGCAGTAATAAGAAAAACGGTATTTCCGTCACAGCAAGTAATTTAACAGCTAAGAAGATTACCGTAAACAACAACAAAGAGAATGGAATCGGATTTTCAAGTTCTTCTAAGGGAACGGTCAACAGCAGTAAGATTACGAAGAATAAAAAATCCGGAATCACTGCAAATAGTGGAAATTTGAATATTTCATCCAATACGATCGAGAATAACAAGAAATATGGAATCTCATTAGCAGGCAGTGCAAAAGCATCTTCTCTGACAAAGAACACCTTATCCAATGAAGGAAAGAATGAGATCGTAGTCAGCGGAGGAGCAAAAGCACCGGTAAAAACAACCGTTTCCACAAAACTGAATGCAGTAACTTCTAACATGAAACAGGTAACCGGATCTGCACATCCAAAGTCAAAGCTGACCGTAAAGGCAGGAAGTAAGAAGATTGGAACCGGAGTGGCACAGAATTCCGGAAGCTATGTCATTAAGATCAAAAAGCAGAAAAAAGGTACAACCATTGGTGTCTACAGCACAGATGCAAAGAAGAATATCTATCAGCGGACGGTGAAAGTAGGCAAATAGATAAAGGAAATACAGGATGCGAAAAAGAGGCTCGAAATGGATTTTGGGAGTCATACTTCTGGCGGGGTGCCTGCTATACGGGCAGATGACAGTGTCTGCAAAAGAGCAGGAACCGATGACCGTTGAGACAACCCGGAGACAGGCGAAAGCCACAGGTGCAAGACTGAACTTTACAAATGTAAAAAAGGAGTTCAACGTATTGGATTACGGTGCATCTGTAACATCTAAAAACAATTATAAGGCGTTTCAAAAGACAATTGATGAAGCCCATAAGTATCAACAGAAACACCCGGATGAGCAGTGTAAGATTGTGATTCCGGGTGGAGTCTATGATGTGAAGGATAAGGACGGACATGGTCTGATCATTTACAGCAATCTCTGGATTTATGCACAGGGGGCAACAATCCGCAGAACGACGCCGTATAAGCGGAATCTGATGCAGACCGTTGGAACGGGAGGCGGATACGCCGGTACCAAAAATGTTCTGATCGAAGGTGGGATCTGGGATGGACTTGGAAGTGTGACGAAGAACACCAATCCGATCTTTAGGTTTGTCCATGCTTCGGATATTGAATTTTTGAACTGTACGGTGCAGAACAGTTTTAATGCACATCATCTTGAAATGGGCGGCATTAAAGGGCTGTCCATTTTAGGCTGTACTTTCAGCGACTACAGTCAGGATAAAGCGTCTTTGAAAAAAGAGGCAGTTCAGTTAGATATCTGCAATAACAGTTCTATTATGCCGGGATGTGAGGTGTATGATGATGCACGGTGTCAGAATGTATTGATCAAAAATAATACATTTACGGAGTTATACCGGGCAATCGGAACACATTCGGCAGTCGTAGGAAAGTATATGAGTAATATTACGATCAGCGACAATTTTTTCTCCGATATCAAAGGAAAAGCAATCGGAATGTATAATTACAAAAATTGCAATATTGTACATAATACCTTTGTAGACTGTAGTGAGGCAATCGACTTTCGTAGTGTCAGTATGTCAGATTCTTATGGGAAGAATTTTTATGCACCGGCGGATGGAAGCAAGGTAAAAGCACAGCCTTTAACGGCAAATCTGGTCATTGCGGATAATGTCATCAGAAAGGACCGGATGAGTGGACATGATACCGGAGGTGCCATGATCCGGGTATTTGGAACGCATGTGCGTACATCTTATACATCAAATGGCAAGACCATCGTACCGGCAGGCGACTATTCAATTAAGAATGTCGTGATCGAGCGTAACCGTGTGTCCGGCAAAGCGGCAGGGATCATATTGAATGATGTAAAAAATGCAACGCTGCGAAATAATATCATCTATGAATGTGACAAACACGGATTGCAGATCACGGAAAATTCAACGGTAACTCTCAAAGGGACCAATAAAATATACAGTAATGAAAAGAATGGGATTTCCTGTGGTTCTTCGAAATTAAAGCTACAGGGTTCCACAAAGATATACCGAAATGGTGCTACGGGTCTTTATATCTATAAGTCAAAAAATGCGGATATCCGAAAGCTTATCACATATTCAAATGGCGGGGCGGGTATCACATTGACCGGAACATCCTCGGCAGTCATAAAAAATCCATCGGTCAGAGGAAATAAGCATTACGGTATTATCGCCGAGAAGAAATCAAAACTGAAATTAGAGGGCGGTACAGTTGCAAAAAATGCTGAGAGCGGGGTTTTTGCAGCAGAACAGGCAGATGTTTCCCTACGATCCGGTGTAAAAATTGAACAGAATAAAGGAGCCGGTGTCAGTGTGTCTTCTGGTGCAGTGAAAATATATGATTGTGAAGTGCAAAAAAATAAAAAGTCAGGTGTGGAATTACAATTGTATTCTAAGGCGAATTTAAAGGGAAATACCATCATTGCTAACCGACAGTCGGGAATTTACGCAAGCACAAGCAGACTGACCATCAAAGAAAACGTGATCACCGATAACCGCAGATATGGAGTTGCCATGTATCAGGGTTCTAAGGCAACGAGCCTGAGAGACAATCAGTTCTCGAATGGGGCAAAAGAAGAAATCCTCCTTGTCGGAGGTTCGAGTGCACCGGTCAGAACGACAAAGGCGATCAGGATCAACTGGTTAGCAAGTTATTCGAACCGGATCACAGGCAGGGCACAGCCGGGAGCGAGGGTGACTGCAAAATATGGTAACAAGAATTTAGGTTCCTCAAAAACAACGAAACAGGGAAAATATACCATTAAGATCAACAGGCAGAACCGGAATACCGTGATCACGATAACAGCCAGAGATGGAAAGAACAATCAATTTCAAAGAGAAGCAACTGTAAGATAAAGTGAAAAAGATGATTTTTCAACAATTCTTGCAAAAGCAAGACAGTTGTGATAAAATGCTTTAGATTATGCTGGGAGGAATAAACTAATGAAATTAATTATACAGATACCATGTTACAATGAGGCAGAGACATTAGAGATCGCATTGAACGATCTGCCAAAGCACATCGATGGCATTGATGAGATCGAATATCTGATCATCAATGACGGAAGTAAGGACAATACCGTAGAAGTCGCAAAGAACTGGGGCGTGAACTACGTTGTCAATTTCAAAAAGAACAAAGGTCTTGCAAAAGGATTTATGGCAGGACTGGATGCGTGCCTTAGAAACGGCGCAGACATCATTGTCAATACCGATGCAGATAACCAGTACTGCGGCGAAGATATTGAAAAGATCATACGCCCGATCTTAAACGGAGAAGCAGACATCGTGATCGGCGAACGTCCGATCGATCAGACAGAGCATTTTTCACCACTCAAAAAGAAACTGCAGCATTTTGGAAGCTGGGTAGTCCGTAAGGCATCGAACTCAGACATCCCGGATGCACCGAGTGGATTCCGTGCTTACAGCAGGGATGCGGCAATGCGTCTGAATGTTACCAATGAATATACCTATACTTTAGAAACCATCGTACAGGCAGGACGTACCAAGATGGCAATGACTTCTGTTCCGATCCGTACCAATGCAGAACTGCGTCCATCCAGACTGTTCAGCAGTATGTTTGGTTATGTAAAGAGATCCATGTTAACGATCATCCGTGCATTTTTAATGTACAAGCCACTGTCCTTCTTTATGGGACTTGGAACAATTCCTGTCATTGGCGGAGTTGCGTTGGGAATCCGTTTTATCGTCTATGCAGTTGGAGGAAGCGGTGCCGGTCATATCCAGTCACTGATCCTTGCGTCAATGCTGATCATCATAGGAGTGCTTGTATGGGTACTCGGACTGATGGGCGACATTATCGCATCAAACCGGAAGTTATTAGAGGATATCCAGTACCATGTGCGTAAACTGGATTACGATTCCGAAAAAGAGGAAAACTAAGGACTAAAGGCTCAAGGAGGATACAGATGGATAACAGAATGACCGGGATTCGACAAAAAACAGGCTATATCTGGGCATTTTTGATCGCATTTTTGCCAAGACTCTTCTGGAGTCTGCAGGCAATTCCGCTGCGAACAGTTTCAGATGAGCTGTCTACTATGAATGGTGCGGTATTCTTTTCTTCACAGAACTGGAATGCCGTTGTATCAAAAGCAGGATATTATGGTTTTGGAATGAGTATACTGGCAACACCACTGATGCAGTGGATCAAAGATCCGGTCATACTCTATCGTACCCTGTTAGTCTGCACCGGAGTATTAGAGAGTGTGGCAGCAGTCATCTGTTTTTATCTGATTAAAAGAGTTTTTGGTATCACAGATGAGAAAAAAGCACTGTTGATGACGGCCACGATTTCTTATGTTACCGTTGTCCGTACGACCGTGTTCTATAATGAGCATATGCTCATGCTGATCAGCTGGTGCATATGTCTGGTATTAGCAAAGCTGGTACTCACAGAAGAGCCGAAGAAAAGGGCAATGTGGACCGGCTTTTTTGTCTTGCTCATGTTATATGCACTGACGGTACATGCAAGAACAACAACCTATATTTTTGCAGCCGTATTAGTGATTGCGTTGTATGGAATTATGTATCGAAAAAAACTGGTCTCACTGCCTGTTTTGGGAATACTGACAGCGGGCGGATACATTTTGATGAAAAAAGGAATTAAAATGTATCAATCAGTTGTATGGAGTGCGGCAGAAGGGGTTCGCAATACCCGCGTGAATATCGGAGAAGAGAAGTTAGCCTTATTAAAGACAGCGGAGGGAATCAAGTCCTGTCTCTTTACGATTTTCGGACAGATTAACATTGCCAGTATGATATCGGGCGGACTGTTGATAACCGCACTGGTGATGGTAATTTTATTAATTGTCAAAAAAGGAAAAGAGGCATTTGTATTAAAGACCATTCAGGCTGATAATGCAGAAGAACGGCTCTATTTTGTGATTGGAAGCTTTTTTGTGCTTTGTACCGGAATGACCATTGCAGCACAGTCATTGACCTGGATTGCTACGGCAACAAATGCCATTATGGACGGATATGGAACGAAAGAATATGGAACGAAGGCATTTACCTATCTTCGCTATATGATGCCATATCTTCAGCCATTATTAATGCTTGTCTTTGTAACCATGGAAAAGCAGAAAGATGTATTTTTAAATTGTTTTTATAAATCCATCAAATATATAGTATTGTTTCAGGGAATATGGCTTGCCTTCATACTCCCTTATTGTTATGGGAACAAACAGGCAGGAGAGGAATTTATCTGCTTTGCCTTAACAGACCGGAACGTGGCAACAGCACATACCTATCTGCCGGCAACCTTAGTCTTTGTCGTAATGCTATTGATTTTCTTCTGGGCAGGAAAAAAAGAAAAGTTCCATGTCATTATGTTGGTGCTGCTTGTCACAGCAGGCTACAAATACTGCTACAATGCCTATAACTGGGATATTTTAACACAGAAAGAAAATGAGAAAAAAATAGATACTGTTTATCAGGTATTAGGAAGCGGAGAACTCGGAAAAGAACAACTGACGGACAAACTCTATGGGCTGGATTTAAGTGGAGCGGAGGATCATCAGGTGTATTATCTGTTACAGTATTATTTTGCAGATTATAAGGTAATACCACGTTATCCATCTGAGGATGAAAAAGAAGCAATCCTGTTTACCAATCGACGCGAAATTACAAATACAGAGGTGCTTGAGAATTATCTTTGTATTGAGCTTGACAGCGAGGAATATCTCTGGGTCAAGGGAGAAAAGTTACAGAATAAGATTTTAGAACAGGTGGAGAAGAACCATAAGAAAGAATATCATGTAGACCTTGAAACGCTCTATGATGCATCGTCAAATCGCAATCAGACCGATACCATGAGTTCCAATGGTGCAGTTGGTTGCTTTGCAACAACAAAGGGAGAAACGTTTAGCAGCGGAGAATATGATTTTACATTTACTTTCCATGTGGAATCAGACGAAAACAATGGAGAGAAGCTGGCAACCGTAGATATTGCAGATGCCATTACCGGAGAAAGCTATGTCAGCGGGAAATTGCAGGCGGCAGATGTGAAAGACGGTGTCGGCAAAGTTCGTTTCTCTATACCGATGAGTAATGCACAGAATTTGCAGATCAGATTCTTTGCAAACAGTAGTGTCCCGGTAGAGTTGGCAGATATCATGTATAAAAAGACTTCCCTGACTGATCATGTGGGAGCAATCTATCAGACGGAGACAGAGCAGTTAAGCAGGATTGCAAATAAAATCGAGAGCAATGCAGACATTCCAATGGTTTCGGAATATGATTCCTTAAGATGGTTTGCAGATTATAGTGATATGCAAAAGGCAATGAAAGCTAACAGTGTGTTTTACTGTGAAGCACAAAAGGCAGTTGAAGGACAACAGAATGGAAAACTTCTGTTGATGGAGAACCGGAGTGGCGGCAGTCTGATATTTGATTTATTGGAGCAGTATCTTGTAATTGGCAAGACAGAACATTATACACTGTTTGCAAAAAAAGAGTTGCGTGATGAGATTGCAGCACAGGGAATCCGTATGTATTCCGGTGATAAGGGATTGTCTGTAGACTATTACTGCCTGGACAATGATGGAGTAATAGATACTGCAAAACAAATCTATATTCCATTTGGAACCTATGAATTGACAGTTACGGGAAATCACTGCAGTACCGGGCAGGAAAGTGTCGGAGTACTGTATAGCAGTCTGAATCGTGTGGAAAGTCCTGAGATGATTGCAGGAGATGTTGTCAAAGAAGATGGAACCTTTGAGATACAAAAGAAGATTTCAATCTATGGTTTAGAGGGCTTAAAGGGAAATAAGCTGATGTTTAAGATGTCTGCACAGCAGGAAACAGGACAGGCAAGGCTCTGGCTGAAACAGACCTCAAATCGCAATCTTGTACCGGTCAAAGGCTTATCTGTATTGGGAGATGCAAAACAGGATGAGGAAGGAATTCTTTTAGGAAAAGAGGAAGGAATCAAGCTCTTTGGACCATATATTTCAGCACCGGCAGGTTTCTATCAGGTAACGTTTGAATTTGAACGGGATGGAGGAGTGCAGGGAGATCTTGGAAGTGTGGATATTGCATATGCAACCGAAGTGCTGGTGGCAGGAAGTATTTCAGACAGCAGTTTTGATGGAAAGAAAGGAAAAGTGGTCTTAGAAGTAGAGATTACAGAGGATGATACGGATCCGCTTTTGGAATTCAGAACATCCATAACAGGGGCAGATGACAGTCTGCGACTGACGGCAGTTACGATAGAGCCGCAGTAATATAGAGGAGACGGAACGATCGTGGAGACTATGGAAGAGGAAACTATGTTAGAAAAAGAACGCCCAAAACGGAGTGGGAGGCTGTTCATTGCATATACTGTGTTATTTACAGTTATGATGCTTCTGGTGTTTGGAAGATTTTTATACTATGGAAAATCCTTCATCGGAGGAGCAGACGGACTATCCCAGGTGGGTGCATCCATGCACTATAATGGTTATTTTTACAGGGAGCTGTTTACAAACTGGCTCCATGGAGATTTTTCTGTTCCGATGTGGGACTTATCCGTAGGCATGGGCATGGATGTGCTGCATGTTCTGATCTTTAACCCGCTACAGATATTATGTGGATTGCTGTTTGCAGAAAATGTCCGTGCAGGCGTGGCAGTCTTTACGATAGTCAGTCTCTATCTGGCAGGGCTTGCTTTTTTGAGTTACTGCCGTTATATCAAATGCAGTGATCAGGCAGCACTGATCGCAGTATTTACCTATCTGTGTAACGGCTATATCCTGAATTACTGTATTGCACAGAATGTATTTATTGAATTGTACATCCTGTTGCCGCTGCTTTTATTAGGAACAGAAAAATTACAGAAAGAAAAAAAGAGCGGGATATATATTGCCTGTATTGCATATCTGGGAATTTCACTGCTGTTAAATCTGTATACCATGACACTGATCTTAGCAGGCTATCTGTGTGTGCGTTATGTTTGCAGAGAAGAAAACAGAAGTTTTAAAGGATTCTGTGCATCACTGATACGTCCGATCCTTGCCTATATCAAAGGACTTGCACTTGCGGCGGTTTTACTGATCCCAAAGATTTATCTGTCAATGACCAGCGGAAGGGTTGGAAGTGCAGACCTTGGAAGTCTGTGGTATTACGAAAAGCGTTATTACGCAGATCTGCTCACAGGGATTACCGGAAATAATGAGATTGGGATCCATGGCTTTGTGGGAGTATCGATCCTGGCATTACTGGCAGTCTTATATTTGATCTTTGCGGGAAAAGGAAAAAAATACAAAGAACTGCGGATCTGGGGAGTGATCTTATTAATTTTGACACTGATTCCGTTAGGAGGTTACCTGACCACAGGATTTATGGGATATAATCACCGTTTCCTTTTTATGGTGACCTGTTATTTTTCCATCGTACTGGCAGTGGTTCTGCCGGAATTTTTAGTAGCAGTTACGGAAAAGAAGAAAAAAACGATAGGTCTTACCATGATATATCTGTGTCTGATGGTTGCAGCATATATCTGGAAAGGCATATCCATGCCGTATACAGCGATATTTTTTGCTGTGTATATCGGACTCTGGCTGCTCGGAACGAAAAACGAAAGCGGATCGCAGATAAAGCATACAGAAATCCTCTGGCTTATTCCGGTATGTCTTGAGATCCTCTGCATGGCATATTTAATCTATGAGCCAACACAGAAAAACTATATTGCCAAATTTGAAGATGCAAAAACCGTAAATGAAAAAGTGGAGATCCGCGCATCCGCTGCTTTTTCAGCGATCAAGGATTCTTCCGTATACCGTGTAGAAAATCTTGCGGCAAATGAAAGGACGAACAACCGGGAAGCCAATTTTGGAACACGCAATGATTATTATGCGTTAGATGGCTATTACAGCTATACATATGCTGATATCATAGAAACTGTCAATGATTTAGGCATCAGTCAGATGGGAAATCCGTTTAACATCTATGATTTAGATGAGAGAACGGCACTGTATACATTAGGTGGCGTCAAATATCTGTCCGGCTATCAGGACGAAGAGACGGCAAAACCATACGGCTATCAGCTTATCAAAAAGAAGAAAGTCAAAGAGGATGGAAAAAAGCGGACGTTATGTCTGTATAAAAATCAGTATACACTACCATTGATGTATACCTACACCTCCTATATTACAAAAGAAAATTACCAGAAGTTCACGCCGAATGAAAAAGAACAGGCGATGATGCAGGGAGTCATACTGGATCAGGCGGATGCAAAAAAAGTATCAGGCATTCAGGAAACAAACTTGCAAAAGGATGCCGAAGTATTACTCAGCCAAAAGGAAATCCGGATCCGGCTGCAAAAATATTATAAAAATAAGAAAAAAGAACTGGCTAAAGAGAAGGGCAGCAAGTCAGTAATTATGCCTTTTGAATTAACAAAAGACGGCATTATATGTAAAACTTCTTCTGTAACCTTTACATTAGACCTGCCGGACGACTATGAGGGCGGCGAACTTTATATCGGATTTGAAGATTTATGCTATACACCGAAAAACAGCAGGGATTATCAGAAATATTATCTTCAAAATAAAAACAATGTCTATGGAAAAAAACGTTTTTTAAAGAAAAAACGTGCGGAATCCACGGAGAATAAACGTGCGAAGATTACCGTAAAAGCAGACGGAGTACAAAAGACAGCCGTGATCTGGGGAAAAGACAGTCAGTATGATACAGGAAAACGGGATGTGCTATTCCATCTCGGTTACAGTGCGAAAGGGCGAAAGGAGATCACCATTACCTGTAAGGGAATGGGCGAGTATGATTTTTCAGATATATACGTCCTGCTCCAGCCAATGGAACATTATGCAGAATACTATCAGCAGTTAAAATCGGATGCACCGGATCATGTAAAAATACAGGGCAATCAGATCACTGCAAAGGTGCAGGCATCCAAAGAAGAAGTTCTTTGTGTTGCCGTACCGTATCATCGTGGCTGGAGTGCAAAAGTGAATGGAAAGAAAACAGAGATCATGCAGGCAAACGGGATGTATATGGCACTCCCGATTCAAAAGGGAAGTAACCGGATACAGTTAGAATACCGGCTGCCGGGGCAGAAAACAGGAGGAGTGATCTCGATCCTGTGTGTGATCCTTCTGTTCGGGGAAGTATGTGTGGCAAAGGTGCGAAAAGCGTGATATTTGCATTTGCAATATGAATAGTGTATATTAGAAAATAACGGCAATTATATGGAGGAAGACGAACATGAAATGGACTGGCAGTTATGATAAGTGCCACATAGATCATATAGATAAAAAGCGCTGGCTTTTTGCCATGTATACCATATGTTTTGGGATTATGGTCATGCTCGTTTTTGGAAGGTTTTTATATTATGGAAAATCTTTTGTCGGAGGTGCAGATGGACTATCCCAGGTAGCACCGACGATGCAGTATACGGGACAGTATTATAGAGCATTATTAAAGAATATTTTGCAGGGAAATCTGCAGATTCCGATGTGGGATATGTCAATCGGATTTGGAATGAACATCTTACAGGTGATTTCATTTGATCCGGTCTATATTCTTTGCAGTGTATTATTTGTTCATGATATTGCGGTAGGAATTGCCATTTTTGATATGCTTTGTCTTTACTTAGCAGGGATCATGTTCATTGCACTTTGTTATAACTTAGGATGTAACCGGTATGCAGCACTAGCAGCGGCATTGGCATACATTTTTAATGGATATATACTTAATTACTGTATGGCGCAGAATTCTTTTTTGCGTTTATTTATTGTACTTCCAATGATCCTGTTAGGAGTATATAATGTGACGAAAAAAAACAGATATGGTATTTTTGTGCTTGCAGTATTATATAATATTACTTTGGGACCACTGAATATATATACAATAGGAATCGTATTGATCTTTTGTTTTTGCATGGCGTACATTTTTTCGGATCGGAAAAAAGGAGTAGCGGATTTTTTCAGTTATATTTGGAAACCGGTTTTAATCTATATTCTGGAAATGCTTGTAATGGCGGTTTTTTTAATTCCTACTATGTACAAGGTGGTAAGTGGAGGAAGGATCGGAAATGCCAGTATCAACTTTCAATGGCTTTACGATGTCTCATATTATAGAAGTTTATTTCATGGTCTGGTAGGAGTGGATGAAATAGGAATCCATGGTTATATCGGAGTTACAACCATTGCAATTTTAGCGGTAGTCTGTCTTGTGATCAAGGGAAACAAGAGTCTGTTAGAAAAAGAACTCTGTGTATGCGGAGTTGCAGCACTTTTGATTGCAATTTTCCCAATAGGATCTTACTTGTTTAATGGAGGAATAGGATTTAATCACCGCTTTTTATTTATTATCGCATTTTATTTATGTATAGTATTAGCAGTAATGCTTCCAAAATTATTTGAATTAGAAGAACGGGAAAAGAAAAAGCTGTGTATCAGTATACTTATATACCTTGCTTTTTATGCAGTGATTTCTGTATGGAGTGATAAAAATGTAGACTATGCGATGGAATTTTTACTGTTGTATATAATTTTTATATTGTTTGGAAAACGTGTAAAAATGCAATGGGTCTTAGCAATGATCTGTGTGGAAATAGCCGTTTTTTCGTACATTATTTATGAACCATCGCAGGAAAATGTAATTGAAAAATTTGAAAACACAAAATATTTAGAAGAAAAAATATCGGTAAAACAGTTATCCATTCTGCAAAATGTTTCGGATGGAGAAGTGTGCCGTGTAGAAGACATCCGGCAAAAATCGACAAAAGACAGGGATTCAAACCTTGGCATGCGGAGCGGTTATAGTGCTCTGGATGGTTACTATAGTTTTATGTATGATGATATTATCAGTACCATGAGTGATTGGGGAGTCAGCCAGACAGGGGCGCCATTTAATATTTTTGATCTGGATAACAGGACTGCCTTATATACGCTTGGTGGAGTAAGATATATGATCAGGGAAGCCGAGGCAAAGGAAAATATACCTTGGGGATATGAGTTGGTTTGTGAGCAGGATATGGAAGTGGAAGGTAAGAACCGTACGGTGCAATTATATCGTAATATCAATGCACTTCCTCTTATGTATGCTTATTCGGGATATGTGTTAGAAGATGAATATGATCAGTTGAAACCTTATGAGAAAGAACAGGCAATGATGCAGGGGATTGTACTTGAAGATCAGAGTGATATCGGTGATACAGATATACAACCTGCAGAAGTGAAATTAGATAGCAGAGTTGTATTAGATAAAGAGGAGATTTTACAACAGATCAAGGAACAGTTAGAGCAGCGCATGGTGGAAGAAGAACGTTCCGAATCTCCAATTGAGATCACAGATGACGGACTGATCTGTAAGTCTTCTAAGGTAATTCTGACCATTGAACTTCCGGAAACTTATGTGGGAAGTGAAAGTTATCTGTATTTAGAGGGAGTAAGATATTATCCGGAAAGCAGTATAAAATATAAAGAATATCTGTTAGGGGAGAATCCGACAAAATACAAGGAAAATACGTTCCGTTATAAATCCAGAAAAGATGCAGAAAACAGTGATCTGAAATCAAAGATTACTACAACATTTGGAAAAAATAAAAAATCTGTCTTAGTGTGGGGAAAAGGAAGTCAGTATGATACCGGTGAGAGGGATATTGTTTCTAATATGGGGTATCATGGGACAACTGCACAAACTTTTACATTGCAATTAGAAGGACGTGGAGAGTACCGGTTTTCGGATTTAAAAGTAATCGTACAACCGATGGATTCATATGGGGAAAATTATGTGAAGCTGCAGGAGTGCAGGTCAACGGATACACAGATAAATGGCAACTATGTGCAGGGGACTGTTGTAACCGGAACAGATCGGATGCTCTGCATTGCAATCCCGTATCAGAAGGGATGGAAAGCATGGGTAAATGGAAAAGAGACAAAAATTGTTAAAGCAAATGGCATGTATATGGCAATCCCCTTGAAAGCAGGTGGGAATGGAATCATATTACATTATACCATTCCGGGACTGAAAGAAGGGGCGATGGTAAGCGGTATAACAATTTTGAGTTTGGGAGTATTCGGTATAGTTCAGATATATCAAAAGAAGAGGAAAAAAGATGCGAGATAGATGTACAATGTTATGGAAAAAGATACAATATAGAGTGCCGTATGATATGAGTGACAGACGTTGGTTAATTGCTATGTATACAATGAGCTTTAGTATTTTGGCATTTTTTGTATTTGGTATTTTTTCTTATTATGGAAAAACACTGATTGGCGGAACGGACGGAATGTCACAGGTAGCTGCATTTATGCAATATAATGGGAAATATTACAGACAGCTTCTTGCAGGAATTTTGCAGGGAAATTTTGAGATTCCAATGTGGGATATGTCTATAGGACTGGGAATGAATGTAATGGAAGTATTGTATTTTCGTCCCATCTACATTCTTTGCAGTATGATATTTTATCACAATATTTCTATGGGAGTTATTGTATACGATATAATTTGCATGTATCTGATAGGATTGACTTTTGCGCTTTATTGTGAACATTTACACTGTCAGAAATGGACAACACTGATAGGGGCATTGATGTATACATTCAATGGTTATCTGCTTAATTATTGTCTGATGCAGCATACTTTTTTAGAATTGTTTTTCCTGTTGCCATTAACACTATGGGGAGTAGACCGTATTTATGCAAAGAAAAAGTATGGGATGTTTATGGGAACTGTATTCTATTTAGCATTGACAAACTTTTTAAATCTCTATACGGTATCTATTGTACTTGCAGTGTATTTAAGTGTAAAATATTGGGGATGTAAAAAAGAAAGAAGTCTGGGAGGTTTTTTACGTTATCTTTGGAAACCGATCCTTAGTTATGTGATATCAGTACTGCTTGCTGCAGTTAGCTTATTACCGAAGTTATACATGGCATTAACAAGCGGACGTGTTGGAAATAGTGAACTTGGGATTGGAATTCTGTACGAAGGAAGATATTATCTGAAACTGATACAGGGATTCATTGAACCTAAAGAAATTGGAATGCACGGATATTTAGGAATGCCGGGTATTGCTTTGATTGCCTTATTGGCATTATATTTAAGAAAAGGGTATGTTGGCGTAAAAAAACGATTACAAATAGAGGGAATCCTGTTAATGTTTGCAATGATATTTCCGATTGCAACTTATGTATTTAATGGGTTCTCCGGAATCAATCATCGCTGGTTCTTTATTATTAACTTTTATTTAGCAGTGGTAACTGCTACTATGTTACCCGGTGCTTTTTTATTACCAATACAGAAAAAAAGGGCATTAGCATGGGGAACATTGACGTATGTAACGCTTTATCTGCTGATTAGTGTCTGGCAGAAAAGCGATATCTATATTTCAATTGTTTTTATCGTATTCTATCTTATGCTGATCCTTTCTAAGGGAATCATGAAGTATTCTCTAAAGAAAGGGATGATATGCTCCATGGTCTGTATAGAACTTGCTGCATTGACATATCATTCTTACAGTCCCATGGAAAGTGGGATGATGAAACTGTTTCGAAATAGTAGTGATATTGATGAAAAAATTTCGATACAGTCTTCTGCGATGCTTAAAAATATAGACGATGATCATGTATATAGAACGAAGATCATGGCAGAAAAGAGTGAAAAATAAAGTAGATTTTTGGGCGCACTTATATAAGGGTTCATAAAACCCTGTTTTTACAAGTATAGAAA
>NZ_JBBMEX010000012.1:0-93802 GCF_040096355.1 Maccoyibacter intestinihominis
AAATAAAACTTTCCCTTATTTCCCTTACGATTATCTCATAAGGGCAAAAATAAGGGAAAATACATATCGTTTCGCTAGTGCACAGGCCGGAAAGCCTGTAAAATAGGGAAAGTTAGAAATATATTTCGGCAAACTTGAATTTATCGTTTTTCTTTTTCAAAATGCCTATACGACAATATACCTATTGGAATGAAGTAAGCACACCAAAACAGAAGTGCGATTGTGCCACCATTGCCGTTATCACCATTTGCCATACTTGTGAAAACACCTGTCATAGGCATTATAAAGCAACCAATGAAAAAGACACCGTGTATAATCATCAGATATTTCAGCCATTTGTCAGATTTACTTTCTGCCTTAATAGAAAGTCCGATAAAAAAAGTTGAAAGAGCCATCATTCCATATCCGAGCAGGTCGTAATTAAAAAGCAGACCACCTCTCTGGAAATCTAATATCTTTATTGCTTGCTCATTTATATCTTCCAGTCTTACGGTTGTGGTCTGTGCAAAATATACCAAGAAAATCAATACCGCATATATTGCAGAAAAAATCATTCCTATATTTGCAGATACTCGTTGTTCCTTTGCACTTTCATGGTGAAAGCCAGCCGCCATCATGATATGGCCTATCGGTAAAAACATACATACAAAGTATGAACCAAATGGAAAATCTACTATCATAAATATTGCAAAAAGGAAAACGGTTAATGTCACTATTGCTGCACCTATTTTAGGTATTAGCTTATTCATCTCTTCCTCCTATAAATCCCGAGTTGTATAACAATAATCTAACACACATTTCTTAAAAACACTACATCCAAACTACTGACTGCAATCATTTTACTTTCACCCTTTGATAACTGATTTTCGTCCCTTACAGAAATAAACTTTATATTTTTTCATAGACTCCGTAGAAAGATGGCACAGATGAAATATGGAATGTCCTGCACAAGGGAACACGGAATATTTCATCGGTGCCATCAGCTATATCTTATATCCTATAAAACTATTTTCCTCACCCTTCCTCCGACGCCTTATAAATCTCCGCGATCAAAAGCCCTGCCACCGGCCCCAGAAAAAACCCAAAGACCCCAAACACGCACAGACCGACATAGGTACTGATCAATACCAGCATCGGATGAATGGATAATTTATTGCCGATCAGCTTTGGCTCTAAGAATTCTCTGGTAAAGTTGCAGATCAGATAGATGATCCCATACGCACCCGCGAGCAGATACTGTCCACAGAATACCTTGAATAGAAGCCATGGGATAAACACGGTTCCCGTTCCGAAAAAAGGAAGGGCATCGCACAACCCTATTCCGCATCCAACCAGTACCGCATACGAATTTCCGGTCAGAAAAAGTCCGACACAACAAATACTGCTGATGATCAAAAGGATGATAAGCTGTGCCTTTAAATAAGTACCTCCTGCCTTTTTCATATTTCGTCCGATCCGATAGATCAGATTCCCGATCGGATGCTCCACCGCTTTTTTTCGGATATTCGGATAATCTGCAAGGATCAGGATCGTAGAGACCATAATGACAATAAAGATCGTAAAGCCTACCAGAAAACCTTTCACATAACCGATCGAATAATTCATCAGCTTTGGTACCACATCTGTCCGGCATTTTTGCCAGAGCATTGGCACATAAGAGGAAACGCAATGTTCTACATAACCGTTCTGTATCCCGCAGAGCTCCTCGACACGCTGACAGCACAGATTCCATACCTGCGTTCCCTGCGCGGCAACGGAATCGTAATTCTGAACCAGTTTTTTGGCTTGACTGATCAGTGCATATCCTGCCATACCGAGCAATCCACCAGCCACCGCAAACACGAGCAGCACCAACAATGCACTTAAGATTCCCCGTTTGATCTTCCAGTGTCTGTTTATTTTTTCTAACAGCGGATTGAGCAGCACTGCAATTCCATACGCGATCAGAAATGGGAAAACAAGCCCTAACAGATAGCGGAATGCCAGATAGACCAGTGCCGTGATCACCGCAATTTTTAATAACTGTAACATGGAATTTTTCACTTCGTTTTTCATAAAAAAAGTATGTCAGAAAAAGTCCCTTTTTATTCTTTCTTTTCCAAAAGGTCTGTGTTATAATACCACCCATGTTAGAGATTATTTTTGAAGATGAATTTATCATTGTATGTAAAAAACCGCCGGGCATTCCGACGCAGACTCCAAAATCCGGTGTGACCGATATGGTCAGCCTGTTAAAAAATTATCGGGTTTCCAAAGGCGAACCGCACTATGTCGGACTGGTGCACCGTTTAGACCAGCCGGTAGAAGGTGTGATGGTATTTGCCAAAGATAAAAAAAGTGCGGCAGCACTGTCTGCCCAGATGCAAGCCCATACCTTTGAAAAATATTATTATGCCATGGTGGAAGGTACTTTTTCTCCTGCCTGCGGCACACTGGAAAATTATCTGCTTCGGGATGGAAAAAGCAATGTGTCCAGCGTAGTCCCAAAAGATACCACCGGTGCAAAACGTGCAGAATTATCCTATGAAACCGTAAAAACAATGGAGGATCGCAGTCTGGTACGGATACAGTTAAAGACCGGCCGCCATCATCAGATCCGCGTGCAGCTTGCCCACGCCGGACATCCGATCATCGGTGACAAAAAATATGGCAGGAACACACCGGGTTATCTTCCACTCGGACTCTGCTCCTACCATATTGGTTTTATCCATCCTGTTACAAAGAAAAAGGTGGTCTATGAGATCACTCCTTCGGGTGCAGTATTTCAGCAGGTATCATATGAATGATTATACCTTGAACCGGTAACCGACACCCCAGATGGTTTCAATGTACTGTGGCTTTGCCGTATTAAATTCAATCTTTTCACGGATTTTTTTAATATGCACGGTCACAGTTGCAATATCGCCAATCGATTCCATATCCCAGATTTCTTTAAACAGTTCTTCTTTCGTATAGACACGATTCGGATTTTCTGCCAAAAAGCAAAGCAGGTCAAATTCCTTGGAGGTAAATGCTTTTTCTTCCTCATTAACCCACACACGGCGGGCATCCTTATCAATCTTAATTCCACGGATTTCAATAATATTGCGTGTCTCCACACTGCTTCCAATGAGTCTTTCATAACGTGCCAGATGTGCTTTGACCCTTGCCACTAACTCACTTGGTGAAAACGGTTTGGTAATGTAATCATCTGCTCCAAGTCCCAACCCACGGATTTTGTCAATGTCCTCTTTCTTTGCAGACACCATCAGGATCGGCGTATTTTTTTCATCCCGGATTCTCTTGCAGATTTCAAATCCGTCAACGCCCGGAAGCATCAAATCTAAGATAAAGAGGTCAAACTCCTCCTTTAATGCTCTCGCTAATCCTACATCTCCTGTATTCTCAATCTCCACCGTGAAGCCGCTGAGTTCTAAATAGTCACGCTCTAAATCTGCAATTGCGACCTCATCCTCAATGATCAATATTCTGCTCATTTGGTACCTCCTGATATTTGCGAATTACAAAATACATAGTTGTTCCGCTTGATTCTTTACTGGTTGCCCAGATTTTTCCACCGTGATCCTCAATAATCTTCTTAACAATCGAAAGACCGATTCCGCTTCCTCCCGTTGCAGAATTTCTGGATTTCTCTGCACGGTAAAAACGTTCAAAGATATATGGTAAATCCTTTGCTGCAATGCCTCGTCCATTGTCCTCAAATTCAAACTGGACAAAATCTCCAACGTCCCGTACACGGATATTGATAAAGCCGTTCTGTTTATCTAAATACTTGACGGAGTTGCTGATAATATTATGTATCACACGCCGGATCTGCTCCGGATCCATAATGACTACAATATCATCCTCTGCATAATTAATATAAGAAAGACCGATTCCTTTGGAATCCAAATCCATTCCTATCTCCTCGACACAGTCCTCAAAATATTCTGCCACATTAATCTTGCTGAAATTATAAGGAATACGGTTCGTGTCAATCTTAGAATAAATCGTCAGTTCATTGATTAACAAATCCATTTCATTTGTCTTATTGTAAATGGTGCGGACATACTTCTCCATCTTCTCCGGTGTATCTGCCACTCCATCCATGATTCCTTCGACATAGCCTTTGATTGCGGTAATCGGTGTCTTTAAGTCATGAGAAATATTACTGATGAGTTCCCGGTTCTCTTTCTCGTTTAGCACCCTTTCCTCTGACGACTGCTTTAATTGTTCTCGCATCTGCTCAAAGCTCTGACACAATTCGCTGATCTCATCATTTCCCTTTACTTCAATCTCAAAATCCAGATTTCCATCCCGGATCTCCTGTGCAGCCTTTTCTAATTTACGGATCGGATCGATAATTGCCCGGTAGATCCAGACGGTCATCAGTGCTGCCGTAAATATTAAGATCAGCAGTACCGAAAATCCAATATCGACTAACACATCCTTTGCCTGTTCAAACGCATAAGACTGTGTCCGGTAGACTCCAAATGCTGCCATACCGGTTAAAAGAAGCGGAATAAATATTAAAATACAAAAAGCAATACATAGTCTTGTTCTAAGCTTCATAATAGATTTCCTCTCATAATTTTTATTATAACACGAATCTTACGGAATCCTATGGCTATTTTCAAAAAGAATTCTAAACTTTTTATAAAAAACAGCCCTTCTTTCTGTTTTTAGAAAAAAGGACTGTTCCCGCTATCTTATATCAACTTTTTTAAAAAATTTACAGATATTTTTTCAGCTCATCTGCTTTGTCTAATGCTTCCCATGGAAGATTCAAATCATTACGTCCAAAGTGTCCGTATGCTGCTGTCTGTTTGTAGATCGGTCTTCTTAAGTCTAACATTTTGATGATTCCTGCCGGACGAAGATCGAAGTTCTCTCTGATGATCTCTACTAACTTCTCATCGGAAATTTTTCCGGTTCCGAAAGTATCTACCATAACAGATGTCGGCTGTGCAACACCGATTGCGTAGGAAAGCTGAATCTCACATTTTTCTGCAAGTCCTGCTGCTACAATATTCTTTGCTACATAACGTGCTGCGTAAGCTGCGGAACGGTCTACCTTTGTGCAGTCCTTACCTGAGAAAGCACCGCCGCCGTGACGTGCATATCCGCCATATGTATCTACGATGATCTTACGTCCTGTTAAACCTGCATCTCCGTGTGGTCCACCGATTACGAATCTTCCGGTCGGGTTGATGAAGAATTTTGTATCTGCATCGATCATCTCTTTTGGAAGGATCTCATCAAATACATATTTTTTAATATCATTATGTATCTGCTCCTGCGTTACATCCGGGTCATGCTGTGTGGAAAGTACCACTGCCTCAAGACGTACCGGTTTTCCTGCTTCATCATACTCAACGGATACCTGTGTTTTTCCATCCGGTCTTAAGTATTTTAAAGTACCGTCTTTACGAACCTTAGTTAACTGTAATGCTAATTTGTGTGCCAAAGAAATCGGATATGGCATATATTCCTCTGTCTCGTTTGTTGCATAACCAAACATCATACCCTGATCGCCTGCACCGATCGCTTCAAGCTCTTCGTCAGACATTTTGTTCTCTTTTGCTTCTAACGCCTTATCAACGCCCATTGCAATATCGCTTGACTGCTCATCTACTGCAACCATAACTGCACAGGTATTGCCATCAAAACCGGTTGCTGCATCATTGTATCCGATCTCATTTACGGTCTGGCGTACGATCTTTGGAATGTCGATATCTGCTTGACTTGTGATCTCACCTGTTACCAGTACAAATCCTGTACATGTTGCTGTTTCACATGCCACACGGCTCATTGGGTCCTGTGCCATCAATGCATCTAAAATTGCGTCAGAGATTGCATCGCAGACTTTGTCCGGATGTCCCTCTGTTACTGACTCTGATGTAAAAAGTCTCTTGTCCATCTTTTTCCTCCTTGTCATCGTATCTCTCCTGCGGATTTTCATTATCATACGACATACATATGATTTTTTATGTAGTTTCAATTGTCAAAACTATATTTCAAAGTGATATTTCTGCCTGCACCAAGAAGATATGGAAAGTTTCTTTTTGTGCAATGGAGATGAAACTCAAGAAATCATGGAGCCCACTGGCGAACATGATTTCTGCTTTCTGAGGTTCATCGGAATGTTCTGCACAAGGAAACTTGAAATATCTCTTGGTGCAGGATGGCAAATCACATTCGTAAAACATAGTTCTGACAACTGAATTTTGCCGCATAAAAAAATCCGCTGTGATAAGCGGACACGAATCTTACAATTCCTTCCTCTTATTGTTCGATTTCTCGCTCAGGCAGGCACCTTCCATCAAAAGGGGTTGCCGTGGCTTCACAGGTCCTCTGTACCTCCACCACTCTGAATAAGAGAGATATATATTATTTATGATTTATCTACAGGCGTTACTTTACTCTCCTTTGTTAAAAAAGTCAAGCTAATTTAATGTATTTCTGCCTTTTTCTGTCTTTTGCTTCATTTTATATTGACAATTTTCTGAAAATATTTATACTTTTTTATATATGAAAGTTTTTAAGAGCATTTAAAAGAAGGTATTAGCAAATACAAAGGATACTTCGTTTTCGGAGTGATAGGAGTTAATCATGGGCGTTATTACAATACAGGACTTAAAACCGGGTATGGTCACTGCTGCCCCTGTAAAGACAACAGCAGGTCAGTTGATCATCGGTAAAAATACGGTATTAACAGAGGCATTGATCACGCGTATGTCTTTTTACAATATTCAGAACGTGTCTGTCGTTGATATCAAAGATACCGTAGAAGAAGAACCAAAGAAGATTGTTGCACCGGAACATGAATTATCATATTCCCAGAAGGTTCGCAAAAGTTCTTCCTTTCAAAAATTTCAGATTGATTACACCAGACATATTACAAATTTCAACAACTATTTAAAAGAGTTGGTCAATACCAGAACCATGAATCACGCTACGGAGTTGGTTGAGATTCCAAAACTATTAATCTCAGAAACCAGAACCTCCATTCAGTTCTTTGATATGATTCATAATCTGCGTCAGATTGACGATCCGATTTTTGCACATTCCCTGAATGTTGCAATGATTGCAAGAATGTTAGGAAAATGGTTACATTTCAGTGAGGCTGATTTAGATACCCTGACATTGTCAGCCGCTTTACATGATGTTGGTAAATTCTTAATTCCAAGCGATATTTTAAATAAAGAAACAAAACTGACCGACAGCGAATTTGCACTGATTAAACAGCATCCTATTCTGGGTTATGATTTATTGAAAGAACTGGATTTAGATTATCATGTAAAACAGGCAGCACTGTCCCACCATGAACGTTGTGACGGAAGCGGATATCCACTTGGTCTTAAGGCTGATGAGATTGACAGCCACGCAATGATTATTGCCATTGCAGATGTTTATGACGCAATGACCTCTGCAAGAAAATACCGTACTCCGCTTTGTCCGTTTGAGGTCATTGCCGAATTTGAAAAGGATGGTCTTTCTAAATACAAGCCAAAATATATCCTGACATTTTTAGAGCATATTGCCAACGCATACCAGAATAACCGTATTCTTTTAAACGATGGCAGAAGTGCAAAAATTATTCTTTTAAATTCCAAGCATCTGTCCGCGCCAATGATTCAGCTTGATGACGGAACCTGTCTGGATTTAGACCGTGAACCAGCTTTGTATATCAAATCCGTTGTATAGTTTTTGCCATCACAACTGATAGAAAACATACAAAAAAGAAACTACTGCTTTACGATACCTGTTCGTAAAATAGTAGTTTCTTTTATTTTTCATTCTATGATGATTTGTCTAAGACACTTTTAAGGTAAACTTCTGAATCTCTTTTTCCGTTGATACCTTTTCAATCTTTGCACCGACCCGGCTGAGTTTTTCCGGAAATTCTTCATATCCGCGTTCAATAAAATGAATGTCATCAATCACGGTAATTCCTTCGGCTGCAAGCCCTGCAATGACCAGTGCTGCACCGGCACGCAAATCCGGAGCACTGACCCTTGCACCCATATAATGGTCTACGCCATTGATAATGGCTACATTACTCTCAACCTTGATGTCTGCTCCCATACGAGTCAGTTCATCCACATATTTAAAACGGTTCTCAAAAATACTCTCCGTTACCGTACTCGTTCCCTGTGCAATTCCAAGTACCACTGCCATCTGTGGCTGCATATCCGTCGGAAAACCAGGATAAGGCAGTGTCGTCACCTGTGTATTGTGCAATGTTCCTGCCGCTGATACGCGTACTGCATCATCAAATTCCTCAATGCGGCATCCTGCTTCTAAGAGTTTTGCGGAAGTTGCCTCTAAATGTTTTGGAATGACATTCTTTACTAAAATATCTCCATGCGTTGCGGCTGCCGCAAACATAAAAGTTCCTGCCTCAATCTGATCCGGAATGACCGAATAATCGGTCTTATGAAGACTCTCTACTCCGACAATACGGATAACATCGGTTCCGGCTCCGCGGATATTTGCGCCCATACTGTTTAAGAAGTTTGCAACGTCTACCACATGCGGCTCTTTTGCAGCGTTCTCGATCGTTGTCTTTCCATCTGCCATCACTGCTGCCATCATAACATTGATCGTTGCTCCAACAGAGACTTTATCTAAATAAATGTGGGTACCTACAAGCTCTTTTGCTTCTACGGCAACTGCTCCGTTCCGCAGTTCCACGCTTGCACCGAGTGCCTTAAATCCTTTGATATGCAGATCCATCGGTCGGCTTCCGATATTGCATCCGCCCGGCAGTGCGACCTCTGCCTCTTTGTATTTGCCAAGCAATGCTCCTAACAGATAGTAGGAAGCACGGATTTTTTTCATAGAGTCATAATCTACGCAAAGGCAATCAATATAAGATCCGTTGATCTTTACGGTATGACTGTCGATACGTTCTACTTTTGCTCCGATTCCCGCAATCGCATCCAACAGTACGTTAATATCACGAACATCAGGTAAATTATCTATTGTTACGGTTTCATCCGTCATAATGGCTGCCGCTAAAATGGCAAGTGCTGCATTCTTTGCACCACCAATTTCAACTTCACCGGAAAGCGGAACTCCACCTTTGATTACATATTGTTCCATCCTGCACCTCTATATTTTCATACAATCAGTAATTATAGTATCCTGTATTCTTATTTGTCAAGAATGTTTCTATCGTAAAATCTTTCCAATTATATTTCTGCTCATACAGTACTATTATAGCATAATTTTCCCATTTGTAAATTTACATAGTTTTACTTTTTTATTACATTTCTATGGCAGGGATCATTTCTTACTACTTTACTATATGTGTCTTTCTTTTTTTAGTGCATTCTAATCCTGTTTTGTGTCTGTGGTCTCTTTTGCTTTGAAATGATTATCAAATTTGACCTGTTTCCAGACTTTTTTATCGATATCAAATTTAAAATCGCTGGTATATTCATCGCATACCTTCTGATAAAGTTCCTGCTGACGCTGTCCGATGATCTCGTCTTTCTTCTCATCCGTTGCTTTCTGGTCGAACTCGCTGTCTAAACGGATCACATAATATCCCTTGTCTGTCTCAACCACACCGGACATTTCATTTGCTTTCAGCTTGTCTGCTGCTTTTAAGACTTTTTTATCCAGACTGCTGTTCTCATCTTTTGCGGAACCGTAGGAGTCCTGTGCAACGGTCAGTCCTGCTTCTTCTGCCTTGGACTCTAATTCTTCCGGTTTTACTGCTGCTAATGCCTGTGCTTTCTGGCGCAATACTTTTTTCTCTGCATCACTGTATGCTTTCTGTTTTCCGTCCTCTGTAGTGGTTCCCTCGGTAGAAACGAAAACATAACTAAAGGTACGCTGCGCTGCTTCCTCGTCACTGACATTGGCATTGACATCTTCTTCTATTTTTGCCTGCATTCTCTGCTGGATCGTCACAAGACGCAGATACTCTTCTACATCTTCTTCTGTGGCACTCATTTCCGTAACGGCATCTTTCGAGTTGTCGGAGATAAATTTCTTTGCCGCTTTTTCTATTTTCTTTTTATCCTCTTTGGTGATCTTCACACCATAGTCATCGGCATGCGCCGCTAATGCGTAATAGGTCTTTAAGGAATCCATAACCTGACTCTTTACTTCCTCTTCCATGGTCTTTCCTTTTCCCGACATATCCTGTGACCAGTAATCATCCTTGAAATAGGAACCGTAAATACTGTCATAGGTATACTGGGTATACCGTGCCATAAAATTCGCAACACCCAGTCTGACTTCTCCGTCTTTCATTTTTACAACAACTGCATCCTCATCTATCGACTTAGAAGCACATCCGGCTAACATAGATGCTCCCATCACTGCCGCAAGTGCCAATGCCGCAACTTTCTTTATTTTCATCTGTCTGTTCCTCCTAGTTTTCCTGTCTGCTTGTTTCATTATAGTGTAATACCAGCATTTTTTCAATATCCGTAAGGATCTTCTCGATCGCCTCTGTTACGGATAACTTCTCCTGTCTGGAATTTTTCTTAAAGTGGTAGGTAAAATACGGCCCCTTCTGATCCGGTGTAAAATCCAGTGCATAATCATACAGGGCAATAAAATCCGGGATCTTGACCGGGTCTATTGCTGCATGTTCTAAGAACACAAAGCGTATATTTTCGCCTTTTTGCGTTACTTCTTTTAAAAAGCATGAATGTGCCTTGGCTTTGACTTTTGCGATCCAGAGCAGATTTTCGACGGATTTCGGCGGGTCACCAAACCGGTCTATCAGCTCTTCTAACATCTCTTCGCTCTCTTCTTCATTTTCAATTCCCGCAATCCGCTTATAGATATCCAGCTTTTGGAATTCATTCGGGATATAAGCAGGCGGAATATACGCATCAATATCTACATCCAGTGCCGTGTCAAAGTTTTCCTCTTTCTGCTCTCCCTTTAAATGCCGGACTGCTTCATTTAACATCTTGCAGTAAAGGTCATATCCGACTGCTTCCATATGACCGTGCTGCTCTGCACCTAACAGATTTCCGGCACCACGAATCTCCAAATCACGCATAGCAATTTTGAAGCCGCTTCCTAAGTCCGTAAATTCCTTGATGGCTGCCAGACGTTTTTCTGCTATCTCCTTTAGCATCTTATCCCGTTTATAGAGCAGGAACGCATAAGCTGTCCGGTTCGACCTTCCGACTCTTCCGCGAAGCTGATAGAGCTGGGAAAGTCCCAGATTATCTGCATCGTGGATGATCATTGTATTGACATTGGAGATATCCAGTCCGGTCTCAATAATGGTAGTCGATACCAGTACGTCGATTTCACCATTAATAAAACTGTACATGATGTTCTCTAATTCCCGCTCTTTCATCTGCCCATGAGCAAAGGCAACGGATGCCTCCGGAACCAGTGAGGCAATTTTTGCCGCAACATCTTCAATCTGATTTACCCGGTTAAAGACATAATACACCTGACCGTCTCTTGACATTTCCCGGACGATCGCCTCTCTGACTAATTCTTCGTTATACTCCATAACATAAGTCTGGATTGGCATTCTGTCCATCGGAGGTTCTTCTAAGACGCTCATATCACGGATTCCGATCAGACTCATGTGCAGGGTTCTTGGGATCGGTGTCGCAGTTAATGTCAGTACGTCCACGTTTTCTTTCATTTTTTTGATCTTTTCTTTATGGGTAACGCCAAAACGCTGTTCCTCATCGATGATCAGAAGTCCTAAATCTTTAAACGCAACATCTTTTGAAAGGACACGGTGCGTTCCTATGACAATATCGACCATTCCTTTTTTCAGATCCTCGATGGTCTTTTTCTGCTGCGCACTCGTCCGGAATCTGCAGAGCAGATCCACCCGTACCGGAAAATCTTTCATTCTTGACGCAAATGTATTGTAGTGCTGTTGTGCCAATATCGTTGTCGGAACTAAATATACCACCTGTTTTCCTTCCTGCACGGCTTTGAATGCCGCACGGATGGCAACTTCCGTCTTTCCATAGCCGACATCTCCGCAGATCAGACGGTCCATGATCTTCTTGCTCTCCATGTCCTGCTTGGTAGCTTCAATGGCAAGCTCCTGATCTTCCGTCTCCTCAAACGGGAACATTTCCTCAAATTCCCGTTGCCATACGGTATCTTCGCCATATACATAACCTTCCCGGTTCTGACGTTTTGCGTAAAGTTCAACTAAATCCTGTGCAATATCCGCGACTGCCTTATGCACCTTTGACTTTGTCTTAGACCACTCCTGTGTTCCTAATTTATTCAGCTTTGGTTTTTTGGCATCCGCACCGGCATATTTCTGGATCAGCTCTAACTGGGTTGCAAGGATATAGAGATTTCCGCCTTTGGCATATTCGATCTTAATGTAGTCTTTTACGACTTTATCTACTTCTACTTTTTCAATTCCGCGGTAGATACCAAGTCCGTGATTTTCATGGACCACATAGTCGCCGACATGCAGATCGGAAAAGCTCTGTATCTGCTCTCCTTCATAGACTCTGCGTTTTTTCTTCTTTTTCTTTTCCCTGCCAAAAATATCACTTTCCGAAATGACGACGCACTGCAGATCCGGGTACTCATAGCCCTTTTTGATTTTTCCATAGGCAACCATGACCTCGCCCGGTTTTACTTCATGCTCCTCGTCCTGTGTATAAAATGCACTGATCCCTTCTTCTGTGATATCCTGTGCCAGACGATTCGCTCTGGTTCTTGAACCGGATAGGAGAATGACACGATAGTGGTTCTTTTTATATCGTTTCAGATCCTTAATTAACAGTTCAAAACTGTTGTTATACGGATTGACGGTCTTCATCTGAATCGAAAAATATTCTTTGGTCGGAAGTGCCTTCTCTTTCATTTCAAGTGCCGCCAGACCGATGACCTTATGTGCCATCAGTCTTGCTGCAATTTCTTCATAGGAATAGAGAGAATCCATCTGTCCCGGTAAAATATAGCCTTTTTCCAGACGCTGCTTCATGCTCTCCTGAAACTCTTTTTCTATGACTCTTCCCTTTTCTATTGCCCGGACTGGTTCATCTAAAAATACCAGTGCATCCTCCTTAGAAAAATAATCCAGAAGCGAAACCGTTTCTTCTTCAAAATAGGTCAAATACGCATCCATACCCTCGACACTTCCGAACTGCTCAATACTCTCCTTTGCAGTTGACGCTAACAGGCGCACACGGTGTGCTTCTTCGGTTTTCATTTCTTTTTGATAGAATTCACTTAGTTTTTTAGCATCTGCATCAATTTTCTTTAAACCTTTTTCTAAGGTAGCCTCTTCAAAGATGATCTCTGCTGCCGGATAAATTTTAACTGTTTCAAGATTCTCTAGGGAACGCTGGCTCTCCGCTGAAAAGCTGCGGATCGAATCGATCTCATCGCCCCACAATTCAATACGATATGGATTTTCCTCTGTCAGTGGATAAATATCTATGATACCGCCCCGGACTGCAAACTGTCCGCCTGCCTCTGCCTGATAATTTTTCTCATAGCCCATGGCTACTAACTGCTTCGTAAACTCCGTCAGAATCAGCTCATCTCCCGGTGCGAGCCTTAAGATAAATTGTGTTAATTTTTCAAGAGGCATCAGGCGGTTCATCAAACCATCAAATGTCGTAACTAAAGTCATCTGCTCTTCTTCTAACAACACCTTCATGGCATTCATCCGCTCTTTGGTCAGCTGATTTCCCCGTAAGTCTGACTGGTAAAATAAAATATCTTTCGCCGGATAGTACACGGTATTGTCATCAAAAAAACGACAGTCCTCATACAATTCTCTGGCTTTTTGTTCGCTAAAAGTAGCAATGATTTTCTTTCCAAAACCATTGCCAACTCCGTATACCATATGTGCTTTTCCTGCGTCAACGCAACCGGAAATCTGAATGATTCCCTTTTCTTTCTTTAGGAATTCCCGGATTTTTTCATAATCCGCCCAGCCATGTAAGACTTCTTCGATTGCCTTCATTTTAATCTGTTACCTTCTTATTATATTCATTCATTGCCTTTGCCACTTCGCCGTTTACCATATAGCAGACAGCTTCAGCCGCTCTTTCCATGGCACCTTCTAAATGTTCCCGCTCCTCTTTTGTAAATCGTCCTAATACAAAGTCTGCTAAATCCCAGTCCTTTGGCTTTTCACCAACTCCCACTTTGATTCGCATAAATCTCTGCGTATTTAAACACTTAATAATGCTCTTCACACCATTATGGCCGCCTGCACTTCCGCTCTCACGAATACGCAGATTTCCCGGTGAAAAACTGATATCATCATAGATGACAATCAATTCACTTTCCGGGTCCAATTTATAATAGTTCACCAGTTCCACAAGGCTCTCACCACTTAAATTCATATAGGTCTGCGGTTTTGCGAGTATGACCTTCTGACCGTTTATAACTCCTTTTCCAAGTAGAGCTTTGTGTTTTTTTTCATTGATACTGATATGATACTTCTCTGCTAAAGCATCAATGACATCAAATCCTACATTATGTCTTGTATGGTCGTATTGTCTTGTAGGATTCCCTAAACCTGCAATTAAGTACATTTCGTGTATTTCTCCTGTTAAGAATGTGTCTTCTTTCTCTCATCAATAATTTTTGCCGCTTCTGCAAGCTGCTGCTGATCATTGACTCCTGTAATGTCCTCTGCATTTTCCAATGCAAATGCATCTGCCTTTAAGCCTTTATTTTTAATAATGGTCAGTGTATCCGGCAGATAATATTCTCCCTGTGCATTATCCGTGGTCAGTAAATCCAATGCCTGTCGCAGCTCTTTTGTATCAAAGATGTACATACCCGAATTAATCTCATGGGATGCCAGTTCCGCCTCATTTGCATCTTTATGCTCTACACTCTTAATAAAGTTCCCATTTTCATCACGGATAATTCGTCCATATCCGGTCGGGTCATCCACCATTGCGGATAATACCGTTACAGTATTTCCTTTTTCTCTGTGATATTCCTTTAATCTCTTTAATGTGCCTGCCGTAATCAGCGGAGTATCGCCAAACAAGATTAAGGTTTCTCCCTCTCCGGTCAGAAAATCACCCGCACATTTTACAGCGTGACCTGTTCCAAGCTGCTCTGTCTGCAATACATACTGAACATCCTGATGAGAAATCTCTGCCTCCACCACTTCATGTTTATAACCGACTACCAGACAGATATCCTTAGCACCTGCACCTTTTGCCGCATCAATCACATAGTCTACCAGACATTGTCCGTCTATACGGTGTACCACTTTTGGAAGTTCTGATTTCATTCGGGTTCCTTTTCCTGCTGCCAGTATAATGGCTTTCAACTGTTCCATAATATCCTCCGCGTTTTAATTTGCTTTTCCCATTATATTACAATACTTCATATTTTACAAAAACTTTTTGTATATTTTGTGGCGAAAATGTAACCTTTCCCATTTTTATTTCACTACTTTTTTAAATCACAGACAGGACAGTCCCGACTTGCGAAACTGCCCTGCTGATAGGTTCATTTTATGAATACTTATCTATGTACAGAATTATTTAGAACACATATCTCTCGTTATGCTCTACAACCACCTTCACACCATTGTCACCGCAATAGTATGTGTTTGCATTAAGTGTTCCTCTGCTCTCTACGATACAATTCTCTATATGTGTATTGTCTCCGATATAAACATCATTTAAGATGATCGAATTCTTGATCACACAATTCTTTCCGACAAAGACATTCTTAAACAATACAGAATTCTCTACCTTGCTGTTTAAGATACATCCACTCGATACCAGACTGTTCTTTACAACGGAACCGGTATTATATTTTGCCGGCGGCAGATCATCGATCTTAGAATAAATCTTTGGTTCACTGCGGAACATATAGTTACGCACATCTTCTTTTAAGAAATCCATATTGGTCTTGTAATAAGATTCTACAGTTGCGATGTTGCTCCAGTAACCGGTCATTTTATATCCATAGATACGTTTCAGATTCTTATAGCGGATCAGGATATCCGTAACGAAGTCCCAACGTGCTTCTTCTGCACACTTTTCTAACATCTCGATCAATGCTCTTCTGCGGATGACATAAATGCCGGTAGATACGGTATTAGAACGTGCTACCATCGGTTTTTCTTCAAACTCTACAATCCTTGAATCCTCATTCATCCGAACGATTCCGAAACGGCACACATCATCTTCTTCCGGTCCCATATCCCTGCATACTACCGTGATGTCGGCTTTCTTGCTGATGTGGTAATCTAAGACTTCATTGTAGTCCATCTTGTAGACACAGTCACCACTGGTAATGATCACATATGGTTCATGGCATCTCTTTAAGAAATCAATGTTTCGGTAAATCGCATCTGCCGTTCCACGATACCACCAGCTGTTATCGGATGTAACCGTTGGTGTAAAGACATAGAGTCCTCCCTGTTTTCTTCCGAAATCCCACCATTTTGAAGAACTTAAATGTTCGTTCAGAGAGCGGGCATTATACTGTGTCAGCACTGCAACTTTCTGAATATGTGAATTTGACATATTGCTCAGTGCAAAATCTATACAACGGAAACTTCCTCCGACCGGCATTGCCGCGATCGCTCTCTTATTTGAAAGCTCTCTCATCCGGTTATTGTTTCCGCCTGCTAAAATTAACCCTAATGCTTTCATTGTATCTCACCTGCCTTAATGATGTATTCGCCTGCCTTCAACTCTCCTTCTGTATAATCGGAAAGTTCTGTTACACCGGAAATTGCCGTATTCTTACCAATCTTTACTCCTTCCGGTATATAGGAATTCTCTCCTACCGTAACAAGTCCGAATGCATAAATACTCTCATTTAATTTGCTCGGTGCTTCTTCGCCTTCACCTAAAACCACACGGTCTGCAATCTCGGTATTCTCTGCCACGATGGATTTATCGATAATGACATTCTCGCCGATCGTGGTATTTGCCATAATAATGGAATCACGGACAACACTGCCTTTGCCGATCCGTACATTTGCTCCGATCACGGAACTATGTACTTCTCCGTAAATCTCGCTGCCTTCCCCGATGATACTCTTTTCCACTACGGCATCTTCTGATAAATACTGTGGTTCAAAAATCTCACTCTTGGTATAGATTCTCCAGTATTCCTCGTAGAGATTGAATTCCGGGATCAGATCGATCAGTTCCATATTGGCTTCCCAATAAGAGCCTAAGGTTCCAACATCTTTCCAGTATCCGTTGTATTCATAAGCAAACAGTCTCTGCTGCTTGCTGTGGCAATACGGAATTACATGCTTTCCGAAGTCACAGTTGCTCTGATCCTTCATAGAGATCAGGGCTTCCTTTAAAACTTTCCATGTGAAGATGTAAATTCCCATGGATGCCAGATTACTTCTCGGCTTCTCCGGTTTTTCCTCAAATTCCGTAATACGTCTTTCTTCATCTGTAATAACGATTCCAAAACGGCTTGCCTCTTCGATCGGTACCGGCATTGCTGCAATGGTTACATCCGCATTATTTTCCTTATGGAAATCCAACATAACCTCATAATCCATCTTATAAATATGGTCACCGGATAAGATCAGGACATATTCCGGATCATAGGTATCAATGTAATTCATATTCTGGTAAATGGCATTCGCTGTTCCTGTATACCATTCACTGTTATTGCTCTTTTCATATGGAGGAAGTACGGTTACTCCACCATTGTTCCGGTCTAAATCCCACGGAATACCTATTCCTATGTGAGTATTCAGCCGCAACGGCTGATACTGTGTCAGAACTCCGACTGTATCAATCCCTGAGTTGATACAGTTACTTAACGGAAAATCTATAATACGATACTTTCCTCCGAAAGTTACCGCCGGTTTTGCCACTTTGGCTGTCAGAACGCCTAATCTGCTTCCCTGACCTCCCGCTAACAGCATCGCAATCATTTCTTTCTTTGCCATTCTCATCACCCCTTTTAACCTTGCTTTTATTTCTTAATAATTATACCATACCCCGTCTCGGCATTTCAACAGCTTTCACAATTCTTCTGATAATTTGTGTGTATTTTTGTAAAATTTAGTATAATGTGGATTTATTTTATAACTTTTTATGATTTCCTGATATTTTTGAACTTCGCTCAAATTCGTTTGCAATTTTGAAAGATAGGGTTATAATATATTAGATAAATATGCACTAAGATTTCTAGATAGAATGGACAGGTAAAAAATGTATCAGATTAATTTTAAAAAACCAATTCATATTCACTTTATCGGCATTGGCGGTATCAGTATGAGCGGTCTTGCCGAGATTTTACTTGAAGAACATTTTACGATCTCCGGTTCCGACTCGCAGAAGTCACCTTTAACCGAAAAACTTACGAATGCCGGAGCGAAGATTTTTTACGGACAACGCGCTTCTAATATTGAAGAAGGTACGGATTTAGTCGTCTATACGGCAGCGATCCACGAAGATAACCCGGAACTTGCCGCCGCGAAGGCTGCAGGCATTCCGACACTGACCAGAGCTGAGCTGTTAGGACAGATCATGGATAATTATTCGGATTCTGTTGCGATCGCAGGTACGCACGGAAAGACCACTACGACTTCTATGGTCTCCCAGATTTTTTTAGATGCCCGAATGGACCCGACCATTTCCGTTGGCGGTATCTTAGATGCGATCGGCGGCAACATCCGCGTTGGAAAATCCAACCTGTTTGTAACGGAGGCATGTGAATACACAAACAGCTTTTTGAATTTCCGCCCAAAATACTGTCTGATATTAAATATAGAAGAAGACCATTTAGACTTTTTTAAGGATATCCACGATATCCGTCATTCTTTCCGTCTGTTTGCGGAAAATACGGCTCCTGACGGTGTGATCGTTCTAAATGGTGCCATCGAACAGCATGACGCTATTACAGAGGGGCTTTCCGCGAAAGTCGTTACCTATGGTCTGTCTGCTGACAATGATTTCTATGCTTCCGATATTTCTTATAATGAAAAGGGATGCGCAAGTTTTCTTGCTCACGAGGGAGATACAACGATCGGACAGATCACACTTTCCATTCCGGGAGAACACAATGTACAGAATGCCCTTGCGGCGATTGCTCTTTGCACACAGATGAAGATTCCGGTTGCTTCTATTATAAGTGGCCTGTCTGCTTTCCATGGAACCAAACGCCGTTTTGAAAAAAAAGGTACGGTCGGCGGCATTACGATCATCGACGATTACGCCCATCATCCGACGGAGATCCGCGCAACCTTAGAGGCTGCAAAAAATTATCCTCATGAACGTATCGTCTGTGTTTTCCAGCCACATACCTACACGCGCACCAAAGCATTTTTAGAAGATTTTGCCGATGCCCTGTCTTTAGCGGATATCGTTGTGCTTGCAGATATTTATGCTGCAAGAGAAACCGATACCTTAGGGATCAGCTCCGGTGATATCCAGAAGAGACTTCAGGATGCCGGAACAACGGCTTATTATTTCCACTCCTTTGATGAGATTGAACAATTTTTATTAAAAAAATGTATGAACGGAGACCTGTTGATAACTATGGGTGCCGGAGACATTGTAAACGTGGGTGAACATCTGCTTGGACAGTAGTTATCCACATTGTCCACATGGAGTAGCGAATAATTTTCCGCTTTTCCATGTGGATTTTTTTTATTTACATAATATTTTTTGCGAGTTACGGTTTGTCCCGATTTTTGGGGAAAACTATTTTTTTGTGAGTTAACCATAACGGTTTTGCACAAAATTATCCACATTATCCACAATCCCGAAACCCTTGATAAACAGGGGCTTTGTGGGAAATATAGCACTTCTCTTTTCAAAAAAACTGTGCTATAATTCACAACATATCAAATTGAGAGAGAAAACGAAAGAGGGAGCTTTCATGTCAAATATTACACTACACACAGATAGTCCTGCTACGACTACCTGTGTTCCTAATGTCTTTATTGACCAGTATATGGTTCACGCGAGTGGTGAGTTCGTGAAGATTTATCTCTATCTGCTCCGCTGTATCAACGGCAATAAAAGCGAACTGTCCATTTCTAAAATGGCAGACAAATTTGAACATACGGAAAAGGATATCAAACGTGCGCTGTGCTATTGGGAAAAACTGAACCTTCTCCGCTTAGAATACGATAACGAGGGAGATCTGTCCGGTATTTATTTTTTAGATTCCGGAAATATGCCACAACCACAGGAGGTAAGTGCTCCGGAACTTGTCACTGCACAAAGGATTCCGAATACTGTAACCGGCAGCACAACGCATATGCCACAAAATGCTGCAACAGACAATACCGCAGCACCTGCCACAGAGGAAAAAGAGAACGCCAGACGCGAATATTCTACTGATGAGATGGACAATTTCCGCGAAAAAGAAGATGTCCGTACGATGCTGTTTGTTGCAGAGAAATATTTAAAACGTCCTCTGACTCCGACCGATATGCAAATGATACTCTACTGGTACGATAGCCTTGGATTTTCTGCCGAGTTAGTAGAATATCTGATCGAGCACTGCATTGTAAAAGGTCATCCGAGTCTCCGCTATATGGACAAGGTCGCTCTTTCCTGGGCAGACTTAAAGATCCACACTGCGGAACAGGCAAAGCAGCTTTCTACCGTACATAATCAGGCTTATTATGCAGTGATCAAATCCCTTGGCATCAGCAACCGCAACCTGGTACCGTATGAGATGGATTTTATTGAAAAATGGATGAAGGAGTATGGCTTTACCCTTGATATTATCACGGAAGCCTGCAAACGTACCATTCAGGCGATTCACCAGCCGAGCTTTGAATATACCGATACGATCCTGCATAGCTGGAAGGATAATAAGATCCATCATTTAGAGGATATTGCAGTTTTAGATGCTTCCTATAAGGATAAGAAAGCAAAGAAGCATCCGACACCACCGAAAAATACCGGAAGTAAATTCAACAATTTCTCCCAGAGAAATTATAACTATGACCAGTTAGAACGTCAGCTTTTAAACCGTTCAATTCAGTAAAGGAGAGGCTATGGCTTTAACAAATGCTCAATATGATGAGATCATGCGGGGTTATGAACAGCGTCAGACCGAAAACCGGCACAGATTAGAACTCCGCACCAAAGAGATTTATGAAAAAGAACCACGGCTGACACTTTTAGATGACGAGATTTCTTCTACTTCTGTTTCGAGTGCCAGACTGTTGTTATCCGGTGATGAAGCAGAATCCCAAAAATTACGGGAACGTCTTACCCTTTTGCAAAAGGAAAAATCCGGTCTGATCGCATCCCTCGGATATCCGAAGGACTATCTCGCACCGACTTATACCTGTGCAGACTGCAAGGATACCGGATATATCGGCAACGAACGCTGCCACTGCTTTAAGCAGGCAGCCATTGATCTAGTGTATACACAGTCGAACTTAAAGTCGGTGTTAGAAAAAGAGAATTTTTCCACTTTTTCTTTTTCCTATTATTCCGATGAGCAGACCAATCCTGCTACCGGACTTTCCGCAAGAGAGACTGCACAGAATGCCGTTGCGGAATGCCGGAATTTTATTGCCGGCTTTACGAAAGAGTTTTCTAATCTCTTTCTGTATGGTGATACCGGTGTCGGCAAGACTTTTTTATCTAATTGTGTTGCAAAAGAATTATTAGACCGCGGTCATTCAGTCATTTATTTTACGGCGTTTGAACTTTTCCATGTTTTTGAAAAAAATGTCTTTGAAAGAGCACAGGATATGGCACTTCCGTATCAGAATATTTTTGACTGTGATTTACTGATCATTGATGACCTTGGAACGGAGCTTTCTAACTCCTTTACGGTCTCTCAGCTATTTTTATGTCTGAATGAACGTATTTTAAGAAAAAAATCAACCATAATATCTACAAACCTTGGTTTAAACCAGCTTGCAGAAATTTATTCCGAACGGACTTTTTCGCGTATTTCTTCTAATTATACGATGATCAAACTTTTCGGAGACGATATCCGCATTAAAAAGAAATTGCAATAACAGTATATCTTTGCTATAATCTTTTGTGGTATTTTTTAAGAACTTATTATAATTACAATAAATGAACATATGGAGGAACTCTATCATGGCAAATGATGAAAGAAACTTGGAAACGATTCCAACCGGTGCTCTCGGTCTGATTCCGTTAGCAAGCTGCACGGAACTCGGAGAGAAGGTGAACCAGTATCTTGTAAAATGGAGAGACACACGTCACAATGCACACAAGGATAACATTGCATTCAAGGATTATCACCGCGCATCTTATATTGTAAATGCAGATACCCCTCGTTTTGGTTCCGGTGAAGCCAAAGGTGTGATCAAAGATTCCGTTCGTGGTTATGACCTCTATATCATGGTGGATGTGACCAACTACAGCATGACTTACTCTCTGTGCGGACAGACAAACCACATGTCTCCGGACGACCACTACGCTGATGTAAAACGTATCATCGCAGCCGTTGGTGGTAAGGCACGCCGTATCACGGTCATCATGCCATTCCTGTATGAAAGCCGTCAGCATAAGAGAAGTTCCAGAGAATCTCTCGACTGTGCAATCGCTTTACAGGAACTGACTGCCATGGGTGTAGAAAATATCATTACTTTCGATGCTCATGACCCTAGAGTTCAGAACTCCATTCCGCTGCACGGATTTGAGACCGTTCAGCCGGCTTACCAGTTTATCAAAGGTATCTGCAAACACATTAAGGATTTACAGATCGATTCCGATCACATGATGATCATCAGCCCGGATGAAGGTGGTACAAACCGTGCCGTATATCTTGCCAACGTTTTAGGTCTGGATATGGGGATGTTCTATAAACGCCGTGATTACAGCCGTATCGTAGACGGACGTAACCCGATCGTAGCACACGAATTCTTAGGCTCTTCCGTAGAGGGCAAGGACGTGATCATTATCGACGATATGATCTCCTCTGGAGAAAGTATGATCGACGTTGCAACTGAATTAAAGAAGAGAAAAGCAAACCGTATCTTTACCGTTGCAACCTTTGGTCTGTTCACAAACGGATTAGAAAAATTTGACAAGGCAGTAGAAGATGGTATCATCTATCGTGTCGTAACGACCAACCTGACTTACCAGAGTCCTGAACTGCTTTCAAGACCTTACTACATCAACTGTGATATGAGTAAATACATCGCTTACATCATCGATACTTTAAATCATGATACAACGATCAGCGATCTCTTAGATCCATACGAGAGAATCGATAAACTTCTGAAAAAATACAGAGCCGGCGAATACTAAAATTTCCCGGTTCCCCTTCCCAAAGTGCATCTTTGCCCGAGGGGCTTTTTACTCTATAGGAAACACAGTTTTCATACTTTAACGGAACATTGTATTTTCGATAGAGCAAAAAAGGATTTCCGATAAGTCGTCCTACGACTTACAGGAAATCCTTTTTTATGTACGATCATTATGTGATCCTATACTGATTTATCCGTTCTCTTAGAACAATGGAACCCGTCCTGCGAACTTCTCGTTGATCACATAGTATGCAAAACCATCTTCCGGTTTCAGATACAGCTTTAAGGATTTAATGGTAGATACTCTGTGTCCCTCTGATACAAATACTTCTTTTACCTTATTTGTAATCTCTTCTACAGAAGACTGCTGTCCGTAATACTCTACAAATACTTCGGTCTCGCTTTCGCTCTGTTTCTTAGCGGCTGCCTTGCGTGTGGCTTTTTTCTTTGGAGCTTTCTTTACTTCTTCTTTTACAGCCTCTGTTGTCTCTTTTACGGTTTCTTTTACATTCGCTAACTTTTCTGTTGCCTTTGCTTCTACTGCGCTGGCTGCTGCTTTTACTTCTGCTGCCTTTGCCTCAAGAGTCTTTGTCTCTGCAGGTTTTACTTCTGCTTCCTTTGTTTCAGCAGGCTTTACTTCTGCTTCCTTTGTCTGTGCAGTTGTTACAACTGGTTTCACTTCCGGCTTCTTTCCTGATTTTGCGTTCATATGCTCCTCCTATTCACAAACTAAGAACTTTTCCATTGCATCTAAAGCTTCCGCTTCATCCTCTCCATTTGCTACGATATTTACTTTCATACCGTTGGAAGGATTAAATGCCATAATTCCCATAATACTCTTGGCATTAATCTTGCGGTTATTGCTCTCTAATATGATCTCACTGTCGAACTTACAGGCTACCTGTACCAGTTCGGCAATCGGGTTATCATGTTCTTTTTCAACATCAGAAACTACAATCTCTTTTTTACTCACAGTCCCAATACCTCGCTTCACTTCATTCCGTGTTCTAACATATTGCTACATTGTATAGCTTATTCATGTAATATAGCCTATTCGCAGGGGTTTTACAATATGTTTTTTTCATTTTTGGCAATTTCCAACAAGGATTCCAACAAAACTACATTTTTTTATGCAACTTTTCTATTTTAAATATGCATAGAAGCAGCTTCCTGATCCTTCCAGTGTATTCTTGGCTTCTTCCATATTTTTCCTCTGAATTGCTCCGCTTCCCGGTTCATAAATACACACACTGTTCGAATCGTACCCTGTGATCAGAACGGCATCTCCTGTTCCGCGTACTGCAAAGACCGGATTTCCCTCACTGACATAGTAAAGAACCTGCTCTACTCCGCATCCGCTTAGATCCAGTACCGTACTTTCCTTTAAGGCTTCCTGCAAGATCTGTTTTGCGGTTTCACCGTTTTCTAACAACGCTCCTGCATCTAAATTCAGCCCTTCTTTTTTCAGGATAACATTCAGGCATTTTGCAGCCGTGCTATTGCCCTGTGCCTGTGTTCCATCCGCTATGACGGTTTCTCTTAAAGCCCTGCGTGAACGCTTCCAGATGTACTGCTGCTTTGTTCCTACAACCACTCCCATTTTTTCATCGGCTGCTCTGACCGCTTCAGCTGCATTCGCTGTTCCAAGCACGACCTTTCCTGCTGCATAAGCGTAATACTGCTGCTCACCGGAAATATCTAACTGCACCTCTTTTGATCTCTCATGGATGATCTCTTTTGAAACCAGAGTCTGCAATTTTTTCTCTTCTTCTGCCGCCTTTGCAAGCTGTATCTGCACCTGTGTCTGGCGTTCTTTTGTCGAAGTTGTATGCAGCTCGGCTTTTGCTCCGCTCTCTTCCTCGCTGTTTACGATCGTATCCTCCGAAGCATCCACATAGGCTCCGCCCTCCGGACGGACTCTGCTCAAATAGATGGTATTTTCATCTATACGGACATCTGTAATATAATATCCGCCTTTTTCATAGGTCTTTACTACTTTATAATCTTCTTCCGGTGATAAGATCCGGATCTGATACATTGGAAATACCTGATTTCCTGCTGCATCCTTAACGCTGTCTGCATTTCTCGCCTGTCCGTATATAAAATCTTCTCCGATAAATCCGATGGCACGCGTCTCTTCTCCACCGCTGCTCTTGACCGGATGTGTATTTCCCGTCTCTAAATCTTCCACTAAAAGCTGTCCTTCGCTATCTTTATATGCAAGGTAGCGTCCGCTTGCTGACACCTGATAGGTTCCTGCCTTTAAATCCTTCCTTTTTTTGGTAACTTTCAGGCTGTCTAAATCGATCTGATAAAGTGTCTTGCCTGCGATCAGGTAGAACTGTTCCTGATTGTTCTGATATGCCAGCTCTCCTAAATCTTCTTTCATAACCTGATAAGAAGTCGTTACCGGTAAAAACAGCTGCTCTTCTACCGTATTGGTTACAGAGTCATAATGGCACACACTGATCCCGGTCCTGCCCTCATGGATTCCCCGGTTCATGTAGCCATAGACTAAAAAGTCCATACTTCCACGCTCATCAATGCTGACAATACGGATATCGTGTTCTCCATAATTTTCCCTGTCATCCACTTCTTCCATATCCGAACGGAAACTGAATACCTTTGCGATCTGATTGGTGTCCTGATTGTACATCCACAGATCTCCTTCCTGTACAAAGGCTGCAACGCTTCCATTTTCATTTGAGATATAGTTTACATCCTTAGAACGTATTCCCAACTGGATATAGTTATCATAAATACTGTCTTTTCCACCTGAAAAAACGCGGTTCATCGATCGCTCATAGCTGAGCAGATACGGTCTTGCACTGGTGTATCGTATTCTATAGTATTCCTCTACATTATAGTATTCGGAATCCGAATCTTTTGCTTTTACTACATAATCTAACGTGATCACATTACAGGTACTGCTGATCTCCTTAATGGACGGGATCGGTTCACTGACTTTCTGATATGGAAAATCTGCCCATGTCACCTGCTTTAAGGAAGAATGGATCGTAACGTTATTCAGACTGCTGTTATCCCCTGATGAGTTCGGTTCTAAGTAAGTTGCCAGTGTCCCTTTTGTTTCCGGATTCATGGATGTATCATGAAAATCCTTCGCAAACGCAAGGCTCTCCTGCACATAGGCATCTACCGGCTGTATGATGCGTGTGTAATAGTAGACTTCTTTTTTTCCCTGCTGCAGCTTTAAGATCAGAAGATATTCCTCTCCCTCTTCAATGATGTTCTGTATTTTAATATTCGCTGTCACCTGTTTGTCTTCTGCCTTAAAATTTTTCACATCGGCTTCTGCGACCAAACGCTTCCTGTCCATGCTTCGGATCTCATAGGAAATCTTATCAATGGAATTGCCGAAAGTCTCAATACTGACAGGCAATTTACGGCTTTTATCTAACGGTGTAATGCTGTCTCTCATATATACTGCATTCATCTGTGCCGTATGACCATGAAGTTCATTGATCTCTTCATCTGCATAGGTGAGCGTAACAACCGGCAGTGTTGCTCCCGCCATATTATCGGTCGTGTCATTGCTCGAATGACGGTTTATTAGTCCCACGATCAATACGGTCAGTACAAATGCCCCGATCAGTGCGATTATTTTTATCTTTCCTTTCTTCAAAAGCCTGTCCTCCCTTTCTTCAAAAACAGGCGGTGCCATACGGCACCGCTGACTTCTTTCATTGTATATAGTTTTATCCAAAAACTCAACTACTATTTTACCACCAGCGGTTACAACGCCGATGTCTGCAGCGTCTTCTATACATTTCATTGTATAACAACACTTCCACCAAATCGGACAATCCTCCGCCACGGCGGGAACCTCCGCAGCATTCGCTGGTTTCCACTTCGTCTTTTTCGCTATCCTGTGCGATCTTATCCATAATCCGCTTGCTGACTAAAGAGAGCATCGTTTTATCCGGATATTCGTCAAACATCAGGCTTCCCTCATACTCCATCCTGTCGCATTCTTCATCTACATACTTCTGAATCTTTTTGACCTCATTAGGATAAAGTTCCCTCATCCGGTCTAAATCCTTTTCATATTCCATTTCCTTTAAATAATTTCCCTGCATTTGCATCGGAAATCCGCCCTGCATCTGCATCTGGTATGGTGTATAAAATGGATAGGTCTGTGGTGAGTAATACCAGTCTTTATTATTATAGTCCACTCCACTTCTCCTGGAAAAAACATCACTATACTATATGCCTCTTTTCCAAAAAAGTGCGGCTCCTCTATCCTCTTTTTTTCTTCTTCTTTCGCAGATACATCTCCATATCTGCACGTTCTATAACAATCTGAAGATTGGTATTTTCCACATCTTCTATTGTATAGCTTCCAATACTTGCAGAAACCTGATATTCCCTCTCCTGTGTCTCATTGACCTTTTGGATATTCTTCTGAAATTCCTGCTCAAATTCCAGATGCCGTCCGTCTGCAACGTTTTCAAGTCCTAACACAATGAACTCATCTCCGCCAAAACGCATACAGACCTCTTCTTCATGGCTTGCTTTTTTCAAACATTCTCCAATTGTCTTGATCAGCCAGTCGCCTTCGTGATGACCATAAGTATCATTCACTTTTTTCAAACCATCAATATCGATAAAGCTGATGTACAGACTTCTTCCGCTGCTCTTTGCATACATTTTATACTTATCTGCCTGTATCTGAAAACCAACCCGGTTGTAGAGTCCGGTCAGACTGTCAAACGCACTCATGCGGTCTAATTTTTCCGTGATGTTCTGCAAGATCTGTTTTTTCAAAACACTCTCTACGGCATTTCCAAGTTCTAACATCCACTGTTTGATCAGATCCGCTTCGGTTGCCATATCACAGTGTCCGATCATGCAGTATCCGAAAAAATGCTCCTGATAGTGGATCGGCATAATAAACGAAACTACATTCTCATCTGCCGTACATTCTTTTGGAAGCAGCATCCCCGGTTCTAACTCACCATAGGAAGAAAATACTCCTTTTTCATAGGCGATCGGCAGTCGGTATCTTTCTGTCTCCGCTTCATCCCATGCGGCATCCTGCAACGAATCTCTGTCTCCATAACTGCGTACCATACGTCTTGCAAAGGCATCCGTATCACGGAATGCTATGTAAAAACACTCCGTCTCCAACCCCGGAACAAATTCTTTGACCGGCCCAATAAAATCCTTGACCTTCTTAGACTTCATAAAACTGTTAAAGACTTCGTTCATTCTCCTCTGATAATTCTTGGTCTTTGCGGATTGGCGGATCAGGCGGTGTTTTATTTCTCTGCCATCGTCCTGTCCTTCTCTTTCACAGCCACAACTCTCTGAATAGATCTGGGTAGTCGGTATTTGAACACAAAGCTTTTGTATCTCTTTTGCCGTTTTTGTCATAAGATATTCACAGGCACGATATCCCATAGTCTCTCTATCACAATCCACCGTTGTAATCCTTGGAGAATTATCCTTTGCGATCGACACATTATCGAATCCTGTAACTAAAACATCCTCCGGTACCCGGTATCCGCGATCCTGCAATTCCATAATGGCTCCTGCTGCCATACAGTCATTTGCACAGATGATCGCTTCGGGAATCCTGTGCATCCTGTCGAGTTCACTGACTACATAGGTTCCTGCTTCCACACTGTAATCCCCTTTGAAAAACCAGTGGGAATCAAATGGGACCCCTTCTTCTTCTAAAACATCTTTGTATGCCTGTGCTCTTTTTGCCGCATCACTGTATTCTTTCGGACCATCAATATATGCCAGCTTACGCGCGCCATGCTCACATATGACATGGCGAACCATCTGACTCATTGCATGGTAATCGTCAAATTCTATGCAGCCCATGCCCTCTGTTTTTGCCCCTACGGAAATCACCGGAACGCCACTCTCCCTCAAACGTTCCACCACGCGTCTTTGCATATTTTTTTCATGAAGTGTCTCGCGTGCCAAAATAATTCCATCGTAATTCTGCGGATTCAGTAAATCAAAGATTTTAAAAGCTCCCCTTTTATAACCTCCGGTCTGCAGATGGTCCCCACTGCAGTGAAACACATGGATACTTCCCCCATGCTCCGACTGATACTGTATCATCCCCTGTACCAGCTCCTGCTGATTGCTATATTCCATTCCGCACAATACAACTGCTATTTTTTTCATAAAAATACCTCATACATTTTTCTTCTGCTATCTCTCTACAATACCCCAATACTACGCTGATACGCTTTGCTGCCCCTCACAAAACGGTTGCGTGAAGATATTTTTTGTTTTACAATAAACTCATTCATACTAAAGGAGTTACTTATGAGTACAAAAAAACAGGAAACGCATACGCATGAGCATGAACACTCACATACGCATGAACATGACCACGGTCATCATCATGAAAACACAAAGGCTGTTTTAAACCGCATGTCCCGTGCAATCGGTCATATGGAAGCTGTACGAACCATGATCGAAGACGGACGTGATTGCAGCGAAGTTCTGATTCAGATTGCCGCTGTCCGCTCTGCCATTAATAATATAGGAAAAATCATTCTTGAAGATCACATTAATCACTGTGTTGTGGACGCCGTGGAAACCGGCGACACCCAGATGTTAAAAGACCTTGAAGAAGCAATTAATAAGTTTATAAAATAAAGTGGAGCTTACTGACTCCACTTTTTCTTCGTGTATCTCCCTGCCTTTCCTATTCAGCACTTTTCGCACAGCATACCCGGTTCTTTCCCGATCTCTTCGCCTCGTACAATGCTTTATCTGCCTGTTCAAAAAATGTGCTGGCATTCTCATATATTTTTGTATATTCCGCAACTCCGATACTTAAAGTAAAATGCTTTTCCCCCAGTTCTGTCTGAAAAGCAATTTCTTCAAACTTCTTTCGGATATTCTCTGCAATTCCTGCTGCTTCTTCTATGCCCCGTTTCGGAAGAATCATCGCAAACTCCTCGCCGCCATAACGTGCAGAAAAATCATTATTTCCATGTCCCTCCGCAAATGCCACAACCACTTTGCGAATGACCTCATCTCCAAATGCATGACCATAGGTGTCATTGACTTTTTTAAAATTATCAATATCGGCGATCATAACGGAAAAAGTCTCTTTTTTCTCCTCATACCGCTTCATGTGATATTCTAACTCTTCATAAAATGTCTCATGATTATACAGATGCGTCAGGGAATCCCTGACGGATTTTTCTTCCTGTAAAATATAGGAAAGGTTGACCTGTTCTTCTAATACAAGTGTTACAAAGGTACAACCGGCAAAAATCGTCACATCAATCAACAGATTTTCCGGCGGCAAATACGGGGAATATGGTAAAAAATACCCCTGATACGCCGCATATAATGCGGTAGAGATTCCTGCCTGCAGCACCATCATCTTCCAGTCCCTGTAAAACGGACACAACACCATTGGGAACAGTAATGCTACCGGCATCAGTCCGACGCTGGTATGCACCCAGACGGCAATGGCTGCAAATCCCGATACCAGAATCATCATAAATAAGGAAACAATCCTATGGCTTTTACTCTTTATACACTTCTTAAACAAAATATCTGCCGCTGCTAACCATACCCCCTGTCCAATCGACGGGCGGGCTACAAACAAATAAAAGTAATAGGCTCTGCTACACTCTTCATTCGGCTGAAAGAAGATAAACAGAAACAACTCTATGATCAACGTTGCAAGCCATACTTTTTTCAATGCATTTATGACAATGAAGCCCCACTCTTCACTCTCTTTTGTATTAATCCTACGACTTGTATTTATGTATTTCTTCATATGAATACCCATTTTCTTACCTTCTGTTATTATTTTAGTATAACCCATGGTTTTTGCAGTTTCAAGTGCTTTTCCTGACTTTTCCATCCCCTTTTTCGCGTTTCTTCGCATATTGGATGAACATTCATAAATTCTTAAGATATTTTTATGTAAGATTACCGTTGATTTTTACTTGAAATCGTTTTATTCTTGTTTAGGTAGTGTAAATTTGGTGTAAATCTTTTTTTACATTGCTTTTTTATCTATATATGAATATACTTTTTCGAGGTGAAATACATGAAGAAACCAAAAAATATTTTATCAGGCATAAAGAACTTTTTCTCAAAGGTACATTCAAAGTTACCAAAGATCCCGCCTATGAAACCGGAGACGCGTGAAAAGCTGGATAAGGTCATCAACTTTATGAACCGCTTTTCGATTATCTTCCATGTTATACTGGCATGCTTTTTGACATTTATCATTGAGTTTATTTCCAGAAGAGACCTGCGTTCTACTTTAACCTTTATGGATGCACATACCTGGGCTTACCTTTATAACTCACTGATCATTTTTGTTTCGCTGTCCATTGTATACTTTTTCCGCAGAAGAGCCCTTGCTCGCGTCATCATCAGCGGTCTGTGGCTGTTCCTTGGAATTATCAACGGATGTATCTTAGCACAGCGTGTCACACCATTTGGCTATACCGACTTAAAGATGGTCACTGACCTCTTAACCATGCAGAATACGAATTACTTTACTGCCGGTCAGGCATTGATCGCCGTTATCGGAGTCGCTGCTTTTATTGCCTTTTGTATCTGGCTTTGGGCAAAGGGTCCGAAATTCCAGGGACGTTCTAACAAACTGGTCGTTTTCCTGTTCGTGGCATCCTGTTTTATCTGGGTTCCACTGACCACACAGGCAGCGCAGGATAAGAATATCATTGCTTCTTATTTTTCTAATATTGCACAGGGTTATGAAAATTACGGTTTTGTTTACGGTTTCTCCTCTTCCGTTGTGGACAGAGGCATGAGCAAACCGGATGCCTACTCAAAAAAGAAGATTGAATCGATTGAAGATTCCGTAAAAGTAGCGGATACCAGCCGCTCTAAAGAGGATATGCCTAATATCGTTGTCGTTCTGTTAGAGTCTTTTGTAGACCCTACTGATATCAACTTTTTAAAGACTTCAAGTGATCCGATCCCGAACTTCCATGAACTGGAGGCAAATTACTCCACCGGTCATATGACGGTTCCGGTTGTAGGTGCCGGTACGGCGAATACGGAATTTGAAGTTTTAACCGGTATGGGACTTCAGTTCTTCGGAACCGGAGAATATCCATATAAGACGATCTTAAAAGAAACAGACTGTGAAAGCATTGCTTCCGACCTTTCTAAATTAGGTTACGGAACTCATGTAGTCCACAACAACGGCGGTAACTTCTACAGCCGTGCCAATGCGTTTTCTATGATGGGATTTGATACCTTTACCAGTAAGGAACTGATGAACATCACGGAATACACTCCGCTTGGTTCCTGGCCTACTGATGATATCTTAGTGGATGAAACGATCAAGTCCATGGATGCCACACCGGATCAGCAGGATCTTGTCTACACGATCACGGTTCAGGGTCACGGCGATTATCCGACGGAAAAGGTCATTGAAAACCCTGAAATTACCGTTAGTGGTGCAAAAGATGAAGCTACCAATAATCAGTGGGAATATTACATTAATGAAATCCACGAAGTGGATAAATTTATCGGAAAGTTAAAGGATGCCCTTGCGCAGCGTGATGAGAAAACGATCCTCGTGCTCTGGGGGGACCATCTTCCTACACTCGGCTTAGAAGAGAGTGATATGGCAACCGGTGATATTTTTAAGACAAAGTATGTAACCTGGAATAATTTCGGTTTGGAGAAACAAGACGCTGATCTGACTTCCTATCAGCTTTTAGCTCACTTAACCGACCAGCTTGACATCCATGAAGGAACAATGTTCCGTTTCCATCAGAGTCAGCAGGATGTAGCAACTGACTCTAAGGATTACATCCAGAATTTTGAGCTTTTACAGTACGATATCCTTTATGGAAAACGCTACTGCTACAACGGCGATAAAGACCCGTATCCGGCTTCTGATCTGGTCATGGGTATCGATGAGACCAGTATTGACCGAACATGGCTTGCCAGTGATGGAAAACTGATGATTTACGGACAACATTTTACTCCTTGGAGTAAAGTCTTTATCAATGGCACAAAGGTTCCTACCACTTACGTCAGTGGCAACTATCTTAAGATTAAAACGGATAAATTAGATGATAGCGATGTCCTTGTCGTGAACCAGATGGGTTCGAGCAATACGATCTTTAGAAGCTCCAACGAATATGTTTACCATATTCCTGCTGACCCTTCCGAAGAGACGCCTGCTACTGATACACCGCAAAACGAAACAGATATCGAAGATCAGGATGCCCTGATGAATAATATGGATAAAAACGAAGTAGTAAACGACATTCAGGAAGGAACCGAAGAACCGGTAAAACAATATCCACCGGCAACTGCAAAAGAATAGTGAGATTGTGAGAATTTCTCCTTTATAGAAAATAGGAAGTAAAACGGCAGTTTGAATCGTATTTTTCAAGCTGCCGTTTTTATGTTCTATTATCTTTTTTATTTTTTCTTATTACTTCTTCATTGCCGTATATGGTCTGTCAATCTGAATAACAGTGTAATATTCTTTTCCAAGTCGCTCCCACACTTCTGCCTGCACTTTTTCTTTGACTTGTGCATCTGTCATCGGATAGTCAAACGGTACTAGCACATCAAATATCATATTGGTATGTGTCGGTCCTATGACTGTTCTAAAGTCATGCATGGACACGCTGCCTTCAAAACTCTCTACGATTTCTTTCACTGCTGTCCGCAGCTCATTTGTCTGCTCATCATTCACCACCAGCGGGTCCATATGAATGACTGCCTCGCAGTGCAGCTGTTCCTTCAAATCATTTTCTATAATGTCTATCATATCATGTATTTTTAAAATATCTTCATCTGCCGGCACCTCTGCATGAAGTGAAATCATCACCCGTCCCGGTCCATAATTATGTACTACTAAATCATGAATTCCCAATACCATATCATAGCCATTTACAATTTCTTCAATCCGCTCCACAAATTCAGGCTCCGCCGGCTGCCCCAGCAGCGGGTCCAAGGTATCCTTTGCTGCTGAAAATCCCGCATAGAAGATAAACAAGCCTACCAGAACTCCACAATAGCCATCCACCTGTAATCCGGTATATTTTGCAACAATTGCTGCAATTAAAACAACTGTTGTTGCAAGTGTATCGCTCAGACTGTCCACTGCTGTTGCTTTCATTGCTGCGGAATCAATTTTTTTACTGATTTGCTGATTATAAAAATACATATAGATTTTTACTAAAATGGATGCCACTAAGATTCCCATTGCCAAAAGGCTGAATTCTACTTCTGTCGGATGTATAATCTTATCCACAGAATTTTTGATCAGCTCAAACGCCATCAACAAAATAACTCCCGAAACAATCAATCCTGACACATATTCTATTCTCCCATGGCCAAACGGATGATCCGGGTCTGGCTTCGCCCCTGCAAGTTTAAAACCGATCAAAGTCACAAAAGAAGAACCTGCATCGGACAGGTTGTTAAACGCATCTGCAGTAATGGAAATGGAACCACTGATCGTTCCTGCTATGAATTTTCCCGCAAACAGGCATATATTTAAAAATATCCCCACAATTCCGGTCAACATTCCATATGCCTGCCGGACTTCCGGCGAAGATGTATTCTCCTTATCTTTAATAAATATTCCAGCCAATAATGTTACCATGTTTTTTCCTCTTTCTATAATTTTTCTATCATTCTATTTAAATTCGCTCAATTTCTGATTCAGCCATTCTATCATCCCGGTTCTTCCCTCCTCCGTAAATGGAAATTCCCGTATTTGCTTTTTTTCGTCCTCCGTTTCTTCCCAACAGTATGGCTGCGGATAGACTGCTGCTGACAGAACTGCTTCCTCTTCCTCGTCTTTTTTTCGGATAAGTCGATAACGCATATTTCCATAGCTGCCGGTAAATGCCCTGTTGTATGTAAAATAATTCAGTTTGTAGATATCGGTATCTTTTATCTGCATGTAGAGCCTCCTTGGATGTTTTTTGTATCGTATGTGTGGGGACGGGTCCGGGTTACATCGGTGTTCCCACTTCTATCAGGTTACCATCTAAATCATAAAACCGAACTACTTTTTGACCCCAACTGTCTGTCATCAGTTTATTGACGTATTGAACAGGCGGATACAGTCTTTCCAGTTTTTGAACAAATGCCTCTATATCGTGTTCCTCAAAATACAGTTCGCAGGAATTGTTTTGGGGAATAATCTCTTTTCCAAGAAAACTCTTCCAGATCTTTTCTTCCTGAAGCACCAGACCTTCGGTTAGAATCATATTCCCATCATTATCTAATACCACATTTAAGCCAAACAAGTCATGGTAGAACTGCTTTGATTTTTCGATGTCTTTTACAACGATTAGTACGTTTTTTAGTTTCATGGATGTTCCTCCGATTTTGTGTTCCTCAATACCTCGTTATCATACCACAAAAAGTCCCATAGACCAAGGTCTATGAGACTTTTCCATATCATATATTCTTTGATTGTACTAATTCACTGTTGATTCTGATTAGCAAACACCCTGAGCTAACATGGCAACTTCTAAGGTATCCGCAAATTTACCGGGGTTTTGAGGTCGTTTGTATATCACGTGTATAGAGTGATTGTCGAACAATTTCGATTAAGACCTATTTTTGAAAATACCATAATATATGCAAACAATGCTCATATGAGTAAGAATTCAAAGAGTCGCATAATAATAATTTTCTCAAAATCCACAATTAAATAGCTTGAATTTCTACTATGTAATATTAACAAACGCTACAGGCGAGGCCTTCTTTACATTCAATTATCCATTTCTCATCTCTATCATCTTGTCAATCTTATTGACTATATATTTTTCAAAATATCTATGTTCAAAAAATTCCGTAAATCTTTTATCTGTCATAAAACGATATTTTATCCAATTATATAATTCTTCTCTTGATGCTTCTTTAAATGAACTATTCATTCCTGCAACAATACCATTTATACTTTTTAACATATGCTCCATATTATCATCCCAATACAGTTCACTCACAATACTTTTAAGCAATTTATTTGGATCACATGCTCCACATTCCGGAACAGCAAAGTACTTTTCCTTAATATATAAAATACTAAATGCATTGCTTAATTGTATATGATTACATGTAAATCCATAATATTTAGCTATGCTAATTATTTGTGTACACCCTAACCCTCTATAGAACATTCTAAGTGGGCTAGTATTATTACAAAGAGTTTTTATAATTGCATCATCATTAATAAGAAAAACAACATAATTTTCTGGTATTGCATTTAATACGACATCCAAAAATGGCAATACTTTTATAGGTTGATTTTCTGAAATTGCATTTAACAACTTATATAAATTTTGTCCACAAGAATGATAAAGTACAGTTTACAAGGGACTACACAGAGTAGGTATCTGACGGGAGGGGTTCCGCCCGTCAGATTTTCCATGTGATATTCAAGCTGTCGCTTGTGGCGGCTATGGTGGTAATCATCAAATCCACCACCCGCCGCTTGTCGTCAAAGGATACATTGTCCCATGTGTCGAGGTAGCCAGAAATCTGATTGACCTGTTCCGGGCTGATGGCTTCCACCGTCAACTCGGCTATCTGCTTCACAAGTTCCTGTTTGCGCCCGTCCAGTTCCGCTATCTTCACATTCACATAGGAGAGCAGCACATTGTTTGCGCCCGTCAGACTGTCCACCAGCTTTTCAATCTCGCTGTCCACATGGGCAAGATCCACTTGCAGGGCGGCAATTTTCGGGTTTGCCTTTGCCGCTTTCTCTCTGCCTGTCAGCGTCTTGTAGCTTGCCAGTTTCTTTACCATCTGCTGATAAACAACCGTTTCCAGTTCCGAAGTGATAATTTTCCCGCACCCGGCACAGCTTTTATTGTCCAGCCGTTTTGTGCAGCGGAGATATTGCTTCCCCACAGGATTGTTAATGCTCATAAGGGCATACCCGCAGTTCCCGCACTTGATTTTTCCCGCCAGCCATGTGTGGGTGGCTTTTCGGGCAGACTGGATTTTCATGTTGTTCATCAGCTTCTTGCGGCAGGTCAGCCAGATGTCGGAGGGGACAATGCCCTCATGGGGAGCCAGCACCAGCATTTGGCCTTTCAAGTCGTTCTTTTTGCTGGGCTTCACATCCCGCCCCTGATACAGATAGCAGCCGTTCATGCCTGTAAAATCGGCGGCGTCATTGACAATGACTGTCCCTTGACTTTTGAAAAACTCGTACACATCAAGGTCTGCCTGCACATAGACAGGATTGCGTAACATCTGCGCCAGCGTGGGGCGTATCAGCTCTTTGCCATGGAACAAAATCCCCTGTTCCGCAAAGTACCGGGTAATGTCCCCATAGGAGGTAGTGGGCTGGGCGTACATCTCAAACATCAGCCGGATATTTGCCGCTTCATCTGGATTTACCACCAGCTTCTTTGTGTTGATACCATCCATCTTGATTGGTTCGGTGTGGAAGCCGTAAGGTGCTTTCCCACCCATCTTGAAACCTCGCTGGCTGCGGGAATAGTAAGCGTCCGTTACCCGCTTCTGTATGGTTTCCCTCTCAAGCTGGGCGAACACAATACAAATATTCAGCATCGCCCGCCCCATCGGGGTGGAGGTATCAAACTTTTCCGTAGAGGACACAAACTCTACATTGTACTGTTGGAACAGCTCCATCATGTTGGCAAAGTCCAGAATGGAACGGCTGATACGGTCGAGCTTGTAAACCACGACTTTTGCAATTAAGCCCCGCTTGATGTCCCGCACCAGTTCTTGAAACTTTGGACGGTCTGTGTTCTTGCCGCTGTACCCTTTATCTGTGTATTCCTTGCAGTTACCGCCTTTCAACTCGTATTTGCAAAATTCAATCTGGCTTTCAATGGAAATGCTGTCCTTTTTGTCTACCGATTGTCTTGCATAGATTGCGTCTATTCGATTGTTCATATTGTCGCTCCTTTTCTTAAAAAAGAAACGGAGCTGCTGACAGTTTTATTATACCGCCAGCAGCCCCGCAAATCAACGATGGCTTCGGAAAACCTTATGCCCCGGCTTCCTCTCTCTGCCGTTTGTCGGCATACTTGCGGAACACCTCATAAAGCTGCTGTTCCAGCTCCCGGCGTTTTGCTGCTTCCTGCTCCGGCGTGAACACCGGGGAGAGATTTTCCAGCGTGATTTCCTTTCCCTGAAAAGTCACGACTTCGGTTTCTTTCTTGTATCTGATATGCTCCATAGTACCTCCATATTTAATTTTCAAAGTGCAGTGCCGCCATGCTGCGGCGTGAAATGTTTTCTGTCATCAATCACCGTTCCCTTGTGTGCCGCTGCTGCCGTTTCAGTTCTGCCAGCACCTCCGGCGGGATACGGTCTACCAGCCGCTGAATGTCTTTCAGCTCGCTTTCCAGCTTTGCCCGTTCCATCGTATCTTTCATCTTGCCTTTTTCGCTGGCTTTGGCTCTGGCTTCCAACTGTTCATTTTCTGCCAAAAGGTCGCTTATCGTGACCTTGTATTTTTTGAGCTGACCGGAGAAGTTCTCCATCTGCGGAAACCACTTTTTCAGCAGGGAGAGGGCTTCCTCTTTTTTCTTTCCGGCGTTGAACGGGGTAATATCGCCCAGCGTGGCTTCAATGGCTCTTGCCTGTTTGGAGAGATTGACCGCCTGCTTGAACAGACGGGTGGGGATATGCTTCCTGCCTGTCTTACTGGCACTTTCCCCACGCTCCAAGTCGGGATATTTCTCCACCATATAAGCGTGAAAATCGTCCTGCCATTTTGTGAGGTTGGCTCTATTTCCTATAATCTCCTTTGCACACAGGCGGTTGTCCTCTGTCAGCGGAACAAAGACCAAATGTAGGTGGGGTGTTTTCTCGTCCATGTGTACCACCGCCGACACGATATTTTCTTTTCCTACCCGCCCGATTAAGAAATCAGCCGCCCTCTGGAAAAACGCCTGTATCTCCTTTGGGGACTTCTTCTTGAAAAACTCCGGGCTGGCGGTTATCAGCGTATCCACAAACCGGGTGCTGTCCCTGCGTGTCCGGCAGCCTGCCTGTTCAATGCGGCTTTGAATGAAGTGGTAATACCGTCCCTCCGGCTTGACGATATGGAAGTTGTACTTGCTCCGGCTGGTGTCAATATCCGGGTTGCTGGCGTACTGTTCCTTTTGCCGTTCGTGATGGGCTTCCAGCGGTCTTGCTGGATTGCCCTTGTGTTTTTCAAATCGCAAAATTGCGTGTTGTGCCATGAAACTCCTTTCCCCGTTCCGTTCCTTTCCGGGACTTTTCCACAGGAAAATCCCGCAGAAAATATCTCGGATAGAAAGGGAATGGATAGAATATAAATCAATCTTTTAATCTCTGTATTTCTATATACCGTCCGGTTTTCGTACTTCAAGAGGATTGATTATCGTACTTGTGGAGTGCGGTTTTCAGTCCTCCGGCGTACCGGAACGGGATTTATTGAAGTCGGTGTTTAGAACCGCTTCGTAGGATTTTGGGTAAATGCGGTTGGGTTTTCCACAGCCCTGCTTCTGGATCTCCACCAATCCGGCATATTGCAGTTCCCGCAGGGTGTTCACCGCCTTTTGCCGCCCACAGTGAAGCAGGGCAACAACCTCGCAGATTGGGTAATACAGGAAAATCCGCCCGTACTCGTCCGCCCAGCCGTTTTTCCGGGACAGGTCTGTCCGGCGCAGGATAAAGGCATACAGTACCTTTGCTTCGTTGGACAGGGGTGTGAATGTGGGGGCTTCAAAAAGGAAATTCGGAAGCCGGGTAAAGCTGACCGCCTTTTCCGGCTGATGGATATAAATGGTGTTTGTCATATCGTGTTTTGTGGACGGTTAGAAGCCTGTTTCCGGGGGCAGACGGTAGTTTCTATTGCCTGCCCCTGTTCTGTGCTTGCAAAGCCTTGTAAATCAAGGACTTTTCAGCCCCTAACTGTCCACACAAGACCTCCTTTTCCGTTCACTTTCTGTTTTCTGCCGCCTGTGAACTCTGGCGGCGCAGTCGGGGCAGTATTTAGCCCGGTTGGATTTGGGGACGAACACACCGCCGCAGACCGCACAGCGTTTCAAGTCCCTGCCCCGGTAAATCTCCGCTTCCAGCGTCCCGGCAAGCGGCAAGACCGCCCACCGAAACCACTTGCAGCAGACCGAGAAAGAAATGGTCTGGGGGCAGGCGCAGGTGTCCCCATCGTCAAGGAGCATACAGTTCCCGTCCTCATAGTTGCAGCACTCCCGGCGGATCAGGGCGTTTGCCTGTTTCCTCTGTGCCGGTGTCATGCGGTAAAGGGAACCGTCCGGCTTGCGCTCTATGGGCGGCAGTCGTTTATATGGGTTCTCTTTCATGTGTTCCCTCCATTTCTCCTTAGCCGTTCTTCCCGAAAAGGCTTCCTGCCCCATTCCTGCGGCGTGTTCCGGCGTTGGCACGCTCCCCGGACTTCGGGACATTTTGTCCCGAAGTGGCTCGTTGCAGTGCTTCCCCTGCCGGGGTATTCCTTTTCGGACGGTCATTCATTTTTCAAGGTGCAGTTCATCGATGAACTACCCTAAGTCTACACCTAAAAGACCGCCCGCCCCGTATATCCATAAGGTCGGAAATCAGCACCAAAAACTCTCTATTTCCACGCTCTCGGAATTATGGTAGAATAGAAAAAACGGAACAAGAAATAGGAAATGATAGAGGTGAACTGAAAAATATGGCATGGTTAAATTTAAATAGTTATGAAAGACAAGAATATGTGGAATTGAGATTGAATGCACCAAAAGCCGAAAAAATATTATTAGAATTCAATCCGCTAAAAATCTCTGATACGCCTGATTGGAACCCTGCGTGGGAAGAATGGCATTGTTATAGAAATCCTTTAAGGATTTATCAGCAGGATTATGAGATTTTAGTTGATTATTTCAACAAAATATATCCTATTAAGGATACATTTGATGGAACACTTGAGCAGGAATTTAGTGTCTGTTTTGATAATTGGATAGGGAAAAATGATTGGATAAAAATTATTTTCGAAATAGAAAAAGACTTAAACGGTGTTTTGGATGGAGAAAGAATTTTTTTGACAGGCTTTCTTGAATGGTTAAAAGAAGCACTCAAATATTCATCTATCATCGTAGTTGAGGGAAATTTATAAATACATACAGAGTTTCTTAAGCATGGGAGGAGGGAGCGCATGGAACTATCCATACAAGAACGATTGAAAGACCTGCGTGTGGAGCGTGGGCTGACGCTGGAACAGCTTGCGGAGCAGACGCACCTCTCCAAGTCTGCGTTGGGCAGTTATGAAGGAGATAATTTCAAGGACATCAGCCATTATGCCCTTATTGAGTTGGCAAAGTTTTATGAAGTGACTGTTGATTATCTGCTGGGGCGTTCTCAAACAAAAAATCACCCAAACGCCGATCTCGCAGACCTGCGTTTGAGTGATGATATGATTGAACTATTGAAAAGCGGGCTGTTAGATAATCCCCTCTTGTGCGAGCTGGCAACGCACCCGGATTTTCCCCGGCTCATGGCCGACCTTGAAATCTATGTGAACGGCGTAGCCACAAAGCAGGTACAGGGCGCAAACGCCATCGTGGACGCAGTGATCGCAAGGATTATGAAACAGCACAATCCCGGCTTGACCGACCCGCAGTTACGGCAGCTTATTGCCGCCCACATTGATGATGACAGCTTTTGCCGCTATGTGATACAGCAGGACATAAACAAGATAGCCCTCGACCTGCGGGAAGCCCATAAGGACGATTTTTTCAGCGTCCCGGAGGACAATCCTCTGGAAGATTTTTTGCAAGCCGCCGAGGAAACCGCCAGCCCAGACAGCGACCCGGAGCAAGCAGCTTTGGCGTTTATCTGTAAGCGGCTCAAATTGAATTTGAAAAAGCTGTCCGAGGAAGAAAAGAAGTGGCTGAAAAAGATTGCACAGAAGTCGGACTTGCTGAAAAATCCAACCCCACAGCGGGGGAGAAAGTAAGAGAGCGACAAATCACAATTTAGGCTTGGAGAGGAATCCTTCAAATGAAAGAAAAAATAAATGGATTTTTAATAGAAAATGCTATTTCTATTTTTGCTGTAGGAGATACAGTTGAAAATATATTTCAGTTACATTATGGAGTAACAAAATGCAGTTCAAATGATTTATTCAAGCAACTGATAGAATATGGAAGTGTAGCCACATTGAATGAGTTTTGTGAAGGTCAATTAATGCCTCAAATTTTTTCGCAAGGAAAAACAAAAGCAATATTATGCAAACCAACTAAAAATAAGATAGTAATATTATTCTTGGAATCTGAATTAAATGCTAAAGAAAATTATACGAAAGCAATAGACCTTGATTTGAAAGTTAAAACACTATTTGAATGATTTAAAACTATAAATTTATCGAGGAGATAGCAAAGCCAGCCGAGCCAGTCAACGGTCAAGATGAACGGCACATTTCATGCGCCGCCGTTGACAGCCTCGCTCGTCTTTGCTGATGGGTAATCAAGGCGGGAAAGCCCTAAAATGGCTTCCCACCCATTTCAATTTTGAAAAGAAAATCCGTCTGCTTTTTCGTAAGTGTGGCTATCTGTCTGGGACACTTTGTCCCATAGTTCGGCGCAGGACGAGGGATGGGGGCTTTCATATACGCCCTGTCTGCTGATGAAACCAGTCCTGCGCTTGCAGCTCCACGCCACGCAATCACAGCCCTGTTTTCCTGCCGTTTCAAATGCCCTTGCCCTCCCTGGTGGCAACCGCATTTTCGCAGCAACGCCGACAGAGCGTATAACACACTACACTTTGCAAGCAAAGTCGTGTGCCAAGGGGCAAGCCCCTTTGGAAACCCCTGACAACAAAACAGGCTGAATATCCCGCACTTTCCCGGTGCTTGATACTCAGCCTTTATTTGTTGTCAGCAGCCCCCGTTTCGTGGTCTGCGTGTAGTTCCTTGTAAACTGACCTAAGTATATGTAATAACTTTTGTAGTTGGGCACGGTAATACTTGATAATATATTACACCATATTGAGAAATCTTACATTCCTCTTTTTTCTCACATATAACATCTAAAAATTCCATGTTTTTCTCAGCAAGATAATTCCAGCTAATAGTACATGTATTTACACTACTAAAGGTTCTCCAATATTCATCTGTCTCCTTTTTCACAAAAAAAATGTTACCACTGGGCATAGCATTTTCAAGTGCAAAAAAACATGCCATAGTTGATGTTTGAGCACTTTCGGTTATATTTCTTACTAATATTTGAAAACCTTGCTCTAGATATTCTTCTATCTTTTCTTTTACCCAACTAGTAGGCATTAACAATTCCGAAGCAAAAATATTTGCTTCTAATTCTTGAGTATCTAATAAACGTTTACCACTAACTTGAATATAGTGTTCACCTGCTATACACTTAACGTCTCCATTGTGCCACGGTATACATATATGCCCCAGCTCATGTGCCAATGTAAATCTTCGCCTTGGTATATATGTTATTTCCGTATTTATTATTACTTTATTATCATTCAACTGTGAATATGCTTCTATTCCGTATTGATTTTCTTCTTCCACAATTTGAATATCCATTTCTGAAAAAATATTACTTACATCAATTGGCGGCGTCAAATCAAATCTATCTGCAATTCTTCGTGCAAATTTTCTCACAGCTTCGAATCTATTCATTTGACTCCTTTCTTAACCTATCAATAGCTTCTTCGTCATAAGAGCGTGCTGCAATTCGGTTTGTATCACTCATCCTTTCATACTCAGCGAAATCAATTCCTTCTCTTCGACATCTTAAGATATCTCTAAATATACTGTCACTATTCTTTCCCCATTCTTGATACTCATATGGGGTCAAGCCAAGAAATTCTCTCAATGTCACACCTGTGTCATTATCATGCCAATAATCAATGTAGTCATCTAAGTCAAATATATTTGCGTCGCCATCCAAGCATGCTTGTACATATGTTTTACTTAACATCGATTTTCCTCCCATTTACTGCATCTTTAATATAATTTCCTTGCGCATCTAATACCATGATATGTCTACCTCGTTTATTAAAAACTTCTATTTCTCCGTGCAATTCATCCCACGAATAATACTTATCATTAGCTCTATAAATCTGTCTATCTCCTATTACCCTAAACTTTTGTAATCCATCCAAAAAGCAAGGTTTTGGCTTTGGAATATATGACACCTAATCATCCTCCTTGGTTATTGTAATTTTATATAAATATCTGCGTAATATCCTGATACCGATTCACCACCCGGTAAATCTCTACATATTCTTCCCCGATCTTATACAGCACAACATAATTCCCACAAATCACATATTTATAATCCGTACGAAAGCTGACCCTCTTAGCAAAATCAGATCCCATATACGGAAATTGCTGTATATTCTCAATTCGAGCATATATCTCCTGAATGGTCTTTACTGCCATTTCTTCATTATCTTCTGCAATTATTCAAGTCCTCTGCTACAATAGGGTTAATCCGTAATTTCATCATAAGCTATACCCCGACAGATTTCTTCAGTTCATCCAAACTCATCCAGGTACTTTCATCCTTAACTGCTTCTTCTGCTTCCTGCAGCTTCATCAACAGCTTTTTCTCTGCCTTCTCGCGCTCATAGTCCTCAATGTCCATAACCACAAACTTGCCTCTGCCATTTTTCGTCAAAAACACGGGTTCTCCAACCTGGCAATTTTTTAATACCTCATTATAATTTCTTAAATCCGATACAGGTAATATATTTGGCATAACATCAACTCCTTTTTCTGAGGTGTTTTTTATCTTATATCTGTATTATATCCAGTATTGCTGTAAAATTCAACGTAAGATTTTGATCATCAAACAACCTATACATTTATAACCAAATGTATTTCACTTGACTTATTTTCTGTAACAATATGTGGAAAATTCCCATTAAATAGCAAGTCTTTAATCACCATACTATGTGGATGTTGATATCTGTTATTCATCCCTGCTGATATAATACAATAAGCATTTAATTTCCCTAATTCCTTATTATAGTTATATTTTGATCCATGATGAGGAATTTGGATACAGCCTATATTTTTCCAATATATATCATATGCCTGAACCAAATTCTGCCACTTAAATTTTCCAGACGCATCATAATCCCCCAGATACAAGCATCCAGCATTTTTAAAATTTCGATTACAGTACTCCCCACAATAACTAGTATCAACTATACTTTGTCTAAAATATTGTTCTTTCATGCCAGAATATAAAGTCATTGAATTTGTGTTAAAACTTCCTCCTATTGCTTTATATGCATTTTTTATCTTCTCACGATTACTTTCTGTTCCTTTCTCCCAAATTTCCTGTATATCCTCGTTATTCATCTCACTCAAAAACACACGATTTAATTCCTCGTGCAACCGTCTAAGCCTGTCTGTTTGTCTAAAATTATAAGGAATATATGCCCATTCTTCACACATATAGTCATTGTTAAGAGTTCGTTCAAAAATAGTACCAACAATATTTTCTCCTGAAGAGATTCCTCTTACATCAATGACACTATAGCTTTCCTCGGTTTCACGGATCTGATATAGACTTGGACTATATCCTATGTTTAAATAATTGAGTGCTTCATAAGGATTACGGGCAAATAATGATGTAAATGATTCTCTTCCATTATATTTGATTAAATTATATAATCTTAGATACTTTGCATTTTCCTCTGTTAATAATGGAAAAAAGATTTTTTTAACCTTACAATATTTTAACAAAAAGGGAATTCCATTAATGTGATCTTCATCTAAATGTGAAATAAATACTGCATGAATAATTTCATCTTTTTCAAAATTATTTTTTATTTGTTCTTCAACCAATTTCACATTTGTTGAAGAACCACAATCATAAACAACATTTACCCATTCTCTTTTTAAGTCGTCCATAAATTGCTCACAATAAAATGCCCCCTGACCAACAGGCAAAAAACTTCTAATCATCATAACTATTTTACACCTCATACTTTATCTTTTTATCTCCCCCACCAGCTCATCTACCGTGGTACATGGACACATCTCTGATGGCTTTGTTTTACCTTCCCTGATACATTGCTCCAGCTTCTTTTCTGCTATCCGGATCGCATTTTCCTCATTACCAAATTTACAGAGTTTTCCATACATCTGACCATCAGCCTTAGAGTACTTCTGCCCTGTTTTATTTTCATACATCCGTCCAAATTCTGAGCAACATGTCCAGGAATTCTGAATTACCGGCATGGAACCAAAATATGCATACATCTATATTTCAAAACACGGATTTGACCATCCCACCTGTATTCCTTCCCTCTCCGCTTTCGCAATAATCTCATCAAATCCCTGCACTTGGTCTCTGTCAAACACAATCCACGGTATTCGGTACTCTAAATCGTTTGCTTTGCTCACGAGTCTTTCTATTACCAGTTCTGTCCTTTTTCGCCATACTCAATCCTCCCTAAAAACATCAATGCTCTTTAAGTTTGGAATTGCTCCATACTTTCCAAGCAAATAATTCTTCTCATAACTCTCATCTTTACGAATACGATAGCCATCCTCATCTACGAAATCAGCTAAAGAATACAATGCGGAAACCCCTCTTTTGTCCTTTTCTACAAACCAAATTTCATCACGACGCAACAACTGGTTAGATAGCTGCCATGTATCATGGGTTGTAAATACAAGTTGTGCATGATTGGTATTGATTTCCGGGTTTAAAAATGTAAGCAAAAAATTTCTTACAAGCAACGGATGAAGACGAGCATTTAATTCATCAATAAAGAACACGCTTCCCTTCTCCAATACTTCCTGCAACTCCGGATATAATGCAAACATTTTCAATGTTCCGGCAGATTCCATGCCCAAAGGAATTTCTGCCATTCTATCCGAATCAATCATTTTGTGAAGCGCATTAATCTTGTAAGTATCCTCTTTTACCTCTCCATCACTGGGAATCTTTTCTATCTTAAAATCCTTAATATGCTCATCAAAAGATGCAAAGTACTCTACTACCTTCTGCTGGACATCTTTGCTTTCAACAAAGTCCTTTGGTAATCTGTGGGACATAAAAAAGTTTGTAAACGGATTACCAAAATCAGCAAATTCATTTGCCACAAACCAGTCTCTGATTGCTTTACACTTACTGATTTTCAGTTTCGCTCCTAAAGAAATAATAAGCACCTGTTTTTCAAGTGCGACTCGAATATTATCCCTGCTGTTCTTAGGAAAACCAGACAAGTCTAATTCTTCATCAGAAGTTCCACGATAGAACACAGTGCTATATTTTCTAGCAGTCTTCGCTTTAGAATTGAGCCATTCCTCTGTCACACCTTCTTTATTAATGCAAAAACCATAATTATATGTTCTCTCCGACTTATCCCCCGGAAAAATGAAATATACTTCAAAACCGGATTCTGCATTCGCTGATATGGAATCAAATAAAAACGGAGTAGGTCTGAATTCTTCAAACTTTTCCTCTTCATCCCCATACTTAAAAGAATTAACAACATAATCCGACATATATTCAAAGGCATTATATATATTAGACTTTCCGCTGGCATTGGCTCCATAAATGGCAGCAACCGGCAAAATCTTCTCACTACCAATAGCAACTACTCTATCTGAAAACTCTGTCATCTTCGCTGCTGACAAATCCAAAGTAGCTTCTTCTCTAAATGATTTAAAATTTTTAAAATTAAATTGGATTAACATGATTGCCACCTTACCTTCTTTTCTATATTCTAGTATATACACTTTTTATCTAAAATCAATGTATAAATTCGATTTTTTCTCATTTCCATGTGCTTTTTGCATGAAAATTGTAAATCAACATTATCAGTAACCCTATTTTTGCATTAAAAAGCCGTCATAAAATACCCCTAAAACAAACACAAAAAGTCCCATAGACCAAGGTCTATGAGACTTTTCCATATCATATATTCTTTATTCTGCTGATTCGTTATGAATTCTGATTAGCAAACACCCTGAGCTAACATCGCATCTGCAACTTTCTCAAATCCTGCAATGTTTGCACCTGCAACATAGTCACCTTCCATGTTGTAGCGTTTTGCAGCATCGTCTAAGTTGTGGAAGATATTTACCATGATGTTCTGTAATTTTGCATCTACTTCCTCGAAGGTCCAGCTTAATCTCTCGGAGTTCTGGCTCATCTCTAATGCGGATGTTGCAACACCACCTGCATTTGCAGCTTTTCCAGGTGCAAAGAGTACGTTGTTCTTCTGTAAGTACTCGGTTGCCTCTAAGGTAGTAGGCATGTTTGCTCCTTCTGCTACTGCAATACATCCGTTTGCAACAAGCTGTTTTGCATCGTCTAATAATAACTCGTTCTGAGTTGCACATGGAAGAGCTACGTCACACTTGATGCTCCATACTCCACGTCCTTCATGATATTCTGCACTTGGTCTTGCTGCAGCGTACTCTGTTAAACGTGCACGTTTTACTTCTTTTACTTCTTTTAATAATGCTACATCAATTCCTTCCGGATCATATACCCAACCGGTAGAATCAGATACGGTAACAACCTTAGCACCTAACTGCTGTGCTTTCTGTGTTGCATAAATTGCAACATTACCGGAACCGGAAACACATACGGTCTTGCCTTTGATGTCATGTCCGTTGCATTTTAACATCTCTTCTGTTAAATATAACAGACCATATCCTGTAGCTTCTGTACGAGCTAAAGATCCGCCGTAGGATAATCCTTTTCCTGTTAATACACCTTCATAAAGACCTCTGATCTTTTTATACTGTCCGAACATGTAACCGATCTCTCTGGCACCTGTTCCGATATCTCCTGCAGGAACATCTGTATCTGCTCCTATGTATTTGCAGAGTTCTGTCATAAAGCTCTGGCAGAATGCCATAACTTCACGGTCTGATTTTCCTTTTGGATCAAAGTCAGAACCACCTTTACCGCCTCCGATTGGAAGTCCTGTTAAAGAGTTCTTGAAAATCTGCTCAAATCCTAAGAATTTGATAATACCGATATTTACGGAAGGATGTAATCTGAGTCCTCCTTTGTATGGTCCAATAGAATTATTGAACTGTACACGGTATCCTGTATTTACCTGAACCTGACCTTTGTCGTCTACCCAAGGTACTCTGAATTTAAACTGTCTGTCCGGCTCGCAAAGACGCTCTAATAAAGCTTCTCTTCTATATACTTCTTCGTTTGCATCAATGACCGGGCGTAAAGAATTTAATACTTCGGTTACTGCCTGAAGGAATTCCGGTTCAGACGCATTTTTTTCGCGTACTCTCTCAAGTACTTCATCAACATAGCTCATCGTTTTCAATCTCCTTTTTAATTAGTGTACATACTTCGTTAGGGTTATCCATAATCTTTAATAACCGCCTCATCGTTTTTTATTTTATTATGATTTTTGCAATTTTGCAACATTTTTCCTGCATTTTTATTAATTTAATTGATAAAATTTTTTATATTTTATTGACATAGCAGATATAACCACACTCTCTTAGGATTTTCAAATAGGAACTTAGACGCTCAAATGCAGGTTCTGCCCTATCCCCAAACCTTTCTCTCTCCATACATGCCAGCTCATATACTGTTTTTTGCCCGTCCATTTCCTGCCATACATAGCTTCCCATCTGCTCTAATTCTATCATGGAGTAGCGTGGCTTTTTTAGTGTGATTTGCAAGATTCGATTCCAGAATCCTTCATTTTTTACGATAATCTCTACATTGCCGTGTTCATTTAACTGATAAGAATATCTGCTGTTTCTCTTTGGGATATAGTCAAGATAGTTCTCCTGCTTTCTCATTTTTCTTTTCCTTTCTGGATGGATAATATCAATGTTCCGATCAATACCACAAACATGATCAGTGCTCCGATATTTCCAAAATTCATTCTGTCTCCGGCGGCTGCGAGCCATTCCCCTACGGTTCCGCCTCGTTTTGACGGAAGGACGGCAAATACGGCAAGCAGGATTCCGATCAGTCCTTCCCCTGCAATTAAGCCGGATGAATACAGGATTCCGCTCTCGATCATCTGTTTTTGATTTTCTTCCTCTTCCCCTCTCTTTTTTTCAATCCAGAGTCTTACCAGACCACCGACTGCCATCGGTGTGCTAAGATGGATCGGAAGATAGAGACCGACTGCAAACGGAAGGACCGGTATCGTCAGTATTTCTGCTGCAACTGCGAGTGCCACGCCTGCAAAAACCAGATTCCATGGAAGATTACCGCCCATGACACCTTCCACTACCATTTTCATTAAGGTCGCCTGCGGAGCCGGAAGTTCTGACGAGCCATATCCCCAGGCTGCATTGAGCAGATAGAGAATTCCTCCAATTGCCATCGAGGATACCACTACACTGATCAGCTCTCCGTACTGCTGTTTTTTCGGGGTTGCCCCAACGATATAACCGGTCTTTAAATCCTGTGAAGTATCGCCTGCCATTGCGGCAATGATACAGATGATCGTGCCGACTGCGATCGACGATACCATTCCCTCTGCACTTGCCCCACTGCTTTTATAAATTGCTGCGGTAATGATCAAAGTTGCAATTGCCATTCCCGATACCGGATTATTCGAACTTCCTACTAACCCGACCATTCTTGAAGATACGGTTGCAAAAAAGAATCCTAAGACTACAATTAAAATTGCTCCCGGTAAATTGACCGGTATCACAGGGATCAGCCACATCACGATCGCGGTAATTAAAATTCCCACAAGGACGACACGGATTGGGATATCCTGCGCTGTTCTAGATTCCTCTTCCATATTTTTTCCATAACCGCGGACTGCCTGTGCAAAAGTCCGTATGATCAGCGGCAATGCTTTGATCAGACTGAAAATACCTCCCGCCGCCACGGCTCCTGCACCGATATAACGGATGTAATGTCTCCAGATGCCCCATGCTCCAAGTTCGCTGATCGGTACCGTAGCCGGATATAAAACAGCATCTCCTCCAAAAAGTGCGATCACAGGCATAATGACAAACCACGCCGTTACTCCGCCGGCAAGCAGATAGGATGCCACACGCATTCCGCAGATATAGCCGACTCCTAACAGTGCCGGAAGCACATCTATACCGATTCCCGCTCCCTTATAACTTTTTACCTCAAAATCCACTTCACTTGGAAACACCCGCAGACCATCTGCGATAAATTTGTAAACAGCCGCTATCCCAAGTCCTGCAAAAACCGTTCCTGCTTTGGCTCCACCTTTTTCTCCTGCCAACAATACTTCTGCACAGGCCGTTCCTTCCGGATATGGCAGTACGCCATGCTCCTGTACAATGAGTGCGGAGCGCAGCGGGATCATGAAAAATACTCCAAGCGCCCCTCCACAGATACAGATCAGTGCGATTTCTCCTAATCCGGGCATGGTACTTTTTCCTTCCGCTGCCCACATAAAAAGTACTGGCATGGTAAAGATAGCTCCTGCCGCAAGGGACTCTCCGGCTGAACCGATCGTCTGCACCATATTATTTTCTAAAACGGAATCTTTCCTTAAGATAATGCGAATAACTCCCATTGAGATGACCGCTGCCGGGATCGATGCGGATACCGTCATTCCGACACGCAGTCCGAGATATGCGTTTGCCCCTCCAAATAAAACCGCCAGTATGATGCCTAAGATCACACTGGTGGCGGTAAATTCCGATACCCTTTTTTCTGCAGGGATAAACGGCTTAAAGTTGTTCTGTTCATGATGTAAAGAGTCCATCTTCTGTTTCCTTTCACGAAATATTTTTCTTAGTATGTACAGAAAGATTTTCTCTTATTCTTAGATATTCTGATAGGATCTTTTACTCAAAATCACGATAATTCTTTGTCTCGCGCGAAATATAAAGTGTTGAGACAATATCGGAGATGCCACTGTATAACAATCCGATTCCGACAAAGCGAAGTAATGTCATTGCCGTTGAAAACGGATTAAAGATAATAACGCCTCCTAAGATCAGGTTTAAACAGGCGGTTGCTAATACCGTCGTCCATCTTCTGGCTTTCATTCTTGCTAAATCTACTGCCTGCTGCAGTTTGGAAAATCCACTGAACAGGATGACCACGCCTAAGATGATCGGGATAATGGAAACGACAACTTCTGCCTTATAGTAGATCAGCAATCCTACGATCATCAGAAAGATTCCAAGCACCAGTCCGCTGCTGTATCTTCCACTTCCCGGCTCATAGCGGAAGTAGCCGATGACCTGTCCTATTCCCATAAAGAGCAGCATTGCCGCTGCGATATACGCAATCATTTTTGTGGTTGTAACAGGGAAAAACAGCAATACCAATCCTGCAACGATCAGAACTGCTCCCGATATCAGCATTCCACTTTTTATTTTTTGAAAAATGTTCATTTTCTTTTCCTCCAAGTGTTTTGTCTATGACTGTTATATCACAATTATTTCAATTATTCAATCGAAATGAACTTAATCCCGTTTTCTCACATAAACCAACTGATTATGGCTGTCCTTTGCATTCTCCCGACGGATCTCAACATCCCGGAAGGACTCTAACAGATTGCTCAGTTTTGCATAGCCATAGTTACGGCAGTCAAAATCCGGATAGAGCTTTAAGACCATGTTTCCAAGTTCCCCTAAGAACATCCAGCCGCTCTCGTCTGAATTTTCTTTTAACAGTGAAAAGATTGCCGTTTTGATCTCTCTAAGATCGGTGATCGGAGAAATATCTGCCTCATTTTTTTCTTTCTCTATACTCTGCTCCGCAATGTTATTGTTCTCACGTTTATAATAACTTTTTCCAACATTTCTTCCTTTTTTCGGAATCTCTTCCACGCTGCGCATTAAGATATCCAGTGTCTTAAAACGGTCACATGCTTTGACAAACGGTGACGGTGTCTTGCTCTCGCCCATGCCGACCACATATTTTCCCGACTCTCTTAAACGCATTGCGAGTTTAGTAAAATCACTGTCTGATGAGACAATGACAAATCCATCTATTTCTCTTGTATACAGTATGTCCATTGCATCAATGATCATTGCCGAATCGGATGCATTTTTCCCGGTTGTATAGCTGTACTGCTGAATCGGTGTCAGTGAATTTTCCAACAGACATTCTTTCCATGAATGTTTTCCAATCTCTGTCCAGTCCCCATAAATCCTACGGATGCTGACATCTCCTAAGGTCTTGGTTTCACGAAGAACCAAATCCATGTATTTTGGCGATACATTATCCGCATCTATCAGCAGTGCATATTTTTTTTCTGTTTCCATTCTGTTCCTCCGAGATTTCATGATGTTCTTATTCTAGCACTTTGCGAAAACAGATTCAACGCATTTATTCTACGGATTGCAGTTCTTGCACGGCGAATATCCACTCTGTTCTAACTCTTCACGGCTCATCTGTACTTTTTGAAAATTTTCCTCTTTGATCTGTGATACGTTGCCGCAGGTCTCCCGGTGGAATTTTTTCGTATTGGTGTTCAGGACATAGGTTGTCTGCTCTGTGACATTGTCTGCATTTTCCCTGTCAGACTCTGTCTGTTCCCCGCTCTGCCAGGAATCCGTTGCCGAACAGTTCCAGGTGATGTTTTCTCCATCCGAACTTGCGATAATGCTGCCCTGCTCATCGGTACGGAACACCTCTACTCCCATACTCCGCAGCCGGTTTAACACTTCTGCATGAGGATGTCCATAGCTGTTCCCCTCGCCACAGCTTATGACGGCATATTTTGGATGAACAGCATTTAAAAATTCCTGCGTGCTTGCCGAACGGCTTCCGTGATGTGCCACTTTGTACACATCTGCCGAGATATCGATTCCATTCGTGAGCATTTCCGCTTCTGATGCTTCCTCGGCATCTCCGGTAAACAGAAATCTGTTTTTTCCATATTCTAAGAGGATTGCTACGGAATAGTCATTGGCATTGCCACCATAGGAATTGGAATTTGGTGCTATGATCGTAAATTTTGCTTCTCCAAGAGCATACTGTTCCCCTACCACCGGATAGGTGATCTTCATATTTTTATCGTGAATAACATCGACTAACTCCTGATAGGTTTTGGTGTCTTTTTCATAGTCGGGCATAATGACCGTGTCACAGTTGTACTTGTATACGATCACATCCAGACCACCGATATGATCTGCATCCGGGTGTGTGCCTATGACATAATCTAAGGATTCCACGCCCTGTTTTTTCAAATATAATTGTACGGTGGTTCCTTTATTGTTGTTACCGCCATCGATCAGCATGGCATGGGAGCCACATTTTATCAAGGTTGCATCTCCCTGTCCAACATCTATGTAGTGGACTTCCAGCATCCCTTCCGGTTTTGACGTATCCGGTGCTTTTGCTGCTTTTTCCTCCTGCCCGGATTGTAATGTCTTTTCGGATGTGGTGTCCAACCGGTCTTTTCCCGAAGTGGATGTGTCCGGTTGTATAGTTGCGCATGCGGTCAGGCACATGCATAAGATGAGTAGTATGGATAAATATTTTTTCATACTATGATATTAGCATAAATTTTTAAAAATGAAATACACTTTACAAAAAAAGACAGCCTACGGCTGCCTTTTTTAAAAACATCAGATATCCTTATGTCAGTAAATTCTGCATACTTTTCAAGCTGATCACCAGTGTAGAGGTATTGTGAAGCAGTGCCGAAGTTGCCGGCTGGATCACTCCTGCAACACCGAGTGCGATTAAGCCTGTGTTGAATCCTACGATCTGTTTGTAGTTTTTACTGATTTTTTTCATCAGAGCATCGCTGATGAGTTTCAGAGTTACTATCTGGTACAAGTCATCTGCACTGATGGTAATGTCTGCGATCTCTCTTGCTATCTCTGCACCATCACTGATGGCAATTCCAACGTCTGCCGCTGACAGCGCCGGAGAATCGTTGATTCCGTCACCGATCATGATGACTTTTCTTCCGGCAGCCTTTTCTTTTTCCACAAATGCTGCTTTATCTTCCGGCAGCACTTCCGAATAATATTCATCCACACCGACGCGCTCTGCGATCGCATGTGCAGTACGTTCACTGTCACCTGTCATCATGACGATTTTTGACAGTCCCGCTTTTCTAAGCGAGGTGATGACTGCTTCCGCTTCTTCGCGTAACGGATCTTCAATGCAGATGACGGCTGCTAATTGATTCTCAATGGCTAAATAGAGATGTGTATACTCTACCGGAAGATTTTCAAATAATTCCTCTTTTCCCTCCGGAATCGTACATTTTTCATCTTCAAAGACAAAATGGCTGCTTCCGATGACCGCCCGTTTTCCGTTGATAGTCGTGGAAATTCCATGTGCTACAATGTACTCCACCTTAGAATGCATCTCTTCATGGGCAAGGCCTTTTTCTTCTGCCGCCTGAACGACTGCTTTTGCCATCGAATGTGGGAAATGCTCTTCCATGCAAGCTGCAATCCTTAAAAGCTCGTCCGGTTCTCTTCCGTCAAAAGATACAACTTCAACGACCGATGGTTTTGCCTTTGTCAAGGTTCCTGTCTTATCAAATACGATCGTATCTGCCTCTGCTACGGCTTCTAAATATTTGCCGCCTTTTACCGTCATATGGTAGAGGCTTGCTTCACGGATCGCAGAAAGAACAGAGATCGGCATTGCTAACTTTAAGGCACAGGAAAAATCTACCATTAAAACAGAAAGTGCCTTTGTGGTGTTGCGGGTCAACAGATAGGTCAACGCGGTTCCACCAAGTGTATATGGTACTAATCTGTCTGCTAAATGCTCTGCTTTTCCTTCTAATGAGGATTTCAGTTTTTCTGATTCCTCGATCATGGTCACAATCTTCTCAAAGCGGCTTGAACCACCTACTTCTTTTACCAGAATGGTAAGCTCGCCTTCCTCTAAAACGGTACCGGCATAGACATAGTTGCCTTCTGCCTTTCTGATCGGCAGGGACTCTCCGGTTAAGGATGCCTGATTGACCATTGCTTCTCCTTCGGAAACCTCGCCGTCAAATGGGATCACATTACCCATATGTACAACAACTTCATCTCCTGCGGAAATATCATTTACCGATACTAAGACTTCCTGACCGTCTGACTTCAACCATACTTTTCCTACATTTAAAGCCATGGTTCTTGCAAGGTCATCCACGGATTTCTTATGTGTCCACTCCTCTAAAAGTTCTCCGATTCCCAACAGGAACATGACTGAGCCTGCCGTGCCGAAATCTTTACGAAGAACAGATACTCCAATTGCCGTTGCATCTAACACCGCCACTTCTATCTTACGATGCCAGAGTGACTGGATTCCTTTTGCAATATACTTTAAGGAACTCAGTGTAATGTAGGCTGTGTAGACCGGATATGGAAGTACGATCTTTTTGACATACCGCATCAGAACTTTTCCTATCAGTTTTTCCTGATAAACGGCATTGAGTTCTCTGCCAGAATGCTCTAATAAACCTGTCGGAACTTCTGCTTTTTCATAGCAGAAGCCCTGCAATAACTGAATGATATAACTTCTCTCTCCGGTATACGAAATCACCGCATCTCCAGTCCGCTCATATACTTTTGCACATGTAACGTACTTATCGTTTTGTAAAAAATAGAGTAAAATATCTGCCTGTGCATAAGTCATTCTGTTCTGCGAAAGATGAACTCTCATCCTTCCCGTCATTTCATGCTTAATTGAAAATTTCACTTATTCCTCACCTGCTGTATCTTCAAATTCTTCTTCTTTTGCAGCTCTTGCCTCGTTGATATCCTTAGCTTCTGCATAAATGTCGCCTGCATTCTCCTGAATGGTTGTTGCAGTCTTCATCACGCAGTCTTTTGCCCGAAGCACCGCTGCCGTACAGCCTGTGTATACTTTCTTTGCGTCTTTACTGGACAGGATTTTGACTCCGGCTGTTCCAAACAGCGTTCCTCCTGCAAAAAGTCCGATTTTTTTCCAATTAATACTCATCGTTGTTTCCTCCTTACGCATATGCTATTTTTATTTTACTCTATCATAGTACCTCCCATCGGCATTTTCCACGTTTTTTATCTTATTGAAAAATTTTATCAACAGGCTCTTTTTTAGTCACGATTGATGATCCGTGCCAGTCCGATTGCCGGCAGGCTCTCGTCTTTTTCTTCGCTGTAACGCTCGATCCGGTTACGGATCTCTCCCATCTTCTTGTCCCAATCGGCAATGACATTTGCACACTCGGTCAGTTCTTCTGCCATCTGTACTGCCTCTGCTTCCGGGATCTCTTTTTTGTAACGCAGCTTATGCTCCAAACTTGCCCAGAAGTCCATTGCAATAGTGCGAAGCTGTACTTCCACCTTCATCGGTCTCTTCTCGTTTTCTAAAAAGATCGGTACTTCCACGATCAGGTGCAGACTCCGGTAGCCGCTTGGTTTTGGATTCTTGATGTAATCTTTTTTCTCGATGAGCCGGATGTCATCCTGCTGTAACAGACATTCCGCTAACAGATAAATGTCCTCCGGAAACGAGCATACCACACGGACTCCTGCAATGTCGTTAATATTTTCTTCAATGGATTCTAAGGAAAACGGAATCTGTTTTCTCTTGACTTTTTTCAGGATTCCATCAAAAGATTTGACTCTCGTCTTGATCGTCTCGATCGGATTTCTGTCATATTGCAGTGAAAACTGTTCATTTAATACCCGAAACTTGGTCTCCACCTCCATGATCGCACAGCGATAGTATGACATCAGCCGCTCAATCGGCAGAAAATTCTCCTGCATCCGGTTCATAAATTCATCCGATAGCACGATATCCGTGATCAGTTCTTCTCTTGCCTGTTCTATCAATCTCTCTATTTTCATCTGCTGTCCCCTTTACCTTCTGTTATCTTTCTGTCTACTCCATAATCTTAGAGGTATATGCTTCTAATAAGACCTCATACTCTTTGCCCTGATAAGAAAAATGTAATGTCTCTGCATGATCTGTCAGGTTAAGTGCGATAACTTTGTACTGCTCACCACTTCGTCTTGCAAAAACGAACTGTTTATTGCGGACTAATACCTCATCATATGCCCCATATTTTACCGCATCGGACTCTTTGCGGATCTTTGCCAGTTCCCGGATATGCGCCGGCAGATCCGTTTCTTGGGCGCACATTTCCTCTAAGTCCAGCTTTGGTCGAAGCGGCAGGTCAGCATCCATTCCCTGACCTTTCACTCCTTCAATCCCCCACTCACTTCCGTAATAAATGGACGGGATTCCCGGCATCATGTAAAGCAGCGTATAGGCATTCTTTAAGTTCTCACGCTGTTTGAGCAGACTTCCGATCCGGTTGACATCATGGTTATCCAAGAAGTTGTACAGGCAGAGATTTTCATAAAGACCTCCCTGCCCAAACTGACGCTTCAACGAATAGGCAATCTCAAAATAATTCTTGTCATTGTGGCTTGAATAAATGCCCTTCCAGCACTCATAATTCGTAACCGAATCTAACATCTCATCGTTTGCCCAGACACGGTAATCGCCATGAATGATCTCGCCCATCAGCCAGAAATCTTCTCTCTTTCCTTTTGTAAAGCTATGGAGTCGTTTAAAAAATTCCCGGTCTACGCAATCGGCTGCATCCAGACGCAGGCCGTCAATGCCCAGCTCGTCCATCCACATACCGACTGCTCCAAGCAGATGTTCACAAACTGCCGGATTTCTCAGGTTCAATTTAACAAGTTCCGCTGCCCCATGCCAGTTCTCATAGGAAAATGAATCTCCTAACGGACTCTGCCAGGAAAAATTCAAATTACAGAACCAGTCTTTATAGTCTGACTGTTCCAGATTCTTCTGCACATCCAAAAAAGCAAAGAATTTTCTGCCTACATGATTAAAGACTCCATCCACGATAACACGGATGCCGTTTTCATGTAGTGCCGTAAAGACTTTCTTAAAATCCTCTTTACTTCCCAGTCTGCTGTCTGTCTGATAATAATCTGTCGTATCATAACCATGGGAAACAGATTCAAAGATCGGTCCAAAATAGATCGCATTGATCCCAAGCTCTTTGAAATGCTCTATCCAATCTAACACCTCTAAAATCCGTCCGCCTGCCGTTGCTTCCCCTTCGTTACGAAGAGGTGCTCCGGTAAATCCGAGCGGATAGATATGATAAAACATTGCTTCCCTGATCCAGTTTTTTTCATCAGCCATTGCAAACACTCCTTTGTATGCTTTTCACTTACTCTCTTTATTTGTTATCTGCCTTGTTCTGGAATTTTTCATTGTCGATGATAAAACGCTCATGCTCGCCTTCGCCGATTTTTCCACGTTCATCATACGCTTCCACATGGAAAACCAGTTTTCTTCCATCGACTTTTACTAACTCGCTCTTTGCTGTTACTTCCATGCCTACCGGAGTCGCAGAAATATGGCTGACATTCATCAGTGTTCCGACAGTTCCCTGTCCTTCCTCTAACTCTCCTGCAACACTTGTATAAGCTGCCTGCTCCATCAATGCGATCATTGCCGGTGTCGCATATACTTTTAATGCACCGCTTTTCATCGTAAGAGCTGTGTTTTCCTGTGTTACCTGTTCTTTCTTTTCACCTTGAATTCCTGTTGCTAACATGCTGTCCTCCTGCTGTTTGTTTGACTTTTATTTTTAGCTATTTAAGATAAATGTTTCTTTTTTTCAAAGAAATCCTTTGTCTCCTTGATCACTACTCCACTTAATGCGAAGATTGCTATCATATTCGGTATCGCCATCAGACCGTTGAAAATATCTGCGATCGTCCATACTGCCTCTACTGTCATGTATGGTCCGATGAATACTGCTAAAATGTATAACCAACGGTATACTTTTACTGCTTTCATGTTACCGCCTGTTAAATACTCTAAACATCTCTCAGAATAGTAATCCCATCCCAGTATCGTGGTAAATGCAAAGAATACCAGACACAGCATTAATAAGAAGGAAGATACACTTGCCGGTATCGGAAGTCCCTGGTTGAATGCGTAAGTTGTAACCCGAACACCTTCTAATCCTTCTACCTGCCATGCTCCGGTTAATACGATGGACAATCCTGTCATCGTACAGATGATGATTGTATCAATAAAGGTTCCTGTCATGGAAACAAGTCCCTGTCTTACCGGTTCTTTAGTCTTTGCTGCTGCTGCCGCGATCGGAGCAGAACCAAGTCCTGATTCATTAGAGAAAATTCCTCTTGCCACACCGCTCTGCATTGCGATAAACAGTGTTCCCACTGCGCCACCCGTAACTGCTGACGGATTGAATGCTCCTTTTACTACTGTTACGATTGCTGCCGGGATCTCTGTAATATTGCAGATGATCAGTGTCAGACTGATCACTACATAAATGATCGCCATAAACGGTACAACAATCTGTGACACATTTGCAATACGTTTGATCCCGCCGATCAAAACCAGTGCCACACAGATACTGAGTACTAATGATGCAATGACAACTGTCCAGGAATAAGTTCCGATTCCCGGGATTGCAACGGTGTGCTGCTGGTTCGGGTCAAAGAAATTATTGACTGCGGATGCAATACCGTTTACCTGTGAAAATGTTCCGATTCCAAAGAGTCCTACACAAATTCCAAAAAAGGCAAAGATCATAGCAAGCCACTTCCATTTTGAACCCATTCCACGCTCTATGTAATAGAAAGGTCCACCTAAAGCGTGTCCCTCTTCGTCTACCACACGATATTTCACTGCCAAAAGACCCTCTGCATATTTAGTCGCCATTCCAAAGAATGCTGCAATCTCCATCCAGAATAATGCTCCCGGTCCTCCTGCACAAATCGCCGTTGCGACTCCTACAATGTTTCCGGTTCCGATCGTTGCCGACAATGCAGTACACAACGCTCCGAAAGATGTCACCTCTCCGTGACCGTCTTCCTCATTTTTTACCATCCACTTTAATGCCAGTGGCAGTTTTCTTGTCTGAAGGAATCCCATTCGTATGGTCAGATAAAGACCACCGGAAAGGATGAGTACCATCAACGGTACGCCCCACACAATGCCATCAATTTTTGACAGCACTTCATTAATTGTCTCTAACATTTTCTTTCCCACTCCTCATTACTTCTATTTGCACCGATACTCCTCTATCCGTGCCCTTGTCTAATATATTTGTATAAAAATGCAACATACTAACAATACCACATTTTTGTACAGTCTGTAAATGTTTCCGGGCTGTAGTTTTGGCAGTATATTGCATATTTTTTTCATTTATCAGAAACAGGGTATCCGGAAAATATTTCGATGCCAGATAAGAGCCCGGTATACGCACACAGATACTTGCCAAAATGTTGTGCAAAAATCCGATATACGATTTTCCATAGACACAAAAATATCCGCCTCACCTTGCAAGTCTTTTTCTTCAATTAATTCCTGTTTTCTGGTTTGAACCGCAAAGTAACTTTGCGCAAAAGCAATCTGTCCTTTACGGGGATCTCCATTTTCAGCGATAAGATAACAGGCATAACGGGTAAGTATGTAATCGTCTACTTCACGATTAGCACCACTTCCCAATGTAACCATTTTACTGGCGTCAGTAAAATGGTCTATTCCTCTGCTTTCTTCATTTTCTCATAATACGCCTTATACCTGTAAATCGTCCGCTCACTGACATTATTCCGCTTTGCAATCTCCACCATTGTCATACCGCTCTCATAACCGGCAACAAAATCATGATAGATTGCCATCCACTTTTCATTATGTTTCTGCCTTCCGCTCAGCTTTCGATTTTTATAATATTCCAATTCTTCCCGAAGTGTGGCATTCTCTTTTTCCAGTTCTGCAATTCTTTTTAATGCCTCTTCCAGTGTTACAATCTTCTCCATATCTAAAATCCCTCCGAATATGACATTCTCATTTTGTCTTTATTATAAACAGTATTCTTGTATTCGTCAATTCGATTTTGTCATGTTTTTTCTGTAACAACATCATACAACTATAAATGCAATATTCATAATATCTGTAACAAACAAAAGTGTGCCTCTCCGCGAGCTGTGCATCTTTGCCCGAAGGGCTTTTGTTCTATGGGAAAGACGATATTTCCTATAGCGCAAAAAAGACATACGCAGAATGCTAAAAATAACATCTCCGGCATGCCTCTTCTTCCTATAGCACACTATCAAAATATTGAGTCTATGAATAATCTCTGAAATTTTTTATTTCTACAGGGTTAATGTCATTTCATGCCATTCTTCGCCGCCCCAGGAAGAACCTGAAATGCCTTTGTCTTTCAGTCCCATTTTTTCATACATTGCCACTTTTTCCGGCAGACAGGTCAGAATCAGCATTTTCCGCTGATTGGCTTTTTCACGCTTACTGTACTGCGATACAATTTCTCGTGCTAAGCCCTGTCCACGATACTGCGGCAGTACATCTAATCCTAAGAGCATTACATTTTTTCCATTCGGTTTGTGCTGACTGATATCCGTAAAAAATTCATCTCTGAATATTTCTTCATCTGTCGCTACTCCATTTAAAAATCCGGCGATTTCTCCGGTATCTTTATCAATTGCTACCAAAAACAACTCCGGTGCATTTGCAATCCTTGTCTTCATGCTCTTTTCTGAACATGCTTCGTGCGGTGGAAAACAGATCTGCTCAATCGCAACCGCCCGATCTGCCTCCTCTGCATGGATATCCCGGAATTCAAATCTGTCTGTTATTGTGATGTTTTTCGTTGTGTTATGTTGTTGTGTTTGTTGTGTCATTTTTCTAATCCTCTGGGTTTTTATTTTTTTGTATATACTATCCTATCATAATCGGTTTACGCTCAATCCGCAAGTTCTCCCTGTGATGCAAAATATTCTTTTAATTCTGTTAGGATCATTGACTGGCTCTCCCTTGTATGGATCAATGCATAGTAACTCTTTCCATATTTCGCATGCCGCTCCTCTTCTAAGATACCGGCAAGGCGTCCTTTTTCTGTTACCCTCTTATGTTTCTCTTCTCCCTGCTCCGCCGTTTCCTCGAGATAACCTTTATCTAACAGTAATTCATTGACAAATTTTGCTGTTAATTTCTTTCGGTTTGTCTCTTCGCAGAGTTCATTGATCTGCTTCGTAAATTCCGAAACCGTACACCTGTCCGTCAGCTCTACTTCATCCAGTTTTTCCGGTGCAATGTAAAATGGCTGTTTCTTTTTTCTTAGAGGTTCTGCTACTGTCTCTTCAGTCGTTCGCATATTTCCATATTCTTTCAAAAATGCTGCAATGATTTTTATAAAATTTTCTCCATAGCTTTCGACTTTCTGTACTCCCATGCCGTACACTGCTTTCATCTCCGTACGGCTTTGCGGACATTTCGCACACATATCTTTTAAAGTTTTATCCGAACAGATGATAAATGGTGGTACATTTTGGCTTGCTGCAAGCTCTGACCGACATCCCCTGAGCTGCTCAAACAACTCCTGTCCTTCCGGTGTCAAATCTGCCAATTCTAACCTTTTCTTTGCCGATCCCGTCTTGATATAATTTTGCTCGGTTTCTTCCTCGATCACTACGCAATTACTGCATTTTTCACAGGTACACGGGGCATCTTCCCCAAAGTAGTTCAGGATAAACTGTCGAAGGCATTGATCCGTCTCACAGTAATGGATCATTTGGTTCAGTTTTTGGTTTTCTCTCCTTCGAAGTTCGGAACTCTCTGTGGCTCCATATGCTTTATGATTCAAAAGCTGCTTATTGATCATGATGTCCTGCTTAGAAAAAAACAGCACACATTCCGCTTCTTCTCCATCACGCCCGGCTCTTCCCGCCTCCTGATAATAGTATTCAATACTCTGCGGCATATTATAATGAAGGACATAGCGTACATTGGATTTGTCTATCCCCATGCCAAACGCATTCGTTGCAACCATCACCCGGATCCTGTCATATGTAAAATCATCCTGATTCTTTTTTCGTTCTTCTAATGACAAACCTGCATGATATCGTCCTGCCTCTATCCCATGCTCTAATAGGATTTCACAGACTTTGTCCACATTTTTCTTCGTCGCACAATAGATAATTCCACTTTCCTCCTCATGCCTTTTGACATAATTCAAAATGCTGTTGTCTGTTTCTTTTCCACCTTTTCTTTTTATTACCCGAAACAACAGGTTTGGACGGTCAAACCCGGTTACGATCGTCATTGGTTTCTGCAAATGCAGGCTTTCTATAATATCCTGTTTCACGCGTTCTGTCGCCGTGGCAGTAAATGCACTAACTATCGGACGCTGTGGCAGTTTTTCAAGGAACTTTGCTATTTCTAAATAACTTGGACGGAAGTCCTGTCCCCATTGCGATATACAATGTGCCTCATCCACTGTTACCATGGCAATCTCTGCATGACATGCAAAATCTAAAAACTGCATCGTATTCAGCCGCTCCGGTGCCACATAGATCAATGTATACTTCCCCTGTGCAGCATATGCCAAAGCCATTCGGATCTGATTTTCCGTCAATGTGCTGTTAATATATGCCGCATGTACGCCTGCCTGATTAAGTGCCTTGACCTGATCCGACATCAGGGAAATCAATGGAGAAATTACAATTGTGATTCCAGGCGGAGGTACGCAGGGCACATTGACCTCATCTTCTTGTAGCTGCAATGTTTTCTCCCGCGAATGCTTTTCTCCCATCATCAATGCCGGAAGCTGATAGCAGAGTGATTTTCCCGCTCCGGTCGGCATGATCCCGAGCACATCTTTTCCTTTTAAAATTTCATCGATCAATTCCTGCTGTCCCGGACGCAGGCTGTCATATCCAAAATAGTGTTTTAGTGTTTCCTGTAGATTCAAAATCCTCTCCCCCTTATATATTAGAAATGGCGGGAACTTCTTCCCGCCTAAGGTAATGCACAATGTTTGTCCCTGACTAAAACTGTAATCTATTACAGTAATTATTCTATTTTTCTTATAGAGAAAAAAGCACTTCTCTCGAAGTGCTTTTTCATACCATTATTCCTTTAATCGATGCGACAGGATTTGAACCTGCGACCTCTGCGTCCCGAACGCAGCGCTCTACCAAACTGAGCCACGCATCGTAATCGACACGACAAAAATCGTGCCTAATTATATTAGCATACTTTTTTTGATTTGTCCAGTCTTAAATATAATAATTTCCACCCATTTTTTCTTTTTGAATCTCAACCAGATCATATAATGTGGTTCCATCTAAATATTCATTGACCACTTTGTACAATCCCTCCCAAAATTCAATCGTGGCACAGGTGTCATAATTTTCACACTGGTTCTCCTCATCCTCCAAACAGGAAATCGGTGCAAAGCTGCCCTCGATCGCCCGAAGGATTTCTCCAACGGTGTAATCCGTTGTGTTTTTTGCAAGGCGGTAGCCTCCCTGTGCGCCCCTGCCACTCTTTAATAAACCGGCACGGTTCAGCGGTGTCACGATCTGCTCTAAATATTTTATGGATATCTTCTGGCGTGCAGATACATCCTTTAGTGCTATAAATTTTCCATTATCGTGCAGGGCAAGATCCACCATCAGTCTCAGCGCGTATCTTCCCTTTGTCGATACCATCATATGGACTTCCTCCAATCATTCTACTATATTCCTAGTAGTATTATATAATATCTTTCGGTATTCCACAAGCACCAGATCAGTTCCTGTTTAAGCATTTTGCAAGATCAGGCAGGCTCCTCCGTAAATACCGGCATCATTTCCAAGCTCCGCAAGGGCAAACTCTGCATTTCTGCAGGCGTGGAACGTCTGCTCCATAAAATGTTTTTCAATGACATCGATCAATATTTTTCCTGCCTTTGACACACCACCACCGATGACGATACGCTCCGGATTGATCACACAGGCAATGCTTGCTAACGCCGTCCCAAGGATATTTCCCATCTTTTCAACCTGCTCGGCTGCAACGGTATCGTTCGACTTTGCGGCATCAAAAATATCTTTTGCCGTAAGATTTTCTATCGTATTTAGGACAGTATCCCTTGTTTCCGTTGCTAACGCTTTCTTTGTCATGCGCACAATTCCGTTGGCGGAAGCATACTGTTCTAAGCAGCCTTTTTTTCCACAACCGCAGACTTCTGTCTCATGTTTATCCACTACAACATGGCCGATTTCACCGCCTGCACCATTCGAGCCATAAAGCATATTTCCTTCGATGATAATTCCGCCACCGACTCCGGTTCCCAGTGTGACCAAAAGCAGATTCTGACAGCCTCTTCCACCGCCTTTCCACATTTCACCTAAGGCGGCAATGTTCGCATCATTTCCTGCCTTTACGGTCAGTCCGGTACGCGTCGCTAATTCCTGTTCCACATTCAGGATCCCCCAGCCGACATTTACGCATTTGACAACCGTTCCGTCTGCCTTAACCGGCCCCGGCACACCAATTCCGATCCCTGCGACTTCTGATTTAGAAATATTTCGCTCCGAAAGCTTCTCGTCTATCTGCTTTGCAATGTCATCAAATATTCTGCTTCCCTGATCTTCCTTGTTAGTCTTGATCTCCCATTTTTCTATCAGTTCTCCGTCTGTGGTAAACAGCCCCATTTTAATGGCTGTTCCGCCTACGTCGATCCCAAATCCATATCGTTTCATCCTGTCTCCTTTTTTGTATCTCCCAAAATATTGTCTTCTCATGCACTATCCAGAAGCATTATATCTTCATTTTTTCTGACATCATGGCCAACGTTTTACTGCACACCCTCCGTAGGATTCCCGGTTGTATCTGCCGGATTTCCCTGTGTATCCGCTTCTGTCCGATTCTGATTTGTATCCTCATCAGGATTTTCTGTTGGTGTCTGGTTTGTATTATCACCCGGATTCTCCGCTGGATTCTGGTTCGTGTTATCACTTGGATTCTCTGTCGGGTTTTCCGGCTGCTGATTGTCGTCCGGGTTTGTCGTCGGGTTCTGATCGGTCTGGTTGTTATCAGAATCCGAAGGATTTTCCTGGTCTTCTGAGGACTTGTTATCCTTCTTATTCTCCGGTTTTTCGGTCACATTTCCCTGAATATCGATCGGTTTTGTCTCCTGGTCCTGATCGGTTGTGTTTTCCGTGGTCTCTGCACCTGGATTTTCCTGTGGTACAGCTTCTTCTGTCTTAGACTGCTCCGGTTCATAGGACAAAAATTCCTGCGGCTCTAAGCCCTCATGGATCTTTTGCATAAATGTTTTCCAGATACGTCCCGGATAGGATGCACCCGACAACCCACTGAGTTTCTTTGGCATATCATAGCCAACCCAGACACTGGTCGTATAATAGCGGGTGTAACCGACAAACCAGCCGTCTTTATTTTCATTCGTGGTTCCGGTCTTTCCTGCACATGGCATTCCGTCTAAAGCAAGTCCCCTTCCGGTACCATTGGTCAGAACTCCCTTTAAAATATCCGTCATCATGCGGGACGCATTTTCCTTATAAACAGCCGTTTCCTCCTGCTTCGTACTCAGTATTTTTTCTCCTGAGGAATCGGTGATCTTCAGGATGCAGGTCGGTTCTCTGTAATATCCGTCATTTTCAATCGTTGCGTATCCCGCTGCCATTTCTAATGGAGAGACACCGTTGGTAAATCCGCCAAGTGCTGATGCCGGACGCTTATCATTCTCATCTAATTTAGAAAAATTCATTTTTTCTAAGTACTCTAAACCTGTTTCCGGAGTCAGCTCTTCTAACAGTTTCCATGCAATCGTATTCTTAGAGCGCTCCACGGCACTCCGCAAAGTCATGGAACCGGAAAAACTTCCATCCGAATTAGAAGGTCCATCTTCAATCGGTTCATCCACCACGATGGAATCCGGTGTATAACTTCTTTCTAACACCGGCGTGTATACAAGAAGCGGTTTGATCGCACTGCCCGGCTGGCGAAAACTCTTATAAGCACGGTTGATCGTATATCCATTGTATTCCTGGCTGCGTCCTCCGACAATTGCCTTCACATATCCGGTCTGGTTATCCATGCAAACGCCTGCACTCTGTAATGTATAGATTCCTTCATCGTTGACCTCTGTATACTTTTCTAATGCCGTATCAATACTGCTTTGAAGCTCCTGCTGCATATTCAGGTCAATCGATGTATAAATGCGGTAACCTGCCGTATATAATTTTTTGTTACAGGTTTCATACATATCATCGTACTCTTCCTCATATCGTTCCTTTTCTGTAGCACTCTGAAATGTATTCTTAAATTCAAACCCCTCCTGTGCCATAAGCGCACGGGTTGCACAATAATAGGTATAGGTCTCCACATAGTTATTTTTCACACTGGTCGGACGATTCAAGGTAATGGTTTCTTCTTTTGCCTGTTTGCAGACCTCTGCCGAGATCTTTCCATCTTCCTTCATCTGGTTTAAGATCCGGTTTCTACGCTTGATCGTATTATCTATATGCGTCACCGGATCATAAAGTGTCGGGCGGTTCGGAATGGCACAGAGAAATGCTATCTGTGACAGATCCAGATTTTTGACCTCCGTGTTAAAATATCCCTTACTTGCCGCCTGAATCCCATAGTAGCCATTGCCAAAATAAATATTGTTCAGATAATATTCCAATATCTGATTTTTGGTATACAGCCGCTCCATCTCTGTCGCAATAAAGATCTCTTCAATTTTTCGTTCCCAGGTCTTTTCCTGTGTTAAAAAAATATTTCTTGCAAGCTGCTGTGTGATCGTGGAGGCTCCCTGCGTCACCCTGCCGTTTTCGATCATTGCTTTGACGGCACGAAGGATTCCTTTAAAGTCCACTCCATGATGCTGATAAAATTTCTTATCCTCGATACTGATAATTGCCGAGCAGACATCCGACGGTATCTCCTCATATTCGAGGTAATACATATCCTTCTCACCTTTGAGCACGGAGATCAGAGTTCCATTGGTATCATAGACCAGGCTCGTCTGCGAAGAACGGAATGTCTCATCCGTAGCAGAATGTACCTTATCATAAGCATCTGATTTTAAATCACTGATTTTTTTTGCATAGCCGCCAAAAAAATAAAATGCCAGTCCTGCTAACACCAGTACGATCAGCACCAGTTGAATTTTCACAAATAGCCGGAAACCCCGGCGTTTTTTCTTTTTTTTCTGCTTTGCCATGTTACTGTCCTTCCAATTCAATCTTATGATATGCAATTCCCATCTCGTCTAAATATTCCATTTCACGCTTATGACAGGTAAACAGGATCATCTGCCTGCCCTGCGTTCCGATCCATTGCAGTGTATTGCGGATGCGTGTTTCATCATAACGTGCAAATGTCTCGTCTAACAAAAACGGCATCGGTTCTTCATCGGTAAGGATCTCTCCTAAACTGATCCGCAGTGCAAAATAAATCTGCTCTAAAGTTCCTGTGCTGAGCTGCTTCGGACTGCATACATGAGTGCCTGCATAGACAGATACCTCCATCTTTTCGTTGATGCCGACTCTGTCGTATTTTCCCTGCGTGATATGGGAAAGGATTTCAGAAGTCCTGCTGTTGATCCTGTCTCCAAAATCCTCATATATCTCTCCGGTCAATGCCCGGATCGTCTTTTCTGCAATATCGCATGCATTCAGATACTGCTTTCTTTCATTTTCACGCTCTGTCGGCATCTCTAATTCCGTCTGGCTCTCTAAAATATTAAAAAGCCTGGTCTGTTTTTCTCTCCGCTCTTCCGACAATCTGCCCTTCTTTGGTTTTTCTGCGGTCTGCTCCGGAATGTGTCTTTTTTCCATTCCATATAAAACCAGAGACAATACCAGTGTCACACCGCCGATCACGATGCTTTCCATCAAAATGCTGTTCCATGGAATATGGAAAACTGCTGCTCCTAAAAAACATGCCGCCATAAAGAAGCATCCTAAGATCAGCACTAACAGATGTGCCGGCATCCCATTGCGTTTTTGATGTTTTTCGCTTCCATCTCCCGCTGTCTCTGCTTCTTTGATATCTTTGCCCTGAAGCTGTGCAATATCCTCTTCTAAAATTTCACGCTCGATCTGTAATTTTTCCATCCGGTGCTGCCGCAGTTCCGTCTCCTGTTTCACCTGAGCCGCCGCCTGTTTCCGTTTTTTATGGATCTGGGCCAATGCCAGATTGAGTTGAAGTGTTCCATCGCCTGTCCCTGCCGCATTTGCCATGCAGTTCTGCACGAACTCTGCAAGTTCTTTTCCCGGAGCCGCTCCTGCCTGCGGAATACAGTATGTATTCTCGTACATTTCTTTATTCAGTCCACCTAAGAGCATCTGCAGGTCGCCATATTCTTCCGACAAGAGTTCTCCATCCTGACGGCTGATCAGTGTGGTCTGCTTTTCCCTGTGGTAAAAATTTCTCTCTAACCCAAAGTCCTTACCGCCTACTTCAAACTCCATCTCTCCGCTGTAAAAGCTCGCACTGTTCCACGGTTCGTATTTCGTATACACATCCTGCTTCGCTCCTCTGCCTCGGGACTTTTCCAATCCAAATAACATGGACACTAAAAAAGTATGCAGCGTTGTCTTTCCTGATTCATTCTCGCCATATATCACATTTAAACCCGGTGCGAATGTAAACTCCCGATTATGAAATTGTCCAAAATTTCTGATTCTGATCTTTTTTATCTGCATATCATTCTCTCTTATCTGCTATCTGTCAAGTTTTGCTGACAAAAGGGCTTCCACGCCAATCTCAAGTGCTTTTTTATAAACCTCTGATTCTCCCTGACTCTGCATTGCCGCTATAAACCGTCCTAACAACTGCTGCTCGTTTTCTTCCCGCAGCCTGTCATAATCATAGTCCTGCCGCAGTGAACAGATCACATCGACCACTGCCTCCTGATTCCTGATCCAGTCTAAATCCAGCTCAGTATCTGCATTCAATGTCCCCGTCAGAAAAATCTTATACAATTCATACGGTTTCCGGTTCGCAAGAAGATTTTTCACAATCGTCTGCACTGCCATGTTGGTCATCTGTGAGGAAAGCTGTATCGTCTCATGTACATACTGGCATTTTCGCAGCGGGCAGAACTGTACCTGTCCAAAAGCCTTGGTGATCTCTCCTACCCAGAAGCCGTGTTCTCCGGTATCATTACTGTCGATCGGCTCTAACGCCCCTGCCATGACCGCCTGCATCGTTGTGATCTTTCTGTTAGAATCCAACGGTACCGGATTGACCGACATGCCCTCTAATACTCCGCCTTTGTGGATATGTCCTGCCGCAATATAGTCAAATCCGTTCTCTATGATCTTTGCCGGAGAAAACGGTATATGCTTTGCATCTCCGCCATGTGCTAACAGGATGTTGATGGCATCCTGACGCTTTGGCGTTATATGGTCATAGACATCTGACGTCTCTTCCCTGTGCCAGTAACTCATTCCATATACTTCCGTATTCAGCTCCGGGAAATAGACACTTTCTATCTCGTTCTTTTTTAAAAACACTACATTTTTTGCAAAGGAAAATGTCCTGTAATTTGACGCAACCGACAAAAAATCATGATTTCCCGCCACGATCACTACCTGTATTTCCGGAACCTGTTCAAAAATGTAATTGATCTCCCGAAGTTCCCGGATCAGCGGTTGTCTGTGGAACAGATCTCCTGCGATCAGCACCATATCGACCTTGATCTTTTTTGCAACCGCAAATACCTCGGTAAACGTCGTCCAGATATCTGCCGCTCTTTTTTCACTCCATGATTTTCCCGCGTCGGGTACCACACCCAGATGTACATCTGCGATATGTATAAATTTCATAATTACCTGCCTTTTTAACTTGAAAGGGCGAGTGCTGCTACACTCGCCTGTCCTGCACTGCCAGCCTTAACTCTTTCGTTCCCTGTGATACCTGATACCGGTATCCTGTATCTATTCTACTGTTCCATCTGTCTTCCCAAAAAACCTGCTGCGACGGAAACCAGTTTGCTTTCTGTTTCTCCCATTTTACACTTTTCATCCCGATTATACAAGACCACAGAGCCAATTGCATCGCCTTCGCTGATAATTGTTCCAATGCTCTGCTCTGCATAATCACCATTATCATCTAATGTAATTTTTACAAACTCTTTTTCTCCTTTGGATGCCACAACATTTTTTCTGTCCTCGATCATCATTTCTAACTGTTTGCTGATCGGCTTATTTTCAAATTCCCGCTTTCCCTGACCACTTGCCGCGATCACATGATCCCTGTCTGTAATGCACACCAGATGTCCGGTTGCCTGTGAAAGTGACTCTGCATACTCTCCGGCAAACTGTCCCAGTTCTCCGATCGGTGAATATTTTTTTAAAATGATCTCTCCCTCGCGGTCGGTAAATATCTCTAAAGGATCTCCTTCACGGATTCTCAATGTTCTTCTTATTTCCTTCGGCACAACTACACGCCCAAGGTCATCAATTCTTCTTACAATTCCCGTTGCTCGCATATCTATTGCATTCCTCCTGTTTTCCATATCCTGTGGTGTATGGTTATTATGTGGGAAATCAGGGAATTTATGCGTGCAAATTGGAATTTCAAACAGGCTTTCTGAATAGGTTAAAATTGACATAAAACCCTATTTGTGCTATCGTAAAAGACGTTATAGCCATAATTTGGCAAAATTCTACATTTTTATAATTATAGGAGGATCTGTTATGATTAAAGAACGAAGCATTGTTCTGTACATTATTCTCTCCATCATAACCTGTGGTATTTTCGGGTTATACTGGTTTGTATGTATTACAGAAGACACAAATGCTGCTGCTGACGTAGCTGGTACATCCGGAGGACTGGCTTTATTATTTACCATTATTACTTGCGGTATCTATGGTTTCTACTGGGCTTACAAGTGCGGTGAAAAGCTCGACATTGCAAAGGAAAAACGCGGTATGCCTGCCGGTAACGGAGGAATCCTTTATCTTCTGTTATTCATTTTTGGTGGTATCATCGCTTATGCTTTAATTCAGAGTGAGTTAAACAAGTTTGCCGGAGAAGAGTACAAAACATTATAGGATTTATCATAATGAAACAACGACTTCAAAAAACCATTTGTTACATCCTGTTATTTACAGGTCTTGGATTTTTATATTATAAATGGTATCAGGGAACCGGATTCGCGGTTCCCTGTTTTTTTCATGCCATTACAAAATTATATTGTCCGGGATGCGGAATGACCCGCTGCCTGACTCATCTGCTACAGTTTGAGATACAGGACGCTTTCCGCTGTAATGTGGCGATATTTCTGCTCTCTCCTGCACTCTTATATATCCTTACCTATTCCCTTTATTCTTATGTCCGTTATGGGAAGGTGCATTTTTCCAAAGTACAGAACATCCTGCTTTTTGGCTGTCTTACCATTCTGATACTCTTTGGAATTGTTCGCAATCTCCCGGCGTTTTCTTTTTTACAACCTGTCTAAGATTAAAAATTTTTTCTTACTGTCCTGCAAAATAGGCATCGATCCCATTGGCAATCCCCGTTACGATCTGGTTCTGGTATGCATCGGATGCCATATTGCTGTCCTCGGTCGGGTTTGTCATATACCCCATCTCTACGATCGTAACCGGAACGCTTGCCCAGTTGATCCCGCTCATGATATCGGTTTCCCAGACATATTCCTTTCTTGCACCTGTCGCATTTACCAGTCCATCCAATACGGCTGTGGAAAGTGCCTTGCTCTTTTCATAAAGTGCTGCATTGTATGGATTGGATGCGGTCTGACAGATTGTCATCGCACCGCTGACACTGCTGTCGGTAGAAGCGTTTGCATGAATCCTGACAAATGCCTCTGCGTTTGCATTGTTCGCAACTGCTGCCCGTTCCGAGTTAGAAATATTGACATCATTGCTTTCTCTGGTCATCTGTACTTCATAACCACGGTTTTGCAGTTCCGTCCTTAACTTTAAGGATACCTGAAGTGTCAGTTCATACTCTGCTAATCCACTTGTGACACCGGAAGTTCCTCCGGCTACTTTTGCTTTCATCTCGCTTGCTCCCGGACCGATCGGCTCTTTGCTACTGTCACCTTTACTCTGATGTCCCGGATCGATCACGACTAAATGCTTTGCCTGTTCCGGCTGTGCTGCAGATTCTTCCTTAGTCTCTTCGGCAGGTTCTTCCATGACCTTTGCATCCCTTGCCTCCGGGACACCGCCTGTCGGTTCCGGCTGCTCTGTGTTCTCTTCGTCGGTCGTCTTATTTTCTTTTTTTGTATCTTTTGTTTCTTTCGTCTTACTGTCTTCTTTGATATCTTTTGCTGTTTCTTCTGTTTGATCCTGTGCTTCTTTGGTGTCTTTTTGTCCACAGGAACAGAATACAAAAGCAGACATCAAAAGTACCAGTAGCAGATAGCCCTGTTTTTTCATAAAGCCTCCTTATAAAATATCAATATGTTCACCTGCTAATGCTTTATTCATGCTGCGTACTGCACAGAATTTTCCACACATGGAACAGGTGTCCTCATGTTCCGGCTTTCTCTCCTCGCGGATGCGTTTTGCTGTCTCCGGGTCGATGGCACATTCCCACTGTGCTTCCCAGTCCAGTTTTCTTCTTGCATCTGCCATGCGGTCATCCATCTCTCTGGCTCCACGCACACCTTTTGCGATATCTGCTGCATGTGCTGCGATCTTAGATGCGATGATTCCCTGTTTTACGTCCTCTAAATTCGGAAGTGCAAGGTGTTCTGCCGGGGTTACATAACACAGAAAAGCTGCTCCGGATGCTGCTGCAATGGCTCCTCCGATCGCTGATGTAATGTGGTCATATCCCGGTGCGATATCTGTTACTAAAGGTCCTAAAACGTAGAATGGCGCACCACCACAGATCGTATTCTGGATCTTCATATTTGCTGCGATCTGATCCATCGGCATATGTCCCGGTCCTTCCACCATAACCTGTACATCTTTTTCCCATGCCCGTTTTGTCAGCTCGCCAAGACGTACCAGTTCTTCAATCTGGCATACATCAGATGCATCTGCAAGACAGCCCGGACGACAGGCATCTCCTAAGGAAATCGTCACATCGTACTCACGGCAGATGTCTAAAATTTCGTCATAGTATTCATAAAACGGATTCTCTTCTCCTGTCATACACATCCATGCAAATACAAGAGAACCTCCGCGGGAAACAATGTTCATTTTTCTCTTATGGTTTCTGATCTGGTCTATGGTCTTTCTGGTGATTCCACAGTGCAGTGTTACAAAGTCTACGCCATCCTCCGCATGCAGTCTGATGACATCAATAAAATCTTTTGCGGTCAGCGTATCTAAATCTCTCTGGTAGTGGATCACGGAATCATAGACCGGAACGGTTCCGATCATTGCCGGACATTCTCCGGTCAGCTTGCGGCGAAACGGTATGGTATTTCCGTGTGAAGAAAGATCCATAATTGCATGTGCACCCATATGTACGGCTTCCATGACCTTCTGCATCTCAACGTCATAATCTTTGCAGTCTCTTGAGATTCCAAGGTTGACATTGATCTTTGTGGAAAGCATAGAACCGACTCCCTGCGGGTCAATGCACTTATGATTTTTGTTCGCACAGATAACGACCTTTCCCTCTGCCACAAGCGGGAGTAACTCTTCTACACTCATTCTCTCCTTTTTTGCTACACTTTTCAACTCTTCTGTGATAATTCCTTTTCTTGCAGCTTCCATCTGTGTTGCATATTCTCTTGCCATGTTTTGTTTTTCCTTTCTTTTCTGTTGTTTTAAGATTTTTTTGTTTCTTATATTTATTGATCAGGGTGTCAAAAGGCAGTTTCCACTCTAGTGGCTGGCAAATTGCGCAAAACCGGGACTGCTTTTGTGACTTTGGGAGAAAATAGACTCGGTTTTGTGCAAGCTACCAATCCCAAGACTTGAAACCGTCTTTTGACACCCTGATCCTATATTTCTTACCAGACCATATGCTCTAACGGTCCATTGCCCTGTCCGAGATCAAGTCCCGCACCGATGGCTCTTTGCATATATGCTTTTGCCCGCCGTACACTGGTCTCTAAGTCCCAGTCCTCTGCCAATCCTGCGGCAATTGCCGAACTGAACGTGCAGCCTGTTCCATGTGTATTCGGATTGACCATCCGTTCTCCCTCGATCCAGATGCTTTTCCCATTTTCATAGAGCAGATCGTTTGCATCAGTTTTGGCATGACCGCCTTTTAGTACAATAGCGGTTCCATACTCCCGGCTCAACTGCTCTGCCGCCTGCTCCATTTCTTCTCTCGTCTGGATCTTTTTTCCGGTCAGCACTTCTGCCTCCGGTATGTTCGGAGTCAATACCTCTGCTAATGGAAACAGTTCTTTTTTCATCATCTCTGCCGCTTTTTCATCAACTAACGTGCTTCCACTGCTCGATAACATGACCGGGTCCACTACGATGTGTTTTGCCTGATAATGACGCAGTCTTTCTGCAATGATCTGTATCAGCTCTGTAGTTCCCGGCATCCCTATTTTGACTGCATCCGGAAAAATATCCGCAAATACGCTGTCGATCTGTGCCGTGATGCACTCCGCTGATACCGGAAAAAGTTTTTGTACTCCTAACGTATTCTGTGCAGTCAGCACACTGATGACACTCATCGCATAGACACCGTTGGCTTCCATGGTCTTGATGTCTGCCTGTACGCCTGCCCCGCCGCTGCAATCGCTTCCGGCTATGGTCAATGCTGTCTTTTTCATATGCCTGTCACCTCCTTTGTTCTATTTTTGAGTTCCTTTGCTGCCTCTTTGATATCTTCCTGTGCAAAAATCGCACTGATCACTGCCACACCACAGATCCCGCTTCCTTTCAGCCTGTCTACATTTTGGGCATTGATCCCTCCTATGGCTATGACCGGTATCTGAACCGCCTGACAGATTGCTTTTAAGGTTTCATAATCTACTTCCTGTGCATCGTCTTTCGAGCTGGTCGGAAAAACTGCCCCGACTCCTAAATAATCTGCCCCGTGCTTTTCTGCCATGACCGCCTGTTCTACGGTCTGTGCCGATACACCGATAATCTTATCTTTTCCGAGTTTTTTCCGGACATCGCCTGCTTCCATATCGCTCTGTCCGACATGCACGCCGTCTGCATCGACTTTTAATGCCAGTTCTACATCATCGTTTATGACAAATGGCACCTGATATTGTTTACATAACTCTTTTAATTCCTGTGCCTCCTGTAAAAAAAGCTCAGAATCTATCTGTTTTTCGCGTAACTGTAAAAACGTCACACCGCCATCTAAGGCTTCTTTTACCTGTTCTTTCAGTGTCCTGCCATGAAGCCAGCTCCGGTCTGTCACGGCATATAACAGCAGTTCTTCTTTAGTACAGTTCATAGTTTGCCTCCCGTTCTAATGTCTCTGCATCCATGTTCGCGATCGCATCAATGATCCGGTTGCGATATGTTGCATTGCCTTCATAGCTTTGCAGATGGGCATATCCGATCTCGCCTGCAACTCCCATCACACAGACTGCCGCTGCTGCTGCCTCTAACATATGCTTTGGATTTGCCGTAATGTATGCTGTCATCAGTCCTGACAACTGGCATCCGGTTCCTGTGATCTTTCCCATCTGTGCCTTGCCATTGCGTATGACATAACAATGTTCTCCGTCACTGACCAGATCGATCGCACCGGTAACTGCAATAATACTTCCCGTTGCCTTTGCGAAATTTTTCACAAAGTCTATCGCTTCTGTCAGATTCTCTTCGGTCACGGCATCTGCCACATCTGCATCTACGCCGCGCGTACTGCCGCTGCCGGCAGCAAGCGTCTTGATCTCCGATATATTTCCACGGATCACTGAAAAATGAATATCCTCTAACAGTTGTTTTGCCGTATCGGTGCGAAGACTGCTTGCTCCTGCTCCCACCGGGTCTAAAAGCACCGGATGACCTAACTCATTCGCTTTCTTTCCCGCCTTAAACATCGCCGGGATCGTGTGCCGGTTCAAAGTCCCGATGTTGATATTGAGTCCGCCGCAGATACTCGTAATATCCTCGACCTCCTCAGACTCATCTGCCATGATCGGACTTCCCCCACATGCCAGTAATACATTCGCCACATCATTTACCGTTACATAATTTGTAATATTGTGTATCAACGGCATTTTACTATGTACATTCTCTAAACATTCACCAAACTTCATCGTCTTGCCTCCTATTCTTAAACCACCAGCAGCCCTTTTCTTTTATCATTAAACTACTGACTTTCTTTTTGACTTTTGCCCTTTAGCCGTTATCATTCCTTTTTCTCTTTTTCTTCCTTCGGGGCAGTTCGTCTATCCCTGCGCACGGTTTCGAACGGTCCGGACTATGTCCAAAACGTCGCACCTCTTAACACTCTGACATCCCATAGAAATTTCCGTGCAGGGATGCACGGAAAAGATGCAGCTAAGCCATGGATGGCGCATCTGCATCGGTTTCGTCCGTCCCCGATACCCCACACCAGAGTGTTTAGAAGTGCAGTTTTGGGACATCGGAACAGACCGGTCGAAACCGTGCACAGCCCATACACTCACCCCCGAACAACCAAACAACCCCAATCAAACAACTTAAACAAAACACGCAAAACAAAAAAGACTGTATATATACCAATCGTATATACACAGCCTCTATGCTCTCCATATATCCCTACGTTGGCATTATCCAAATCAGGTTTCGGGTCAAAGCAATCCAGCTTAATCTCAGCCTACTTCTGTAAGCACCCCGTTGTCTTATTACCTATATTTTAATCTGCCTGCCGTAGAAAATCAAGTATTTTATTCTTCAAATGGGATAACTGCTCCGTCATAAGTATCGTTGATGTATTTCTTAATGTCATCAGATTTTAATACTTTTACTAACTCTTTGATGCCTTCGTTATCCTCGTTTCCTTCTTTTACTGCAATGATGTTTACATATGTCTTTGCTGCTTCGGAATCGGATTTTTCATAAGCAAGTGCGTCTTTTGCAACTGTATATCCTGCCTCTAATGCATAGTTACCGTTTAATACTACAAATGCTGCATCAGCTACTGCGTGAGGAACCTGTGCTGCCTCTAACTCTGTAATTTCAATTCCCTTTGGATTCTCTGCAATATCATTTACTGTTGCTTCAAGTCCTACACCGTCTTTTAATTTGATCAGACCGTTGTCCTGTAATAACAGTAATGCACGGGCTTCGTTTGTAGTATCGTTTGGAACTGCGATCACATCACCTTTTTCAACCTTGGACAGGTCATTTTTTGTACCCGGATAAATTCCGAATGGCTCATAGTGGATACCGCCTGCGTTGACAAGGTGTGTACCCTGCTCTTTGTTAAAGCTCTCTAAGTATGGAATGTGCTGGAAGTAGTTTGCATCGAACTCACCGCTCTCTACTACTAAGTTCGGCTGAACATAATCGCTGAATACTTTAATCTCTAAATCCCATCCTTCATCTGCAAGGATTTTCTTTGCCTGCTCTAAGATCTCTGCGTGAGGAGTTGCGGAAGCTGCTACGGTAATCGTTCCTTTATCTCCTGCTTTTGTATCCTCTTTCTTGCTGTCCTCCTGTGTGCTCTTTGCCTCTTTGGTATCTTTTGTATCACTACCTGAAGAGCCGCATCCTGTGAAAGCTCCGATTGCTAAAATTCCTGCAAGTGTCAATGATAATAATCTCTTTTTCATGTCTTTGTTCTCCTTTTTCTCTTTCCTTTTTTCTAAAATTTCTTATTTATTTCTTCTGTCAAGTTTCTTTGAAAGCATCATTCCAAGTGCCTGCAAGACCTGAACGATCAGCACTAAGATGACGATGGTTACCACCATGATATCGGTCTGGTATCTGTAATAACCATACCGTATGGCAATATCTCCAAGGCCTCCGCCTCCGACAACACCTGCCATTGCAGAGTAACCTAAGATGGTTCCAAGAGCGATCGTCACACCGACGATCAACGAGGTTCTTGCCTCTACTAACAGTACCCTGAAAATAATGGTCCAGGTTCCTGCTCCCATGCTTTTTGCTGCTTCGATCACACCTTCATCCACTTCCTGTAAGGAAGATTCCACCATACGGGCAATGAACGGTGCCGCTGCTATGACAAGCGGTACGATCGTAGCACTGGAACCATAGCTTTTTCCAACCAAAAATCTGGTCAGTGGAATGATCAGGATCAGTAAAATTAAAAATGGTATACTTCGGATCACATTTGAGATCACATCTAAGATACGATATACCACTTTATTTTCCCGTATTCCTCCTTTTCCGGTTACTGCAAGGGTCACACCAAGTGGAAGTCCGATCACATAACCAAGGGCTGTGGAAACCAGTGTCATATAGATCGTTTCCCAAAATCCCGTATAAAGCATTTTAACGACTTCAGATGAAAACATCCTGTTCCACCTCCCCTACATACAGATTTTTTTCTTTCAGATACTCTACCATCTTTCCGGCAATCTCTGTATCTTCCGGAAGCTGCAGGATCATTTCCCCTGCTGCGGTTCCGTTCAAATCCTTTGTATTTGCGTATAAAATATTGACCGGAGTCTTAAACTGTAAGGTCATGTTTCCAACAACCGGCTCATAAGAGGAATTCTCCTTGAACACAATTCGGATACAGTGTCTTCCACGCATCTCTTTTGCGGTGCTTCCGCTTCCGATGATCAGGCTCTTTGCCTCCGGTGATTTCGGAGCGGTAAATATCTCTGAAACACTTCCTGTTTCTACCACATTTCCTTCATTTAAAATGGCTACCTGATTACAGATCTCCTGCACTACGGACATCTCATGGGTAACTACCACGATCGTAATGCCATAATCTCTGTTGATCTGCTTTAACAGCTCTAAGACGGATTTTGTGGTCTGCGGGTCAAGTGCACTGGTTGCCTCATCACAGAGCAAGATTTTCGGATTATTTGCAATGGCTCTTGCGATTGCAACTCTTTGCTTCTGTCCACCGGAAAGCTGTGAAGGATAAGCTTTTTCCTTATCTGCAAGTCCTACGACTTTTAATAATTCTCTCGCTCTCTTCTTCGCTTCTGCATCCTTAACTCCTGCTATTTTTAACGAAAAACAGATATTTTCCAGTACGTTCTTCTGCATCAGAAGATTGAAGTGCTGAAAAATCATTCCGATTTCTTTTCGCATCTCACGCAGCTGTCGTTCCGACAGCCCGGACATTCGGCATCCGTCTATCCGGACATCTCCGGAAGTTGGATGTTCTAAATAGTTGATACATCGTATGAAGGTGCTTTTTCCTGCACCGGACATTCCGATGATCCCGAAAATATCTCCCTTTGAAATATGCAGATTCACATGATTCAATCCCTGGACATTTCCTGCTTTGGTATGAAATTCTTTGCTGACATCTTCAAATCGAATCATATCGTTTTTCCTGCCTCCTTTGTTTCTGTTGCCATTATATCGACATTTTTCCGTTCCGTCCAATACATAAAAAAAACAGCTTGTTATAGCTTTTTCCTATAACAGAACTGTTTCTCAAATTTCGCATTTGATTTTTATTTCTATTTCTGTCTCTATTCCTTTTTCCGCACTTCTCCTACGACTTTCCCCGATATGCTTCGATCTCTTCTAAGTACATTTTTCCGAGCCTGCTGAGCGGCACTCCCTTTCTCGAAATATAGCCGATCATCATCTCTTCCTCGGAATCCAACGGTATCGCGCAGTATTCATCTCCGTTTAATTCCTCACACACAATCCCGGAACAAAGTGTATAAGCATTTAGTCCTACCATCAGGTTCAAAAGCGTTGCGCGGTCATTTGCCTTGATGATCCGCTTATAATCATAAGTACTCAATACCTCTTCCGCAAAATAAAACGCATTGTGGCTGCCCTGATCAAAGGACAGACACGGATATTCCTCTAAATCCTCAAAAGTGATCTTCTCTTTGTTTGCAAGCGGATTGCCTCTCCACAGATAGACATAGGTCTTACACGGAAAAAGTTCGGTGAACTCCAGACTATTTTCCTTAAAGATCTTCAACAGTACCTTCCGGTTAAAGTCATCTAAATAGAGGATTCCAATCTCACTTTTAAAGGATTTGACATCCGAGATCACGTCATAGGTCTTGGTCTCATGCACGGCACACTCGTATTCGTCCATGCCGATTTTTTTTACCAGTTCTACGAATGCTTTTACGGCAAAGGTATAGTGCTGGGTGGAGACGCTGAATTTCTTCTTGATCTCTTTCTTATCAATGTAGCGTTCCTCCATCAGGCGGTACTGTTCCATGACCTGTCTTGCATAGCCGATAAATTCATTGCCCTCCGGTGTCAGCGTAATTCCCCGGCTGCTGCGGATGAACAGTTCCATGCCGAGCTCTTCTTCTAAGTCCCGGATAGAACTTGAAAGGCTCGGCTGCGAAATAAAAAGCTGCTTTGCCGCCTCATTCATCGATGTGCTGTCTGCAATTGTGATCGCGTATCGTAACTGCTGTAATGTCATTTTTTAACCTCGTCTTAATTCAATATCCAGCTTTCGGTCTGTGCGGAATCTTCCCAATGCTTTGTCAATATCCCCATGCGTCAGGATGTCCAGATGGCTGATCAGTCTTTTCGGCTCCTCTTTCATACCGCTTTCAATCCATTCTAAAACCATTCCTACAAATCCGTATTTGTAAAAATGTGCAATAAATGCCTTGTCCTCTTCATCCACCACAATGCCTTCAGCCCGTTCATCAATGACCCCTAACAGAAGTTTGTATGTAATATCATAAAGAAATCTCGTAAGGATTTCTCTACCCTCCGAATAGTAAACGTGCTTGATAAAGCTCTTATTCTCCCTGACATAGTCAAAGATCTGCAAATATCCCTGCTGCCATGTCGCATAGCTTCTCTTCCCCGACAGACTCTGTGTATTATCTGTCAAAAATGTCCATTCCACCAGATCATAAATGTCTTTAAAATGATAATAAAACGTCTGGCGGTTGATGGCACTCGCCTCTACGATATCCACTACCGTAACCTTGTCTAAGGACTTCTCCTGCAAAATCTTTTTCAAGGTCTCCGACAATGTCCTCTTCGTTGTATGAGCCATGAAAATCCCCCTCTACCCAGTACATTTTTTCTCCCCTTTTCCCATAATATTTTTTACCATTTCCCTGCTTCTATTATAACTTATCACAATACATTTATACAAGAAAAAAGTGGGCGCACCCACTTCTTCATTAAGCCTGTTTTATTCTAAAAACTTCCATAATACTGTTTAAAATAAAACTCTTTAAATTTTATGCTGCTTTTTCCGTACTCCTGTGTACCCGTCTCCACAGAACTACCACAACTGCTCCGATGACAAACGGCAATACAAAAGTTGCAAAACGATAAAGCAGTGCAACGGAGCCTGCTGCTCCGGTTCCTACGATCTTTGCTAACAGCATTGTCAGTACGAACTCCGAAGAACCGATCCCTGCCGGTGCCGGAATAACTGCTGCTAACATCATTGCCAAAGAGGTAACTGCCAGTCCCTGTGACAGTGTCAGCTTTCCTGTCTCTGCTAATATCAAAAACGGGATTCCATACCAGAATGTAAACTTTAACAGATTTTTCAGGATACATCCTGCGATCAGTCCGCCACGTTTTAATAAAGTTGCTGCCGCATCCTCTAAGATAGCACACTGTTCTTCTAACTTCTTCACCTGCTCCGTCAGCTTTCCGCTCCGGTTTAACTTGCGTACGATCCAGAGAAGTACCTCATGGAACTTCTTAGAACAGGCAAATAGCAGAAGTACTGCTGCGATGACAAAGGTGACACCAAAACCAATTAAAAGCGTCATATCATATTGACTGTAATACTTTTGCATATAGCCCCAGTTGAGGATAAAGAAGATTCCCGCAAACAGTGCAATGCTGACCTTGTGTAGCATATACTCAATGGTATAGAGTCCTGTACCTTTTGAATATGGAACGCCTCTCTCATTGAAGTAATAGATTGCTGCTACGCCCGCTCCGCTTCCAAGGGTTGCCACCCGGTAAAAGGCTGCATAAAATGCACATTCTACACCCTGCCAGTATTTAAAATCAGGATTGTACACTTTTGCCAGCGAATAACTGATCCAGCCTTCCACCAGTTCATACATCACAGAAGCAATGCAAATGCCGGCAATGACAAGAAACGACGTCTCTTTCAACTGCGTTAAAATATCTCCTGCCGAATCCTTAAATGTATAGATAATAATCAGGATTAAGATCAGAACAAAGAAAATCTTTCCTATTGTCTTTGCATGCTTCTTAATGACTCTCACCCCTTATTTCTTTTTAAAGTTTGTATAACCACGCTGTCTGTATGGATGTGCAGCCCACAGACGGTCTGCTGTTCCTTTCCACTCTTCTGCATAGTGCTCACATTTTCCGCAAAGATGCTCTACCGTCTCCGGCTGCTGCATATCTGTGGATTTTGCTCCGGTCTCATGTACCATACGCTGTAAAATCTCAGGATTTTCAAGCATCGGACATGGTCTTAACATGTTATCGTTAAATGGCTGGTTATCTCTGTATGCCATGAATAACGGCTGTTTCAAACACTCTAATAATGATTTTTCACGGATGTTTGCTCCTGAATAATGAATGAATACGCAAGGCTCCACATCACCCTTTGGATTGATATGGCAGTAGTTTCTTCCTCCTGCAATACATCCTCCAACGAACTCTCCATCGTTCTGGAAGTCCATAACGTAGATTTCTTTTCCGCCTTCTCTTCCACGAACCTCACGGATTCTGTGGTAGATATATTCACGCTGCTCTTTTGTCGGCATCAGCTCCGGTGAAGCTTCCATACCAACCGGCATCAGATGGAAATACCATGCGAAACGGCTTCCGTGCTCGATCAGAAGATCAAAGAATTCATCGGATGTTACTGCATCCATGTTCTTGCGTGTATAACATACGGAGTTACCGAACAGTAATCCGTTCTCATGTAACAGATCCATTGCATGAAGTACCTTTGCATAGACTCCGTCACCACGTCTGAAGTCATTGGTGTCCTCGAATCCCTCTAAACTGATAGATAAGGAAAGGTTGCCGACTCTCTTCATTTCATCACAGAATGCCTGGTCTACTAAAGTTCCGTTTGTGTAACAGTGGAATGCCACATCATTATGTTTTTCACAGAGCTTAATAACATCTGCTTTACGAACCAGCGGCTCTCCACCGGTCATCATGTAGAAGTAAATACCCAGTTCTTTTCCTTGAGTTACAATGCTGTCAAGTTCTTCAAATGTCAGGTTTAATTTATGTCCGTACTCTGCTGCCCAGCATCCTGTACAGTGTAAGTTGCAGGCACTGGTTGGGTCCATTAAGATCAGCCATGGAATGTTGCAGTCATGTACTTCTCTCATCTTACGAATGGTTTTTGTGCCATAGAAGGCTGCCTGATATCCAAGATTTAATGCTGTCATCTTAGCAACGTGTGGATCTGTCTCATCTAACAGACGATTTACATAACGCATCCATTTGTGATCCGGATTCTTGATCATTGCACGCGCACCTTCGTATGCCTCTTTGGTAAAGTTGTCTCCCATGAACTTCTCTGTCAGGTCCACAATCTCTAATAAGCCTTTTTCTCTGTCCTTATTAATTCTTCTCAGTGCAACGTCAATTGCTGCGCTAAACGCTTTTCTTTCAAGCTGCTCTGCTAATTTTGCCATTTTTATTCCTCCACTCTTTTGTTCTAATTCCCTTTTACACAAAAGTATAAAAACTTTCACTTTTTATGAACATATGCAAAAGCGAACTCCTGTATTTTTCTCTTATACAAATTTCTCTTTTTGTATACGTTCTAAAGCAGAATATCCTATCTGTTCACTATGATTTCTACAGATGAAAAAATTCCTTGATCTGCTCCTCTATGATCTTCATTAAGCGGGTTCTTGCTTCCACACTTGCCCATGCGATGTGTGGTGTGATCAACAGTTTGTTGCTGTCTTTGATCTTTGCAAGCGGATTCTCTTTGCTCATCGGTTCTTCTTTGAGCACATCTAATCCTGCTGCTGCAATTTCCCCATTTTCCAAAGCCTCGTATAAATCCTGCTCTACGACGATCGGGCCTCTTCCTACATTAATGAAAATGGCAGACCGCTTCATTTTAGCAAAAGCCTCCGCATTTATCAAGCCTAATGTTGCGTCGGTCAATGGTGCATGTACCGAGATAATATCGGATTTTGTCAATAAGGTGTCCCAATCTGCACGCTCATAATCTTTCTGCTGATTTTTTCCGGTTGTGGAGTAATAGATGACGTGGCAGCCGAAAAGTCCTGCTATGTCCGCCACTCTTCTTCCAATCGTTCCCATTCCAATGATTCCCCATGTTTTTCCGTTCAATTCATGGAATGCTTTTTCAAAATGGGTAAACAGTACATCGTCCATATATTTTCCACTCTTTACATAGGTATCATAATAAGGAAGATGTTCCATCAGATAAAACAAAAGTGCAAAGGTGTGCTGTGCCACTGTCTCGGTTGAATAGCCTGCCACATTTCTCCATGCGATCCCACGTTTTTCCAGATAATCTTTGTCTAAATTATCGGTTCCGGTTGCAGTGACGCAGACTAACTTCAAATGCTCTGCCCCTCCGATCGTCTCTTCGTTGACCGGCACCTTGTTCAGAATGATGACATCTGCATCTTTTGTACGCTCTGCCGCCTGTTCCTTTGTGGAAAATCCATACTTTACGACTTCTCCAAGCTGTTCATAGCCGCTTAAGTCCAGATCTTCTCCTATGGTCTTTGCATCTAAAAATACAATTTTCATTTCTACACTTCCTCTTTCTTCCGTAAGATTAACTTCACGCCCTCAATACCTGTAACTTCCGCTGAGTCCTCCGGTTCAAAAGTAACCTCTTCTTTTTCAGAACGTGCTGTCCACTCCATTCCGTTATACATTGCTTTTCCGGTACCTTTGAGATTGTCTACACGCTCGATGACCCGCACATCCTTCCCCAGTGCCTCTTCGTAATTCGTCCTTACCTTCTTTGGCTGGATATATTTCATCGCCCACGGTCTGGTAAAGTACAGCATCAACAGGGAAACAGCTAAAAATACCACTGCCTGTAACCAAATCGGTCCCCCTGCCACCGATACGATGACTGCCGCTAATGCACCGCCTGCAAACCAGATGCAGGTCAGTCCGACCGTAATTAATTCTATTACTAAGAGTACTACCATCAATACGAGCCAGAAAATCAATTCTTTTTCCATAGTCTGTCTGCCCCTTTCTGTTACCTGTTTCCTGCTTTACATGCTTCTGGATTTCTCAATACATGCCTCTACCGCATCCATGACGGAAGCACGGAATCCTGTCTCCTCTAATACTTTTACTGCCTGAATCGTTGTTCCTGCCGGGGAGCATACCATGTCTTTTAACTCTCCCGGATGTTTTCCGGTCTCTAATACCATCTTAGCACTTCCTAAGACTGCCTGTGCTGCAAATTCGTATGCCAACGCTCTTGGCATTCCCTCTGCAACTGCTTCGTCTGCCATTGCTTCAATAAACATAAATACATATGCCGGAGAACTTCCGCTGATGCCTACCACGGTGTCTAAAAGATTTTCCGGAACCTGATATGCTCTGCCAAAGCTGCCTAAGATCGCAGCCGCCTGTGCCTGCTCCTCTTCACTTACTAACTTGTAACAGCAGAATCCGGTACAGCCCTCACCTACCAGTGCCGGTGTATTTGGCATACAACGGACGAGTTTTAACTCTCTACCAAAATGCTCCATGATCCATTCCATGGTCTTGCCCGGTGCGATTGAGATGATCAGTGTCTCTTCACGGACTGCGCCTTTGATCTCTGCAATGACTTCCGGGAAAAACTGTGGTTTTACTGCAAGGATCAGCACATCTGCTGCCTGTGCCACTTCGAGATTATCCGTTGTAGTATGTATTCCAAATATTTTTGCCGCTTTTTGAACGGAATCCTCTGATTTGTCAGAGCCGATGATGTCCTCTGCAGAATACAGTTCTTTTTTTAAGATTCCTCCGATCATGGCACTTGCCATATTACCTAAACCAATAAATCCAATTTTCATTTTTATTCCTCCTCGTCTATGATCCTATTGTTCATTCCTATCCTTTTTGTTCCTTATCATACTAAATTCCGCTGCAAATTTCAATACTGCCGCATTTTTTGAAAATTTAACAAAATCTTAACCTTCTCCTGCTTGATGTTTATTTCACGGATTGGCATAATGGGAATTAGTACATTTTTTGATATCAGGGGACTATTACATATGAACGATTTATTTTCCGTTTTGAAAAAAAATAATTATTTTGTTACATTCTTTTTTCTTGCAGTATGCACACTTGTAGCATTTTTATTTGCGCATGTGATCCCGGGCAATTCTCCGAATATTGCACTGGTCTATATTTTAGGGCTGATCCTGATCGCAAGGCACACCGATGGCTACCGATATGGTATTTTTGCCGCACTCTTTTGTGTCATCAGCATCAACTATTTTTTTACTTATCCCTATTTTAAGTTAAATTTTACCCTGTCAGGATATCCGGTTACCTTTATCGGTATGCTGACGATCACCATTATTACCAGTGCCACCACCACCCGTTTGAAAAAACAGGCGCTTCTGATCTCAGAACGAGAAAAGGTCTTAGTGGAAGCTGACAAGGAAAAAATGAAAGCAAATCTCCTGCGGGCGATCTCCCATGATCTGCGTACTCCTTTAACGAGCATTATCGGAGCCGCTTCTTCTTATACAGAGAACTCGAACCATCTGACCGAAGAAGAGAAAACAGAACTTGTCACACAGATCAACGACGATGCGAACTGGCTTTTAAATATGGTAGAAAATCTTCTGACCGTCACACGGATACAGAACGATGAAAGCCATGTCTCCACCTCTCTTGAGGTTGTGGAAGAGGTCGTATCGGAGGCAGTACAACGGTTACGCAAACGTATCCCTCATGCTAAGATCAACGTTTCGATACCGGAGGCTTTTCTTATGGTCCCGATGGACCCGCTTTTGATCGAACAGGTCATTATGAACCTTTTAGAAAATGCCGTTATCCATTCCGAAAGCAAACAGGCGGTGGATCTTGTTGTTACGGATTCTTCGGACTCCGTAACCTTTCATGTGATCGATTACGGAAAAGGTCTTGATGAAGATAAAATTCCTTCTCTTTTTGAGGGACAGTCCGCTTCCGGTTCTTCGGACTCTCACAAGGGTATGGGCATTGGTCTTTCGATCTGTAAAACGATCATTCAGGCACACAACGGAACGATCTGTGCTTTTAATCACGAAAACGGTGCAGAGTTCTCATTCACACTTCCAAAGGAGGGTATTCATGAATCCTAAATTTTCTATTTTAATTATTGAAGATGAAACACATATTTTGAACTTTATGCGTAAGATTTTAACCAGCCATGATTATAAAGTCCTCTCTGCGAATACCGGCAAAGCAGGACTCGAGATCATCTCTTCCCAATGTCCGGATATCATCCTTTTAGATCTGGGACTTCCTGACATTGACGGTGTAGATATCATTAAGAAAGTCAGAGAGTGGTCGAGCTGCCCGATCATCGTTATTTCCGCAAGAACCTCTGAACGGGAAAAGGTGCTTGCACTGGATCTTGGTGCAGATGACTATATCACCAAACCTTTTGGTACTTCCGAACTGCTTGCAAGGATCCGTACCTCCCTACGTCACAGCAATAAGATGAATACGGATTCTCCGATGTTTATCAAGCCTTATCATGCAAAAGATCTGACGATTGATTTTTCTAAACGCCTGATCCTGCTGCATGAACAGGAGATCCACCTGACACCGATCGAATATAAGATTGTTGCCTGCCTTGCGAAAAACTCCGGCAAAGTGGTCACCTATTCTTCGATCATGTCGGATGTCTGGGGACCATATACCGATACGGACAACAAGATCCTGCGTGTAAACATGGCAAATATCCGCAGAAAATTAGAGACCAATCCTGCCGAGCCAACCTATATCTTTACGGAACTTGGCGTTGGATACAGAATGAAAGAGGATGAGTCGGAATAGTATTCCGCTCATCCTCTTTCATCTTCTTCATTCTGTTTCCATATGTACAGCCTTTATCTTTGTACATCTTTCTTTGTATTACCCAATATCTTCATTTTAAAAATAAGAGTCATAGGTGGCATAGATCATTCCCGCTGCCACAATAATGATTCCAATGATTCCTACAATATCCATATTCCGGCACACCCCTTCCTGTTATGCCTGTAATGTAATATGGAAAAATCAGTTGAGCAAGTCCTTTTGTTAAAATCTTAACGTTATCTGAACATGTGACAAAATTGTGTTAAGGAATCCTTTACTTTTTACTTATTTTGCATTTTCTCTGCTATAGTAGGGAAGATGAAAGGAGGCATACTCAAAATGCTTAATACCTTGATTTTTATATTTATGGCAATTGTTGGCGGGGTTCCGTGTGTTTTAATGCTCCTAAGTATACCGGTTCTTATCGTATGGAAACTTTACCGTAAATGTAAATATAATATATCGATGTATGATTAATTTCATACTTCTATTTCTCCAAACCAAGCATGTGCCCCAACACATGCACAACGTAAAAAGGATGTCTTAGTCATCTTCCATACTAAGGCATCCTTTTTTATGTTTTACTGCTACATTGCCTGCTGTCACTTTGGAATATATTCCTGTATCGTATAGCTGTTTCTTCCATGCTCTTTTACATAATACAGCGATTCATCTGCGGCACAGAGGATTTCCCGCCAATCATGATTCATATCCACGGTCCACACTACACCGGAAGATACTCCAATGACCTTCTCTGTTCCATCCGGCAGCAGGATCGGATTCTTTGCTAACTTCTCATAGAAAGCTGCAACATTGTGTTCCACCTGTGATAATTCCCGGAAGTTATAGCTGAAGATAAAGAACTCATCTCCCGAACGTCTTCCTACGATCGTGTTCTTTTCCGTATATTCACTGATCAGGTTACAAAAATGCTTTAAGTAGGCATCACCGGTTTCATGTCCATATCCATCATTAATACGTTTGAACTTGTCTAAGTCCACCATAATGACGACCATGTTTTTGATCGTACCGGAATTTATCAGATAATCGACCTCACGTTCAAATGCGCGGCGGTTCCAGATCCCCGTCAGCATATCTACGTCGCGTTCCTCTTCTAACTGCTCATGTACTTTTACGCTCTCCCACTTGATCTTTGCACGTTCAAATGCCGCAAAATTGCCGATGACCGCTGCTAAGATCCCATCCATCACATCATAAGCAAATTTGTCCGGTGTCTTGCTGATATAACTGCTGACAAAGAACACCGCTAAAGCAATGATGGTCACATACAGATTATAGATTGGCAGAAGATCAAAGTTCGTTGGCAAAAATACAAACAGGCTGACGATCGTAACTGCCAGCTCATTTCCGGAACCAAACGTACCTACATAGATCGATACTACATAAGCACAGATCATAAAACTGCTGATACTGATGCGTGCCTCTTTCTTCGATATTTCATCCTGCTTTTTCACTAAGTTCTGTGTATAGAGAAAAATGCAAAACATCAATATTGCTCCGATAATGCAGATCACACTTTTTCCATATACGCGGGATAACGCCAACATACAGATTGTATACAATGCTCCGATCCCGGCTATCGCAACACTTTCGTTACGGACGATCCTGACATTTTCTGCAGAAATTTTTCTCTGATATTTCTTTGCAGTTGTCTCGTCTAACCCAAGCCAGAGCCATTTCCTTAGTCTCTCTTTGTTGTCCATTTAGACCTCTTTCATCAATAGTTTTTTTATTTTTATCGTTTCGCGCTGTTTATACCAATTTTATAATGTCATTTTACCACAATCAGAGAATTAGGCAAGGGATTTCAAGGGATTCTGACATTTCCTGTAATTCTGACACTTTCCCCTAGACGAATGACCGAAAGTTTACTAAAATAGATATGAAAATTTTGTCATTAGGAGGGATTTTTCATGTCCTTAGATAACCGGACCTGGTTTCAAAAAGGTCTCAAAGACGGGATTCCAATTGCACTTGGCTATTTCGCCGTGTCTTTTACACTTGGGATCACTGCAAAAAACGCCGGGCTTACCGCATTACAGGCAATGCTCGCCAGCTTTACTTTAAATGCTTCTGCCGGAGAATTCGCAGGCTTTACACTGATCGCCGCAGGGGCCGGATATCTTGAAATTGCCATTATGGAATTTGTGGCAAATGCCAGATATCTGCTGATGTCATGTGCTCTCAGCCAGAAACTTTCACCGGACACTCCGCTGTGGCAGCGGCTTTTGATCGGTTATGATGTAACGGATGAGATTTTTGGAATCTCGATCTCCGTTCCGGGACGTTTGAACCCTTATTATACATTTGGTGCCATTGCCATCGCTGTTCCGGGATGGTCTGTCGGTACCTACCTTGGCGTATTGATGGGAAATATCCTCCCTGCAAATGTGGTAAGTGCCTTAAGCGTCGGACTATATGGTATGTTCATCGCCATCATTATCCCACCTGCAAGAAAAAGTAAAATTGTGGCAGGCGTGGTCGCAGTATCTATGGCAGCCAGCTTTGCTTTTGCCAATCTGCCTGTCATTTCCGGTATCAGCTCCGGCATCCGTACGATCATCCTGACGGTTGCCATTTCTGCTCTTGCCGCTATCCTGTTTCCGATAAAGGAGGACGATGAACATGCAGCATAATGTTTATATCTATATTTTAGTTATGGGAATTGTGACCTATCTGATCCGTGTTCTGCCACTGACTTTGATCCGCAAGGAAATTAAGAACCGTTTTATCCGTTCTTTCTTATATTATGTTCCCTATGTAACCCTTGCTGTGATGACTTTCCCTGCGATACTGGATGCGACAGGCAGTACTGCTTCCGCATTGGCTGCTTTTATTGCCGCTATCCTGATCGCCTGGTTTGGTGGCAGCCTTTTTCAGGTGGCTGTCATTGCCTGTGTGGTAGTCTTTGTCTTAGAAATGTTTATATGCTAGTGTAACGACACGCTCTGCTTTTGGACTAGTCCTCTTTGACTCTTCCATCACAGGTCAGTGTCACTACCTGCCACGGGATCATCTTTCCGCTGTTTTTCAGTGCTGTAACTGCTGCGTGTTCAATACCGCCGCAGCATGGCACTTCCATGCGGACGATCTTTACGCTCTTAATGTTATTGTTCTTAAGGATCTCTGTCAGTTTTTCGGAATAATCTACATCATCTAATTTCGGACATCCCATCAGTGTCACATGATTTTTCATATAATCCTCATGGAAGGATGCATAGGCATATGCCGCACAGTCTGCTGAGATCAAAAGGTTTGCTCCGTCAAAATACGGTGCATGGATCGGAACTAACTTAATCTGGACCGGCCACTGCGCAAGACGGCTCTCTGCCTTCTGCGGTGCCACGGATGTGCTGCTCTCATGCTCTGCTCTGTGGAACGTTTTTGCCGCACCGCCCGGACATACATGTCCTTCATGACCATGTGCATGGGAATGAGAATGGTTGTGTTCTGCTTTTTTTCTCTCTTCCATTCTTGCTTTTACGGCTGCCTCATCATAAGCTTCTGCCTCACGCTCGATAATGGAGATCGCATTGGTCGGACAGGCAGGAAGGCAGTCTCCTAAACCATCACAGTAATCGTCCTTGATCAGTCTTGCTTTTCCATCGATCATTGCGATCGCACCCTCATGACATGCGGATGCACAGGCACCACATCCATTACAAAGTTCTTCGTTAATTTCTACAATTCTTCTTACCATATCTGTAACTCCTTTATATTTGATAAACTGTTTTTTTGTTTCTGTGCGATTATCATAGCACGATACAACAAAAAAATCCGTAACATATGTTACGGATTTCAGACTGTAGACAAAGACCTCGGCATTCCGCCGAGGATTTTTCTTTGAAAGAGGCTAAAAGTCAGTATTTTCAAGA
>NZ_JBBMEX010000013.1:0-93578 GCF_040096355.1 Maccoyibacter intestinihominis
CAATTATGACCACCCAATTTATGAGTGTGGTGTACAGTTAATAGATATGGTATATTTGCAAAGATGTTTATAACTTCAAGTTTGATGAATTGATGATATACAAAAAATAATATCAGAACAAATAACAGGCAGGTGGTCATATAATAAGACTGCCTGCTGTTTTTTTGTGTTTATATAATATGATAATGCTAAAATAACCTAAAAGATATTTTGGTAAAAATTGACCAAAACATCTTGCGGATGATTGAATAATATAATATTGTTGGGTATAATAAAAGATATTTAGAAATATAATAACCAAAATATCTTTTAGGAGAGAAGGCATTATGGTAAAAGAGATTAAAAGAGATTACTATTTGGAACAACTTATAAAGCGTGAAGGAAATGGTCTGATTAAAATAGTAACAGGAATAAGAAGATGTGGCAAATCATATTTATTGCGAACTCTATTTAAAAATCATCTGCTTGAAAATGGAGTGGATGATAAACACATTATTGAAATGGCATTTGATTTATTTGACAATATAGAATATCGAGATCCGAAAATCTTTTACCCTTGGGCAAAGGAACAAATTCAAGATGATGAAAAATATTACTTTCTTTTAGATGAAGTACAGCTGCTGGATGAATTTGTGAGTGTGCTTAATGGTTTAGCGGATAAGAAGAATTGCGATGTGTTTGTAACGGGGAGCAATGCGAAGTTTTTATCCAGAGATATCGCAACTGAATTTGGAGGCAGAGGGGATGAGGTTCATATGTACCCTTTGAGCTTTTCGGAATTTATGAGTTGCTATGGTGGAAACAAATATGATGGATGGAACGAATATATTACTTATGGTGGTATTCCCTTGGTGGTATTAGCTGAAACGGATGAGCAAAAAATGATACTCCTGGATAATCTGTTTCAGGAAACATATATTAGCGATATTGTGAAACGAAACAAAATCAGAAATGTTGGAGAAATGGAATCGTTGCTTGATGTTTTGGCATCCGCAATTGGTGCTTTGACGAATCCTAACAAACTTCAGAAAACATTTAAAAGTGTAAATAATTCAAAGATTACCGCAACTACTATTACGAAATATATTGAATATTTGGAGGATGCTTTTTTAATTGAAGAGGCGAATCGATATGATATTAAAGGAAAATCTTATATCGGTACGCCATTGAAGTACTATTTTATGGACATGGGACTAAGAAATTCAAGAATTCATTATAGACAAATGGAAGCGACACATTCTATGGAGAATGTAATTTACAATGAATTAAGAATGAGAGGCTTTCATGTGGATGTTGGTAATCTGACTGTTGTTGAGAAAGGGAAGGATGCGAAACCGGTAAAAAAGCAACTGGAAGTCGATTTTATTTGCAATAAGGGTTCTAAAAAGTATTATATCCAGTCAGCATATATGCTGGAGACGGAAGCAAAAATGGCACAGGAAATTCGCCCTTTTTTGAAAATAAATGATTCATTTAAGAAGATTGTAATTACATCTAATACACCAAAACCTTTTTATAATGATCAGGGTATTTTAATCATGAATGTATATGATTTTTTATTGAACGTAGAGTCATTGAAATTATAAAAAGCAACTAGTAAATTGAAATTTTATCTTTGTAAAGAATATGACAACTTTTGGTTTGTAAGGAAGGTAAAATCAAGCACTTGTATCAATATGTATGAAATCAAAAGGTCCGTATAACTTTGCTTTTGTAGGATGAGAATATCCATTGCCGATTGAAGGTACAGAAGAATATATTGATTTGTTGTTTTACCATTTGAATTTGCATTGTTATGTGGTCGTTGAAGTAAAAGTAAAAGAGTTTAAATCAAGAGACATTGGGCAGATCGGAACATATATAAATATTGTAGATGATATTGTAAGAACAGACGCAGACGGAAAGACGATAGGATTAATTATTTGTAAAGAGAAAAATAATGAGTGAAAGAGAATTTCATTAGAAATAACATAGGTCTACGGTAGGGGTGGTTGAACTAAACTATTTTTGATTCCCAAATGGTGATGTGGATGAAAATCGACAAAATGTGGTATACTAAACCAGTAATGAACATTCGGAACAAGAACAGACCAGGAGGAACCATCATGCTGCAGGAAGAAATGTCAGCCATCGTTGACCGGAATCCATTTGCAAAACATATAGGAATGAAACTGACGGAAGTCCGTTTAGGTTACGCAAAAGGAACGGTGCCGATGAAAAAAGAACACCAGAATGTCTACGGAGGAATGCATGGAGGATGCGTCTTTTCCATGGCAGATACGATTGCAGGAATCGCGGCGGCAACCTATGGACACATGGTGACAACGATCGATACGAACTTTAACTATTTAGAAGCGATCCGCGATACAACAGAAGTAGTCTGTGAAGCGAAAGTCGTGCGTCATGGAGGAAGGATTACCGTACTGACCGTAGAAGTCTTTGATGACAAAGGAACATTAGTGTGCAATGGCGGTTTCACATACTACAACATCGTCAATCAAAGCAGTACGATGTACGGTTTTGAGAAGCTGAGTTAAAGGGCGTCAGATGCCGACCATCCGCAGAAGCCCTGCGAGGGCTCTCATAAAATCACTTCAATGCAAGCTCCTGCTCACGCATCAGATTCATCTCTTTACGGATCAGAATTACTGTAGTCAAAAATGCTGCCGTATCCGCAATCGGTGCCGAGAACAGGATTCCATCCATTCCGAAAAACATCGGAAGAATTAACAGGAGCGGAATCAGGAAAAACACCTGTCGGGTTAAGGAGAGCAGCATACCTTTGAGCGGTTTTCCGATCGCAGCAAAAAAGTTCGAGGAAAGAAGCTGTACACCATTTACGATCACCATAAATAAGAAAATTCTCATAAAACGGACGGCAAAGGTAAAGTAGAGTTCATCTCCGGTTCCAAACAGAGCAATAATCTGTTTTGGGAAAAACTGAAACAGCACAAAACCAATCGCAGATACGACCAGATTGCAGGAAATGGCAAGCCGGTAGATACCGCGGACACGGTCATACTGTTTTGCACCGTAGTTAAAACCAATGATAGGCTGTGAACCCTGTGAAAGACCGATAATAACCGATAACAAAATGCCGTTTGTTTTCATTACAATTCCGCTTGCGGCAAGTGGAATTTCACTTCCATATATCGTTTTTGCACCATAATAAGTCATAGAATTATTCATTACAATCTGAACAAACGTAATCGCCACCTGATTCAGACAGTTGCTCATGCCAAGGGATGCGATATTCAGACATACCTGTGGCTTCAGGATAAAATGCTGTTTTTTTAAACGGATGTGTGTGAATTTTTTCACATAGTACAGAGCCATAAGAAAAGAGAAAAACTGACCGATGACGGTAGCAAAGGCAGCACCCCGGACACCCATATGGAATTTAAAAATGAACAGCGGGTCTAAAATCGTATTGATGATGGCACCGATTAACATACACATCATCGAATAATTCGGACTGCCGTCTGCTCTGGCGAGATTGCTCATGCCGTTCGTAATAATTAAAAGAGGCATACCAACCGCAGTGATCCTCGTGTATTCAATGGCATAAGGCAGAACGTCTTGCGTTGCACCAAAAGCATTTAAGAGCGGCACTAAAAAAATCTCAATACACAGGGTATAGAGAATGCCGAATAATACCATCATAGCAAGGGCATTGCCGACTGCCTGTGCTGCACGGTCTGCATCCCCTTCACCAAGTGAAAGAGAGAAACGGGAGGCACTTCCGATACTGATCAAAAGTGTGATCGCAAGACAGATCGTAGTCAGAGGAAACGCAACATTTGTTGCAGCATTTCCTAAATAACCAACCCCCTGTCCGATAAAAATCTGGTCGACAATATTGTAAAGGGAACTGACCACCATTGCGATAATGCTCGGAATAGCAAAACGTTTTAAGAGTACGGACAGTTTTTCATAACCCAAAGGATTGTTTTCATTTGTATCATTCATTTGTATTTCACCTCATAGATTCTTTATATTTGGACGGATTGGATTTCGTCTGATGCTCCACATATTTCCAGAACTTTTCCGTGGCAGTAGCCATAAGCTGTAAGTGTTTTTTCACAAGATAGGTGCCGGATTCGTGAACCGGATCAATGATCTTTCGATAGGTCAATGTCTCGCGGTTGATCAGATTTTTTGCACTTTCGGGGCAGATAATGACACCGAGATTGTGTTCTGCAAATCCCATCACGGAAGTAATGGAATTGTATAGGCAGAAAATGTTTCGTTCGGAAGCAATTTCATTGAACCAGCTATTGATCTCATTCTGAATCGGCTGGCGGATCGGAATGATCAGGGAAGCATCCTGCAATTCTGACACACGGACGCCTTCCGGGTGTTTTGCTAAAAAATGCTCTTTGTTACAGATAATGACCCAGGGCTCATGATTCAAAAAAATACGGTCATACTGCTCCATGTTAAACGGTTCGCGCACCACGGCGACATCCACCAGATTTTTTTCCAGACGTTCCTGGGTTTCATCACTGTTTCCGGTCCAAATCTGAAAACGGATATGTGGGGCAGTCTCGTGGAACCCCTCAATCAGATGCGGTAAAATGCTGCCACCGCAGCTTTCGGTTGCTCCAATCGAAATGGTGCCATAGTCATTGGTTCCCATTTTTTCAAGCTGATGCTCGGTTTTTTCAATTAAAAGAAGAATTTCCTCTGCCTGTTGTTTGAGAAAATAACCCTCTTCGGTTAACTGGAGCTGCCGGCTGTTGCGGATAAACAGTGTAACACCCAGTTCCTCTTCAAGTAATTTAATCTGACGGCTTAATGGCGGCTGTGCCATGCACAGTTTGTTTGCCGCTTTTGTAAAGTTCCGTTCCTGTGCGGTAACGAGAAAATATCGTAGTGTTCTGATATCCATATCCAATCTCCTATACTTTTTAGGTATCGTTTCCTATATATTATATGTATTTTTATATAGATGTCAAATATGGTACAATAGACGAAAATGAGTTTTGCCAAAGAATGGAGATGTTAATTTGAACTTAAGAAAAAACCATGAAATGTTATTGCATTTTGTCATGGCATTTATTGGTGGATATTTTGGATTATATGCAATAGTAGCCCGTAATGATCTGTTTGGTTCGGCACAGACGAGTAACCTGATCTATTTAGTGCAGGATATCCTCGGCGGCAGACCGTTGGATTTTGTGCTCCGTATCGGAGCGTTGGTGCTCTATTCCACAGCAGTCGTGTTGTCGGTCTGGCTCCCGAAGCACACGGCAGTAAACAATAAGATACTCAGCATACTGATCGACGGCGGAGCAGTCATCTTACTGGGATTTCTTCCAAAAGATATGAATCCGGTACTGGGACTGTATCCGATATTTTTTGCGATGGCATTCCAGTGGTGCAGTTTTAAGGGGATCGGAGGCTATAACAGCGCAACCGTATTTTCAACGAATAACCTAAGACAGTTTGTATCGGCGGTGACTTTATTTGCCGATGAAAAAAAGCAGGAGCACCTGCAAAAATTAAAATTTTATGGAGGAACACTTCTCTCCTTCCATCTAGGAGTTGGAGCAGCGTGTGTTGCATGGCAGTTCTTCGATGTAACAAGCATCTGGCTTTGTTTTCTCGCATTGCCGGCAGCGTTCGGACTTGCCGTATACGAGCATAGCCTTACGATCGAGCCGAAGATCACGGAACTTGCAATGGAAGTTGTTGAGTCGGAAGCAATAAAAAATGCAATTAACAAAAATGCAGTTCAGCAAATAGGTTAACTCGCTGGACTGCATTTTTGGCTTTATAGGAAATTCCTATAAAGCAAAAACACTTCGGGTGTCAAAACTATATTTTTAATAAAATTTTGTAGCCTGCACCCAGGAAATATGAAAGGTTTCTTTTTGTGCAATGGAAATGAAACTCAGGAAATCGTGAAGCCCATTGGCGCACACGATTTCTGCTTTCGGAGGTTCATTGGAATGGTTTGCACCAGGAAACCTGGAATATTTCATGGGTGCAGGCGATGAGGAATCCTAATTCAGGGCTTCCTCGCTTACAACTTCCTGTGAGATCAGGTTTTCCCCTTCATAAGTGTATTTAATGGTCTGTATGGCTTCGTAGTTTTCTAACCATACGGCATCGGCATAGCGAACACCGAAATTCATACATTCGCTGATCGTATTCATATAAATGTCAATGCGGTGGCCTTTGATCTTTCCTCCAATATCTTCTGCCTTATAAGTGTGTCCGTTGATAATGACTTCACTTCCTAAAGGAATGATGTTTGGATCAACGGCAATTGTGTGTCCGGCACGGACAGGCGTTCCGGTTTTGGTGATTCCGTCTGCGTATTTTCCACAGCTTACCTCGCTTGCCTCATAGGCAGTCAGCAGTACATCGGGAATCCGGTGTTCCTTTGTTAAGGTTACCTGCTGTCTGGCATAGACCACGGTTTGCAGGGAACCATTCAGTTCTTCGTATTCAATATCATGTTTGCTTTGGTCAGGTTCACTGATATTAGAAGCAGTGACAATGTTTTTATCCTTCTTTTCTTTTTCGCAGGTCATGTGTACCGTTTCTGTCAGTTGTTCTGCATCGGGAATGATTCTTCCCTGATAGGCACCAAGTGCAAGAACAGAAGCAAAAACAGTGGTTGCCACAGCCTGCCGAATTCGGTTCGGTTCTGTCATAAGATTCCTTTCTTTATACCGGATTTCTTCCGGCTTCATTCATGGAACATTTTTCCTTACATCAGAAGTATGTGCCAAAACAATGCAAATTATAACTGATAGGTTTTGTTAGAATAGGTAAAAACTTGTAGTTATGGTTATGAAATAAATAATTAAGCATAAAGAATTAAAAAAATGAAGTATTCCAAGTTTCCTTGTGCAGACCATTCCAATGAACCTCTGAAAGCAGAAATCGTGTGCGCCAGTGGGCTTCACGATTTCTTGAGTTTCATTTCCATTGCACAAAAAGAAACTTTCCATACTTCATTTTTTTAATATTCTCGGATATCAGATATAGATTAGGTCTAAATCAAATTATAACTACAATTTCTGTGTCCTAATTAAGTTATTAAGTTGGATACAGAATGATAGAGAAAATAAGTATAGATAAGAGATTAGTTAAATATCAATTCTGGATATGAAAATATAGACTAGAGTACCAAAAGACGACTCACAACTTAGTGGATGGAAACTTGCACAAAGCTGAGACTGCTTTTGTGACTTTGGGAGAAAATTAGTAAATCTTAGTCTGGCTGTTCCTATATAGTGTTTGGCTGCCATGGACGGCAGCCAAAGTCTTAACACCCCATGGACGGGGTGTTTAAGACGTACACGTCACGTTATCACAACCTGACTCAGACAGACTTAGATTTTCTTATTTTCGTACAACGGAACAAAATAGCCCCAGCTTTGTGCAATCCGCCAATCAAAAAACTTGAAACAGACTTTGACACCCTAATTAGTTATAGAAGGCGCTATAAAAGCCGCTGCTGGATCAGCCAGAGTTTCATCATCGTTTTCTGTGGCAGGAGTTTGGCAATGGTATGGCAGGTTTTGACATAGGTGCTGTAGACCGACATATCTTTTCCGTGCTCTGCGTCTGCGAGAGCTTTCTTTGCGACAACATCGGGAGTGACCATGTTTGTAAAGTTGGTGGTTGCTTTTTTTGCGTCAATGATCCCTCTGTCATACAATCCGGTTTTCATCCAGCCGGGGCAGACTGCCGTAGCAGTGATGCCTTTTTCCCGGAGTTCCACGTTCAGGGCACGGGTATAGTTTCTGACAAACGCCTTGGTAGAACTGTAGATATTCTGATATGGCAGGGGCTGGAACGAAGCCTGTGAGGCAATGTTTAGGATATGGCTGCCCTTTTTCATATGTGGAATGCATACCAGTCCCATGGCAACGACACCGCTGATATTCAGGTCGATCATATTGATCGATTCATCAATGGAAATATCATCATACGAACAGAATTTTGCAAATCCTGCATTGTTGATCAGATAGCGGATATTGCAGTTTTTAAGGCTCGGATTTTCACCAAAAGTCTTAATGTTTTCGAGAGAGGAAAGGTCCATCGGATAGACAACGATCTTTTCTCCGTATCGTTTTTGAATCTTCTTTAATTTTTCTTCATTTCTGGAAATGATCCAGATCTCATCCAGTCCTTTTTTTGCAGATAACAGTTTTACAAATTCTTTGCCGAGTCCGCTGCTTGCTCCGGTTACGATCGCAATGTTCTTTTTCTTCATTATTACCTCCAGCTAAAAATCAATTTTTTTCACGTCTAGTATATGTTATTATTTTACCATAGAAAAAAATTTCTAAAAATAGAAATGCAAAAATTGTGATATGATAAAAAGCAGAGGAGGGAGAGCGATGTTTTACAGAATCGAAAAAGACAGAGTGGAAGAGACCAGTGCCGAAAACTGGGAAAGCGGACAGTCCGGTGTGGCAGTTTTTACCCACAAAGAATGGGAAGAAGAAATGGACATCCGTGCAACTTATCTGCTCGGACAGCGTGAGGACAACATCCATTTTTGCAAGTTGGAAAGCCATGCAAATTACCTGTTTGGAACCTTTCATATTCCGGTAAAACGGGAGCATGAAAAGAACATGGGCTTTGCATTTTATATCCTGCCCGGAAAACTGATCTTTATTGATGATAACGGTCTGGTGCAGGCACATATCAAGAAAATCATTGCGGGAAAAGTACACAGCGGTTGCAATCTGGAAAAGTTTTTTTATGATTTTTTAATATCCCTGATCGATGAAGACCTGATCTATTTAGCAGTATTAGAAAAAGAGATCACAAAAATGGAAGAGAGCATGGTGGAGGACGAGCTAAAGGACTTCAACTACCGGATGCTGCATCTGAAAAAAGAGATTTCAAGGCTGTACCGCTACTACAGCCAGCTTGCCGATCTGGGCGAAAATCTGTATGAGAATGAAAAGGAATTTTTTGAAAAAAAGCATACCGGAGTCTTTCGGATTTTTGCGGAGCGTACAACAAGACTTCAGGAGGAGACACAGGTGCTTCGGGAATATGCCATGCAGGTGCAGGATGTCTATCAGTCCGAGATCGGGATACGGCAGAATAATGTCATGAAAGTGCTGACCATTGTTACAACAGTATTTTTGCCGCTGACTCTGATCGCCGGCTGGTATGGCATGAACTTTGTCTATATGCCGGAGCTGAAATGGGTCTACGGATATCCGGTCGCGATCGGTGCAAGTATCCTAGTCATCATCGTGAGCCTTTGGATTTTTAAAAAGAAAAAATATCTGTAACCGAACTGGTTGAATTTACCACAACAACGTGTTAAAATACTGAAAACACAAAGATATGCACAGAGAAATGAGGAGTGTCAGATGAAGCAAAAAGAAATCCCTTACAAGATCTACTTAGAAGAAAGCGAAATGCCAAAGGAATGGTATAACGTTCGTGCCGATATGAAGAACAAACCGGCACCACTTTTAAATCCACAGACATTGCAGCCGATGACAGCAGAGGAGTTAGGAGCTGTTTTTTGCGATGAATTAGTGGCACAGGAATTAAACGAGACCGATCCGTATATCGCGATTCCGGAAGAGATCCGCAGCTTTTACAAGATGTATCGCCCTTCACCGTTAGTACGGGCTTATTGTTTAGAAGAAAAACTTGATACCCCGGCAAAAATTTACTACAAATTTGAAGGAAACAATACCAGCGGAAGCCACAAGCTCAATTCTGCAATTGCACAGGCATATTACGCAAAGAAGCAGGGACTGAAAGGCGTTACTACCGAAACCGGTGCAGGACAGTGGGGAACTGCTTTGTCCATGGCATGCTCTTATTTTGACTTAGACTGTAAAGTTTATATGGTAAAAGTCTCCTATGAGCAGAAACCGTTCCGTCGTGAGGTTATGAGAACCTATGGTGCAAGTGTGACACCATCTCCGTCAGAGACCACCGAGATCGGAAGACAGATATTAAAAGAATTTCCGGGAACGACAGGAAGCCTTGGCTGTGCGATTTCCGAAGCAGTGGAGACCGCGACCACAACAGAAGGCTACCGTTATGTACTCGGCAGCGTGTTAAATCAGGTATTATTACATCAGTCCGTCATCGGTTTAGAGAGTAAGATCGCCATGGACAAATATGGCATCAAGCCGGATATGATCATCGGATGTGCCGGCGGCGGTTCTAACTTAGGCGGTCTGATCGCACCGTTTATGGGAGAAAAATTAAGAGGAGAGGCAGATTACGAGTTTATTGCGGTAGAACCTGCATCCTGCCCAAGCCTTACCAGAGGACGTTATGTATATGACTTCTGTGATACCGGAAAAGTATGCCCACTTGCAAAAATGTATACCCTTGGAAGTGGATTCATTCCATCAGCAAACCACGCAGGCGGCTTACGTTATCACGGCATGAACCCGGCACTTTCCCAGATGTACGAGGATGGACTCTTAGAGGCAAGAAGTGTTGAGCAGACCAGCGTCTTTGAAGCAGCAGAGCAGTTTGCAAGAGTCGAAGGAATCCTTCCGGCACCGGAGAGCAGCCATGCGATCCGTGCAGCAATCGATGAGGCACTCAAGTGCAAAGAGACAGGAGAAGAAAAAACCATCCTGTTTGGACTGACCGGAACCGGTTATTTTGATATGGTCGCATATGAGAAATTCCACAATGGAGAGATGTCCGACTACATCCCGACCGAGGAAGATTTAGCCAAAGGATTTGCAGGAATCCCGAAGATTGTCTAAAGTTTAACAAAATATTAGCGGGCGAATTAATTGATTCCCTCCTACGCAACTGATAGCATGAAATCATGCATGTCAGAAGATTAATGTAGGAGGGAAATTTTTATGAGCAGTCATAAAAAAATAAGTATTCTGGGGTCAGGAAGAGTAGGTTCCGACATTGTTATCGTAACGCTCGGAAGAGCGCGTCAGCCCGGACAGTCGAGGATCGAACTGGTACAGGGAAATGTAGATATTATCAAAAACGTCATGCCACAGGTAGTGTCCTATGCACCGGATGCGATTTACATCATCGTCAGCAATCCGGTCGATGTCCTTACATATGCAGTACAGGAGATTACAGGAATGCCAAAAGAGCGTGTCATTGGACCAGGAACCCTGTTGGATTCCAGCCGTCTTAGAAGTATTTTAGCGGAGCGGGCAAAAGTCAGTCCGAGCAATGTACATGGTTATGTGTTCGGTGAGCATGGAGATTCTTCGTTTGTACCGTGGAACCGGAACTTTCAGACAGTGAAAAAGGACTGCTGATCGACAGTGCAAATATCTTAAAAGATGTCATTCAGACAATTGAAATCTAAGCGGGATTGTCTTATGATAGTAAAAGATAATTTAGAAAATAAATGTAACAAAAAGGAGATAAAAACATGGATTATGCATCAGAATCATTAAAAAGACACTATGACTGGAAAGGAAAAATCGAAGTAGTATGCCGTTGTCCGTTAGAGGATAAAGACGACTTATCACTGGCGTATACACCGGGCGTTGCACAGCCTTGTTTAGAAATCCAGAAAGATGTCAATAAGAGCTATGAATTAACCAGACGTTCCAACTTAGTAGCAGTTGTAACAGACGGTACAGCCGTACTTGGACTTGGAGATATCGGACCGGAAGCCGGAATGCCGGTTATGGAAGGAAAATGTGCACTCTTCAAAGCATTTGGAGACGTGGACGCAGTACCGATTTGTGTACGCTCCAAAGAGGTTGACGATATTGTAAAGACAGTCAGCCTGATCGCCGGAAGTTTTGGCGGGATCAACTTAGAGGATATTTCCGCACCACGTTGTTTTGAGATTGAAGAAAAATTAAAAGAAACCTGTGACATTCCGATTTTCCATGATGACCAGCACGGAACAGCAGTGGTAACTTTAGCAGCACTGTTAAATGCCTTAAAGTTAACCGGAAAGAAAATGGAAGAAATCAAGGTTGTAACCAGCGGAGCAGGTGCAGCAGGAATCGCCATCATCAAGCTGTTGATTGCAATGGGATTAAAAAATGTGATTCTCTGCGATAGAAAAGGTGCTATTTATGAAGGCAGAGAAGGTCTGAATAAAGAGAAAGAGGAAATGGCAAAGATTACAAACAGAAATCACGAAGCAGGAACTCTTGAAGAAGTATTAAAAGGAGCAGACGTATTTATCGGCGTATCTGCACCGGGTTGTGTGACTCAGGATATGGTACGTTCCATGAATGAGAATCCGATTCTCTTCCCAATGGCAAACCCGACACCGGAAATCATGCCGGACCTTGCAAAAGAAGCAGGAGCAGCAGTTGTAGGAACAGGGCGAAGCGACTTCCCGAACCAGATCAACAACGTACTTGCGTTCCCTGGAATCTTCCGTGGAGCATTAGATGTAAGAGCAAGTGAAATCAATGATGAGATGAAGATCGCAGCAGCAAAAGCAATCGCATCCTTTGTAACAGATGATCTGCTCAGTGCAGACTACATCATTCCAAGTGCATTAGATAAAAATGTAGCAACAGCCGTAGCCGAAGCAGTCGCTAAGGTAGCAAAAGAAACAGGTGTTGCAAGAATCTAGATTAAGAAGGCAGAGTATGGAAGAATATTTTGATATCCGTGACAGTGCAGGCAATCCGACCGGGGAGGTCAAGGCGCGTTCACTGGTACATCGGGACGGTGACATTCATGGAACCTCCCATGTGTGGCTGGTTCGGAAGAATAAAAAGAGCGGCTATGATGTATTGCTGCAAAAGCGGAGTGATGACAAGGATTCATTTCCGGGATGTTACGATATCTCTTCCGCCGGACATCTGCCGGCAGGAGCCGATTACAGGGAATCGGCAGTCCGGGAATTAGAAGAGGAACTTGGAATCGCCGTAAGCCCAGAGGACTTACGGTTTCTTGGCATGCACGAAGGGGACGTAAAAGAGGAATTTTATGGAAAACCCTTTCATAATCATGAAATCAGTGCTATTTTTATATTGGAGAAAAACATAGAACCGGAAGGAATGTGTTTACAAAAGGAAGAAGTAAGCGGGGTCTTATGGATGGATTTTGCAGAGTGTTTAGATGGAATTCGTAAAAATGCATTATGTCATTGTATTTTTGAGGACGAGTTTGAAACATTGGGGGAATATCTAGGCATACTAAGCAAAACGGAAACAACATAGAAAGACGAGGCTGAGTGATGGATCTTGCAGGAATGAATATAAGAAAGATTACAGATTATTTTCGTGCAGGCTGTAAGGAGGATTATAACCGTAGGATCGGAGTTGAAATAGAACATTTTGTTATAAAAGAAGACAATACCAATGCAACATATGAAGAGATAGCGGAATTGTTAGAAGCAGTATTTGGCAACGAACAGTGCGAGTATGAGCAGCGTTCCCTGTTAGGTTGTGTGACGATGGAGTATGCGATCAGTTTAGAGCCGGCAGCCCAGTTAGAAATCAGCATTTTTCCAAGAAAGACCGTACAGGAATTAGAACAGATCTACGAAGGATTCTTAAAACGAATGGAGTCCTATTTAGGACTACGCCATATGCGGCTCGAAACCTGTGGCTATCAGCCGTATGCAAAAGCCGCAGAGCTGCCACTGATCCCAAAGAGACGATATGAATACATGGATGCATATTTTAAGCACACGGAGACCATGGGAATCCGCATGATGCGCGGAAGTGCTTCCACGCAGGTGTCGATCGACTATCTGAACGAGCAGGATTTTGTGAAAAAATTCCAGCTTGCTCAGATGTTATCCCCGGTGCTGGCACTGCTGACAGAGAACACAGCGGTCATAGACGGAATTCCCGTAAAAAAACATATTCCACGGACAGAAATCTGGAATCATGTGGACAAGAAACGATGCGGAATCGTTCCGGGAAGCATGAGCGAGGAATTTTCTTTTTATACTTATGCAGAATATGTCTATCATGTGCCGCTCATCTTTGCGAAAGACCACGGTATTATTATGCCGACCGGAGAGTGGTCAGCAGCGGAGTACTATAGAGAACGACTCATGACAGAGGAAGAGATTGAGCATATGCTGTCCATGGTTTTCCCGGATGTGCGGTTGAAAAATTATATTGAAATCCGCATGGCAGACAGTCTTCCAAAGGAAGAAGCATTTGCCTATGTCTCCCTGATTCGGGATATTTTTTATGGAGGAAATATCACAAAGATACGCAGGTATCTGGGAAATCCGACAGAAGAGGATATTGCACAGGCGAAAGAAAATGTCATAAGCTATGGAGAAGACGGCATGGTATATGGAAGAAAGGCAGGCGAGATCTTTGCCTACCTACAGCAGTTTTCCCAAGAACCAATGCAGAAATTATTAGAAAAAAGAAGGCATCAGAATGAGCGAGACAACCAGATTGACAAATGAATATATTGAGATTACGAAACAGGACATAGAAGCCCATGAGAGGACGGCAAAAGAGGCAAACGAATATATCCGTAACTCGACAGCGCAGTATCATGGCAGATGTGTCAAAGCACTCTATGTTCCAAAGATTTTTACCGGACGGGAGGAGCGGATATTCTCTGATCTGGTCAGTACGATGTGTGGCATTTTTTATAAGGTTATGGATGCCTATGCAAAAGACAAGGATTACCGGAGGCTTTTTGGATTCGAGCCGAAGTTAGAGGAACTGATCTTAAGAGAACCGACCTATGACAGCCCGATCCCGATCGCAAGGATCGACATCTTTTATAATGAAGAAACAGGTGATTTCAAATTCTGCGAATTTAACACCGACGGAACTTCGGCAATGAACGAGGACAGGGAGTTAAACATCGCGATCCAAAAGACAAAAGCCTATCAGCAAATGGCAGAAACCCATGAGTTCAAGAGTTTCGAGCTTTTTGATTCCTGGGTGGAGACATTTTTAGAGATTTACCATAGCAGTCAGGATTCCAAAGAATATCCGAATGTGGCGATCGTGGATTTTATGGAAAATGCGACAGAGATGGAATTTCAGATTTTTGCAGATCATTTTAGGATGCATGGATGCAACGCACAGCTTTGTGAGATTCGGGATTTGGTATATCAGGACGGAGCATTGTATACACCGGATGGAATGCAGGTGGATGCAATTTACCGCCGTGCTGTCACCAGTGATATCATGAAGCACTATGAAGAAGTGGGAGATTTCATTGCAGCAGTAAAGGACAATGCCGTATGTCTGATTGGAGATTTCAGAACGCAGATTGCCCACAATAAAATCCTATACAAGATATTACATCTGCCACAGACGCAGGCATTTCTGACAGAGGAAGAAAATGCATTTGTAAAGGCTCATGTACCGATGACCTACAGCATCCATGATGAACGTTTAAATATAGAAGAAATCTTAACCGAAAAAGACAAGTGGATCTTAAAGCCGGAGGATTCTTACGGTTCACAGGGAATCCATGCAGGGGTGGAGTGCAATGCGGAGGAATGGAAGGAATACTTCTATAAGGAAAGAAACGATGCAGACAGCACCTATCTGATCCAGGAATTCTGTGTGCCGTATCAGACCATGAACGTGGATTTAGCACAGGGCGAGCGTACATTTTTCCCGGTGTATAACCTGACCGGATTATTTACTTATGGTGGAAAATTCAGGGGAGTGTATTCAAGAATCTCAAAGAGCGAGATCATTTCCACACAGTACAGCGAAATGGCACTGCCAACATTATTTGTGACCCAAAAGAAGGTATAAGGGTTAAAGTATAGAAGAATCAGAACATAGAAGAATCCGAGCATAGAGGAATAATAATAGAAGGATCGAGGAAACAAAATGCGGAAAATGGAATTTAAAATGGAGCGGACAGGACTCTTAGAAGTCGGAGATATCCTGCCGGTCACAGAGGGTAAACTGCCAAATTCCTATTACTATACCTTAGGACGGGCGTATGCAATGTCTGCAAACTATAAATATAACGAACGTTTACAGAGCAGAGAAGGAAAAGTCATAGATGTAAAAGAGACAGAAAAAGGATATTTTGTAACCGTGGAATTTGATGAGGAGGAATGACACAAAGAGACCAAAAAGGGGACGTAAAATTTGACATATTTACGGTTTCGTGCTATTTTATAGCTGTCGTAGAAGAAGGATCATTCCGTTGCAGTTGAGAGGAAATTTATGACAAATCAGGGAAAGAACGCCGTAGACACATTGTTAGCGGAAAGTTTTAAAGAGCTGACCTTAAAACAGCCGATAGAAAAGATTACAATTAAGGAAATTACAGATAAAGCGGGAGTCATCCGTCCGACATTTTATAATCATTTTCAAGACAAGTATGAACTGTTAGAATGGATCATCATGTCACAAATCATAGAACCAATCGGACCGCTTCTTCAGAATGGTATGGTGCATGAGGCATTGGTGCTGATGTTTACAAGCATTGAAAAAGAGCGGGACTTCTATAGTAAGGCGTGTAAGTTAGAAGGACAGAATTCCTTTGAGAGTATTGTAAAGTCCTGTATCAAGCAGATCATCTTAGGAGTTATTGAGAATAAGGTAACCGGAAAGAAACCGATACATGCCTGGCTGACACCGGATCATTTAGCAGAGTATTACAGCCAGTCCATGTGTTTTGTGGCGATCAGCTGGATCAAGAGCAATATGGTGATACCGCCAAAAGAAGTGGCAGATATTTATCAATATGTCATAAAACGTTCTTTGGACGAGATATTATCTGAAATGTAGTAACAAAATATACACATGGATAGAAATGTATAGGGCGCAATACAAAAGCACCGAAATGTATAATCGTAAAAGACAGCAAAAAAAGATTGAATATTTATTTATTCGGTCTTTTTTTTTATACTCAAGTTCGAGATTAAAGAAAAGAGATGAGGAAAGATGATTAATTTTGGAAAGGGAGTAGTAAAATTACGTATTCCGATTTTGATAGTGAGTATTATTTTGCTCTTCCCAGCAGCACTAGGATATTTTCACACAAGAGTAAACTATGATATCCTAACTTATTTACCGAAAGAGATTGACACCATGAAGGGTCAGGACATTCTTTTGGACGAATTTGGCACAGGAGCATTTTCCATGTGCGTAGTAGAAGGAATGGAAGATCAGGACATTTCAAAGATGAGAAAGAACATGGAAAAAGTAGACCATGTGAAAAAAATTCTCTGGTATGATTCCTTAGCAGATTTATCTATTCCAAAAACCATGTTACCGGATAAGGTACAGGATGCATTCATCAATGAGGACAAGGATGCAACCTTAATGGTAATTTTCTTTGACAGCTCCATGTCATCCGATGAAACAATGGATGCGATCGAAGAGCTGCGAAGCGTAGCAGACAAACAGTGTTACATAAGTGGTATGTCGGCAGTCGTTACAGATACGAAGAACCTGTCAGACAAAGAGGTACCGATTTATGTACTCATCGCAGTAATCCTTGCAGTCATCGTACTTTCACTGACTATGGACTCTGCATTGATCCCGGTATTCTTCTTATTAAGTATCGGAATGGCAATTATATACAACTTAGGTTCGAATGTGTTCTTCGGAGAGATCTCCTATGTCACACAGGCACTTGCGGCGGTACTACAGCTCGGTGTTACGATGGACTATTCCATTTTCCTGTGGCATTCTTATGAAGAGAACCAGGAGCGTTTCCCGGATGATAAGAAGAGAGCGATGGCTCATGCAATTTCGAACACCTTAACATCCGTTATCGGAAGTTCCATCACAACCGTAGCAGGATTCGTAGCACTCTGCTTCATGAGCTTTACCCTTGGTCTTGACCTTGGTGTTACCATGGCAAAAGGTGTTATCTTCGGAGTTATCTGCTGTGTAACTGTGTTACCGTCTATGATCCTTGTATTTGATAAAGCGATCGACAAGACAAGACATAAAGCGATCATCCCGGATTTAGGTGTTATTTCCGGATGGGTAGTAAAACACTACAAAGCATTTATCGTAACATTTATTATCGTATTAATTCCTGCACTTTGGGGTTATACTCATTATGAAGTATACTATGATTTAGCCGGTACACTTCCGGGAAATCTGGACAGTGTTATCGCAAACGACAAGTTAGACGAAACATTTGCAATGAACTCTACACACATTATCCTTTGTGATTCATCCTTAGAGCCAAAAGAAGTGAACGAGATGATGAGCAAGATTGATGACGTGGATGGTGTAAAAGCGACCCTTGGTTTAGACAGTCTGGTAGGACCAACCGTACCAAGAGAGATGATTCCATCAGACATCAAAGAAGTTGTTATGGATGAGAACTATCAGATGTTGATGATCAGTTCTGAATACAAAGTAGCATCTGATGAAGTAAATGATCAGTGTGATAAGATTGAAAAGATCATGAAGAAGTATGATAAAAATGCGATGCTGATCGGTGAAGCACCTTGTACAAAAGACTTGATCACGATCACAAACCATGACTTCAACGTCGTAAGTACAGTATCCATTGGTGCGATCTTCTTAATTATTGCATGCGTATTCAAATCAATATCCTTACCAATTATCTTAGTAGCGGTTATTGAGTTTGCTATCTTCATTAACATGGGTATTCCGGCGTTTACAGGAACGAAACTTCCGTTTATTGCAGGAATCGTAATTGGAACGATCCAGTTAGGAGCAACCGTAGACTATGCAATCCTGATGACAACGAAGTATCGTAAAGCAAGATACAATGGAGTAGAAAAGCAGGAGGCAATTACATCTGCCTTAGGAGCATCTATGCAGTCCGTTATTGTCAGTGCGTTGAGTTTCTTTGCAGCAACATTTGGTGTAGGTCTATATTCAAACGTAGACATGATAGCTTCTCTTTGCTCACTGATGGCAAGAGGTGCGATCATCAGTATGTTCGTAGTAATCTTCATACTGCCGTCCATGTTTATGATTTTTGATAAGATAATCTGCAAGACAAGTAAAGGATTTGTGCAAAAAAATTAAGGAGGAACCAAGATGAAATTACCTGAATTAAAAAGAAGATTTAAAAATAAATATGTGATCCGTATTGCAGCCGGCGTATTAACCATCGCCGTTGCAGGCGGAAGTGCCGGTGTATACACTGTTAATGCAGCAAAGACATCTACAAAGGCAGAGACTACACAGGAGTCTACCGATAAGAAAGACAAAAAAGATAACAAAGATGATGAAGAAGACTTAAAAGAAGTTCTTTCTTCTAAGATCAGCAAAGCAGCAGACGAAGAAGTCGGAAAAGAAGAGACTGTTTACGTTGTTGCAGATAACTCCGGAAAAGCAAAAGATGTCATTGTCAGTGACTGGTTAAAGAACCCGGATGGAAATGAGACAATTGAAGACGTTTCAGACTTAAAAGACATCAAGAATGTCAAAGGTAAAGAGAAGTTTGAAGAAAAAGACGGAAAGATCACCTGGAAAGCAAAAGGAAAAGACATCTATTATCAGGGAAAAACAGATAAAGAGCTTCCTGTAAAACAGACCATTTCTTACTACTTAGACGGTGAGAAGATGGATCCGGATGAGATCGCAGGCAAGAGCGGAAAAGTTACGATCCGTTTTGATTACAAGAACAACCAGAAAACTACTACAACTGTAGACGGTAAGAAGTATAGCGTTTATGTACCATTTACCATTATGACAGGAATGATCTTAGACGACAGCTTTACAAACGTTAAGGTTAAGAATGGTAAAGTTATTTCTGACGGTGACAAGAACATGGTGGTCGGCGTTGCAATGCCGGGCTTAAAGGACAGCTTAAAAGTAACTTCTTCTGATTTCTCCGAAGATATTGATATCCCGGAATATGTAGAAGTAACTGCTGACGTAAAAGATTTCTCCATGGATATGACCATGAGCGTTATGTTAAGCGGTATTACAAGCAGCGACAATGTAGAAGATTTCGTAGACTTAAGCGATTTAGATGATGCAATTGATACACTTTCTGATTCTTCTTCACAGTTAGCAGACGGAACAAAAGAGCTTCGTGAAGGTTTAGAGCAGTTAAGAAGTAAAGTTCCTGCATTAGCAGATGGTGCAAACACCTTAAACAGCAGCACAGAATCTCTTCGCAATGGTGTATCTTCCTTAGATGCAACCTTAAATACTGCAATGACAGAAGAAGAAAAAGCAGCCGCTTCTAAGCAGGCATCAGAGACTGTAGATGCACAGGCAGATTCCATTAAGAAGCAGGCAGCCGATACGGTAGCATCCCAGAAGAAAGATATCGAGAAGAAAGCATCCGATGCCGTAGATGCACAGGCAGATTCCATTAAGAAGCAGGCAGCCGATACGGTAGCATCCCAGAAGAAGAGCATTGAAAAACAGGCATCTGATACCGTAGACAAACAGGCAGATTCCATTAAGAAACAGGCAGCCGATACGGTGGCATCTCAGAAAGAAAGCATTGAAAAACAGGCGTCTGCAACCGTAGATGCACAGGCAGAAGCGATTAAGAAACAGGCAGCTGATACCGTAGCAGCACAGCAGGCAGAAATTGCAAAACAGGCGGAAGCACTTGTAACAGCACAGGAAGCAGATATTAAGAGCCAGGCAGACCAGCTTGTAGATGCTGAGGCAGGCAATATCCAGAAATTAGCAGCCGCAGCAGTCAAAGCAGAATTTGATGCAGGACAGCGTCAGGCAATTGAAGATCAGGCAAAAGCAACGACTACAAGTACTGTTTCTGCAGCATTAAAGGGAAATGCACAGCTTCTCCCAATCTTAAAAGCAGGTATCAAGGCAAATGTAGCAGCAGCAGGCGGCAGCATCAGTGATGAAGATGCAACAGCACAGGCTTATCAGTTGATCGATGCTATGGCAGCACAGATCGGAGAAGGAGCCGCTCCAAATGTAGCGGCAGCATGTGAGAATGCAGCAACGCAGGCAGCACAGAAAGCAGCCGTAACAGGAGCTAAGCAGGGAGCAGAAAAAGGTGCGGTAGCAGGAGCAAAACAGGGAGCATCCCAGGGTGCGGTAGCAGGAGCAACATTAGCAGCACAGCAGGCAGCCGTAACAGGAGCAAAACAGGGAGCAGCAGCAGGAGCAGTATCCGGAGCAACAGCAGCAGCGCAGCAGGCAGCTGTAACAGGAGCTAAGAGTGGAGCAGCAGCAGGAGCAGTATCCGGAGCAACAGCAGCAGCACAGCAGGCAGCGATCACAGGAGCTAAGAGCGGAGCAGCACAGGGTGCCGTAACAGGAGCAACCGAGGCAGCTCAGACAGCAGCATTATCAGGAGCTAAGAGTGGAGCAGCACAGGGTGCGATCGCAGGAGCTGAGTCAGCAAAGAAAACAGTAGCAGCAGGAATTGAAGCAGTACAGTCTAACGGTTACAGCTTAGTAACAGGAATGGACGCATTAAAGAATGGTACACAGGCACTTGCTGATCAGGTACCGGCATTAACAGATGGTGTTGGCAAATTAGCAGACGGTTCCGTAACATTGAATGAGGGAATGGTAAAATTCGATGAAGAAGGAATACAGAAGTTAGCAGATACCTACAATGGCGATGTCAAAGGTATGTTAAACAAAGTTGTAGCAGTAATGCAGGCTGGTTCAGATTATCAGTCATTCTCAGATATTTCTGAGGATACTCTTGGAGAAGTGAAATTCATTATCCGTACTGAGGGCGTAGGAACAGACGAAGACTAACAGAAACGGAAAGGAGAGGGAGGAATGAGCTGGATAGAAATTGTGCTGATTACCATTGGCATGTCGCTGGATACTTTTGCGGCAGTAGAGTGTCAGGGTGCATTAGTCGCAAAACTGGAAAAGAAACGCTTATCCATGGCAGTTACCGTGATCGCCTTGTGGCAGACAATCGCACTTCTCATCGGCAGCTTTTTGGTAACTCTCCTGAACCAGTATGATACACAACTGAGTGGAGAAGCCTTTATAGGAAGGATACTTGCAATTCTGATCCTGTTTGGCATGGGTCTTCGGATGTTTGTTAAAGCATGGAGAAATGAAAGGATCGTAGAGAAACGGGAAGATGGTCTGGATATTAAAAAAACCTTCTTTTCGATCGCAAAAGGAACGATATTCACGATCCTGACAGGAATCGCATTTGCATTCTTAGAGGCAGATATAAAAGCAGTATTGATCATGATTATCTGCGTCACGATCGCAATGGTCATCATCGGGCTCTATACGGGTTACCGGCTGGGATTTGAGCAGAAGTCAAAAGCCTACATCGGAGGCGGAGCACTTCTGATCGCAGCAGGGATCGATGTCATCGTCCGTTACATTGTGATGAGATGATAAATAGGGAATGAGAAATTAAGAAGGTGTTCCAAAGCCGAAAGGCGGGGAACACCTTCTTTTCGCGTAAAATAATGGGAAAGGTATGGTTCATAAGCGGTGTAGCCAACTGCACCAATGAAATATTTCAAGATACCTATCCCCATTACATTTACCTGCATTCCCCCATTTCCATACAAATATGCCCCTGAGAAACAAGTATGACACCTAAGCAGGATGCAAAGCAAAGAAAACCAAAGAGTAGATCGCGGGGAGAACCTTTCAGATATGGAAAGTTTCTTTTTGTGCAATGGAGATGAAACTCAAGGAATCGTGAAGCCCACTGGCGCACACGATTCCTGCTTTCAGAGGTTCATCGGAATGATCTGCACAAGGAAACTTGGAATATCTGAAAGGTACGCCCTCGCGGCACTATTGCAAACTATGTCTTATCCATCCTCGCAGGAAAGAACTTGTTACGAAGAAACCCTTGTGATATGATAGGAATTATGAAAATACTACTAAACGCGATCAACGCAAAATACATCCATTCCAATCTGGCAGTTTACAGCTTAAGGGCATATGCAAAAGAATATCGGGAACATATCAGACTGTTAGAATATACGATCAACAACAGAGTAGAGGAGATTTTAGAAGGCATTTACAAAGAGCATGCGGATGTCATCTGTTTTTCCTGCTATATCTGGAATATTGCGTATGTAAAGGAATTAATAGAAGAATTAAAAAAATTATGTCCGAATACACCGATCTGGGTTGGCGGGCCGGAAGTCTCCTATGAGGTAGAGACGTTATTAGCAGAAAATCCGGGAATCGACGGAGTGTTTATCGGAGAGGGCGAGCATACGTTTAAAAAGGTGTGCCGCTGTTATATAGAAGCAGAGGAAAGTGAGCGGGAAGAAGAACTTTTGCGGGTTCCGGGGATCGCATACCGGAAACGGGACAAAACGGTGGCATTTACCGGAATGGCAGAGCCGGTGGATATGAGCACGATCCCATTCTGTTATGAAGATATGGAACAGTTCAAAAACAAGATCATTTATTATGAATCCTCCAGAGGCTGTCCGTTCTCCTGTAGTTATTGTCTTTCTTCGATCGATAAAAAAATGCGGTTTCGTGATATCGAGCTGGTAAAAAAAGAACTCGGCTTTTTTATCGAACAGGAAGTGCCCCAGGTCAAATTCGTAGACCGGACCTTTAACTGCAGTCATACACATGCCATGGAAATCTGGAGATTTATCAAAGAAAAAGATTTGGGAAAGACGAATTTTCACTTTGAGGTGGCGGCAGATCTGCTGACGGAGGAAGAATTAGAATATATTGCCGGAATGCGTCCGGGGCTCATACAGTTAGAGATCGGTGTGCAGTCCACGAATGATGTCACAATACAGGAAATACACCGGACCATGGATTTAGAAAAACTAAAAGCAGTCGTGAGACGGATACAGGCACCGGGCAACATCCATCAGCATTTAGATTTAATTGCGGGACTGCCGTATGAGGATTATCAGACTTTCCGGAAGTCGTTTGATGAGATTTACGACTTAAAGCCGGAGCAGCTCCAGCTTGGATTTTTAAAGGTGCTAAAAGGTTCTTATATGTTTGAACATGCCAGAGAATATGGTCTGATCTATCAATCCAAGCCACCTTATGAGGTTATGAAAACGAACTGGCTGAGCTTTGATGAAGTCTTAAAGATCAAACAGGTGGAAGAAATGTTAGAGGTGTACTATAACAGCCACCAGTATGAAGTTACAATGAAAATCTTAGAGCAGTTTTTTGACGGTGGGTTTGAGATGTTCCAAAAGATGGGAGAATTTTATGAAATGCAGGGTTATTTTCATCTGAAACATACAAGGATACGCCGTTGCGAGATCCTGTTAGAGTTTGCAAAAGAGTATGTGACGGATATGAGAATGTTAGAACAATCCCTGACCTTTGATCTATATTATCGCGAGAACATGAAGAGCCGTCCGGCATTTGCCACAGATTTAGAGCCGTATAAAGAAATCAGCCGGAAAGTCTGCAAAAAAGGCAAACAGAGCCATTTAGAGCCATTTACCTATCGATTTCCGACCGAGCAGGAGCGGAGTATTGAAAAACTGCCGGAGTCCTGCAACGAGTATTTTGTACTGTTTGACTATGAACACAGAAATCCGCTGACGAATCAGGCAGGAATACAGGTAATAGAGAAGGGAGAATTGCCATGACAAAGAGAATCGCTGAAATCTTAAAAAGACTGGATGAAGCATATGGAACGGAGTATGTCTGTTATCTGAACCATGAGACACCGTGGCAGCTTCTGATCGCCGTTATCTTAAGTGCGCAGTGTACCGATGCGAGAGTCAATATCGTAACAAAAGACCTGTTTCAGAAATATCCATCGTTAGAAGCCTTTGCTAATGCGGATTTAAAAGAGTTAGAGCAGGATATCCATTCGACCGGATTTTATCACAATAAGGCAAAAAACATCATTTCCTGTGCCAGAACCTTAGTGGAAAAATACGACGGAGAAGTGCCAAGGGAATTAGAAGAGCTGACCGCATTAGCGGGAGTCGGCAGAAAGACCGCAAATGTCATCCGTGGAAACATCTACCATGAACCGAGTGTGGTTGTGGATACCCACGTCAAACGGATCTCAAAAAAATTGGGCTTTACCAAAGAGGATGATCCGGTTAAGATTGAATACGATCTGATGAAGGTACTGCCAAAAGACCACTGGATCCTCTACAATATACAGATCATCACGCTTGGCAGAAGTATCTGTACTGCACGGAATCCGAAATGTACCGAATGTTTTTTGTCAGACTTATGTAAGGGAAGTGGAAAATGATGTTAGAGGACTACTGCGTCATTGACTTAGAAATGACAGGACTCAATCCAAAACATCATAAGATTTTGGAGGTGGCGGCAGTACGGGTCAGAAAAAAAGAAATCGTCAGCGAGTGCTCCATGCTGATCCGGCAGCACCAGCTATTAGAGGAAAAGATCACAGAACTGACCGGGATCGATCAGGAGATGTTAGCAGGAGCAAAAGAAGAGGATGAGGTGTTAGATCACTTTTTTGGATTTCTTGGGGAAGATATTTTAGTAGGACAAAATGTGATCTTTGATTATAGTTTTTTAAAACAGGCTGCGATCAACCGGAAGATGTCCTTTGAACGAAAGGCGGCAGATACGTTAAAGATAGCCAGAAGATGTCTGCCGGCGTTGGAAAAAAGGACGTTGGATGCTCTTTGCGGATACTATGGAATCGAGATCGGACACCATCACCGTGCCTTAGACGATGCAAAAGCGACCTATCTGCTCTATGAAAGGTTAGAGAAGGAATTCGGGGCGGTGCAGGCAGATGTCTTTGAGCCTAAGCCACTGATTTATAAAGCCAAGCGGCAGACTCCGGCAACAGCCAGACAAAAAAAGCACTTGAAAGAATTGGCAGATTATCATAAAATAAACCTTAATCTGGAATGGGAAACACTGACAAGAAATGAAGCATCCCGCCAGGTTGACCGGATCATCAGCCAATATGGCAGGATGTTAAAATAATAAATAGAATTCTAAAATGGGAATCTTAAGACAGTATCTCTCTTAATTTTTTCCGGATAGTGTCTTTCGAAAGCGAGTTTAAGGAATCGGCACTTTCGATAAGATCAGAAATTTTGGCGGTTTCGCCTTTTTCCTGATAGAGTCCGGCTAAGAGCGTATAGTTCTCCGTAACATCACTCTTGATGCTGACACCAAATTCTAAAACGCGGATAGCATCATCGATGTGTGCATGTTCGGCAAGGCCTTTTGCATAATCTGTTAAGAGGCGAACGAGCGTAGTAAAGCGTTCATCACAGTCGCTAAGAATAGCCAGGTTTGAAACACCGTACTGCAGTTTTAAATCCGTGTTTGAAATGCCGGTTAAATTCAGGATCTTCTGTTCGGAAAGAGCAAGTAACTGTTGTTCCGTTTCCTCGTATCCTTCGTTTGGATAAGCACCGATAGGAAAAGTATCAACAGGAATTTGGATGTAATCTAAATTTGTGATATCCTGTTTGCGTGTACTGTTTGCATCGTTTTCACGCTGCCAGAAATCAGATTCTTTTTGTGTATTGACTTTGTCAATCTGTTTACGCCGATAAGCGTAATATGCTAAAAATAATATAAAAGTAATTAGAACAACAGGGACCATTGTGTGTCTCCTTTCCATAATCATAAAGTGAGGTGAAAAATATGAACTACCGTAATTCTAAAAGAAACCGCATCATCGCCAGCGTGATCGTGATCATCTTAGTGGCATCTATGCTTCTTTCTTTATTACTTGCAGCATTCTAGGACATAATATACTAAAACAGAGGATGGGTGTCAAATTAATTAGGCGTTCTGCATCTTGAAAAAACAGATTTTTATGATACAATAGAAAACGAACGTTTGAGAACATAGAAAACCAGCATAGAAAGCCGACTTTCGGATAAAATGATATCAGAGGCGGCTGTATTAAAGGGGTAACAGAATGAGAAATATTAAAAAAAGATGGTTTTTGTTTGTAGCAGCATTTGTGTTAGTGGCAGCAGCAGGAATCCATATGGGTGTCAAAGCGGAAGAAGATGAGAATCATGTCATCGCAGACCGTGTTTATATCGGAGATGTTTCCGTGGCAGGAATGACAGAGGAAGAAGCAACCGCCGCAGTAGAGGATTACATTGAGAGTCTGCAGGATACGGCAATCACATTAAAAGCCGGTGAGAACAGTATAGAAGTAACAGCAAAGGATTTAGGTGTTACCTGGGGAAACCCGGAGTTGGCTGAAAAAGCAGTAAACCTTGGAAGAACCGGAAATCCGATCGCAAGATATAAAGAAAAGAAAGATTTAGAAAAAGGCGACAAAGTCTTTGTACTTTCCTATGCCATTGACGAAAGCAAGACAGCAGCTTTGTTAAAAGAGCATGCAAAAGAGTTAGATCAGGAAGCACAGGATAACGGACTGACCCGTGAGAACGGACAGTTTACCTTTGTAAAAGGACATGAAGGAATTAAAGTAAACGCAGAGAAATCCATTGAACAGATCGCATCACATATGCAGAATCAGTGGGATGGAAAAGCAGCCTCTATTGAACTGAGTGCAAAACTCGTAGAGCCGCGCGGTTCCGAAGAAGAGTTAGCAGAAGTCAAAGATTTACTTGGCGGTTACAGCACAAACTTCAGTTCCTCATCAGCAGGACGTGCAAAAAATGTGCGTAATGGAGCAAGCAAGATCAATGGAAGCATCATCTATCCGGGCGAAGAATTTTCCGTACATGATGCAGTCGTTCCGTTTAATGCAGAGAATGGATATGAGTTAGCAGGTTCCTATGAGAATGGAACAACTGTTGAGACCTATGGTGGAGGAATCTGCCAGGTGTCTACAACTTTATATAATGCAGTGATCCGTGCAGAACTTGAGATTACCGAAAGATTTGCACACTCTATGATCGTAAGCTATGTAGAGCCATCTATGGATGCCGCAATTTCCGGTGAATACAAGGATTTGAAATTTAAGAATTCCACAAAATATCCGGTATATATCGAAGGTTATACCGACGGCGGTATCATCCACTTTAATGTCTATGGAAAAGAGACAAGAGATGCAAACCGTGAGGTTGAATTTGTCAGCGAGACCACCGGTGAAACAGATCCGGGTGTAAAATATGTTGCTGACGGAACCTTACAGATCGGTACCATTTCCACACAGCAGTCTGCACATATCGGTAAAAAAGCCAAACTGTGGAAAGTTGTAAAAGTAAATGGAAAAGAAGAGAGCAGGGAAGTATTTAACACTTCTAATTATCAGGCATCACCGAAGATCGTCAGAGTAGGTACTGCTTCTGACAGTCAGGATGCGATCAATGCTGTTATGGCAGCGATCGGAACACAGGATGAGGCAACCATTCAGGCAGCAGCGGCAGCAAACTGTACGGCAGCCCGTGATGCGGCAGCGGCACAGCAGGCAGCAGAAGCAGCGGCAGCGGCAGCAGCACAGCCTGCAGAACCGGCACAGCCGGAGCAGCCAAGCCAGCCGGAAGAAAATAACAAGGATGACAAGAAGGATTCCGATAAAAAAGACGAAAGCAAAGATGACAATCAGAAGGATACCAAGGAAGAAGAGAATAATCAGGGAAATGATTAAAACAGCTCTATAGAATCCAAGAGGCTGCCTCAGCAATGAGACAGCCTTGAACTATAAATAAGAACAGGCGGAAGATCAGGATGAAAGTTGGAAAAGTTCCGGAAAACGTATTAAAGCGTTCCGTTTTTAAACAACTGCATACAACACGGAAAGAAGTGCTTTTAGGGGCAGGTGTGGGCGAAGACTGCGCAGCGATGAAATTAGCAGAGGATGAAGTCTTTGTCATTTCCACTGACCCGATTACCGGAGCAGCGAAAGACATTGGGGCATTGGCAGTACAGATTACCGTCAATGATTTAGCAAGTGCAGGAGCGGAACCAATAGGAATTATGTTAACTGTCCTCCTTCCGGAATACGTCGAAGAAAAAGATTTAAAGACAGTGATGGCACAGGTAGAAGAAGCCTGTGAAAAAAATCACATTCAGGTCATGGGCGGTCACACCGAAGTTACCAAAGTGGTCAATCAGATTGTGATTTCCGTGACAGGTGTCGGAAAAGCAAAAGAAGGCAGAGTCATCTCTACCGCGGGTGTAAAACCGGGGATGGATATCATTGTCACAAAATGGATCGGTATTGAAGGAACTGCCATTTTAGCAAAGGAAAAAGAGGCGGCATTACGGGAGCGTTATTCTCAGCCGTTTATCGATAAAGCAAAAGAACTTGACCGTTACATATCGGTTCTGTCGGAGGCCGCGACCGCCGTTAAGTCTGGCGTTGCTGCTATGCATGATGTGACAGAGGGCGGCATTTTTGGCGCACTTTGGGAGATTGCAGAGGCATCCGGCGTCGGACTGGAAATTGATCTAAAGAAGATTCCGTTAAAGCAGGAAACAGTAGAAATCTGTGAGTTTTTCGGCATAAATCCTTATGAACTGATCTCAAGCGGTTCTATGCTGATGGCAGCCAAGGATGGAAATGGTCTGGTCATGGAATTAGAAAAAGCAGGCATTCCGGCAGTTGTCATTGGAAAAGCAACCGACAGTAATGACCGTGTGCTTTTGAATGAAGAAGAACGCAGATTTTTAGAGCCGCCGAAAACGGATGAATTATATAAAGCATTGAGTAAATAGAGAGGTTGGAGGATCATCATGCGTGAAAAGATTTTAACGTTTATTGAAAAAAACAGCCGTGTGGATTTGAAAGAATTAGCAATCATGCTCGGCGTAAATGAAGTAGATGTAGTCAATGAGTTAGAGGCAATGGAAGCAGAACACATCATCTGCGGTTACCATACGCTGATCAACTGGGAAAAGACAGGAATTGAAAAAGTAACAGCCATGATCGAGGTGCGTGTAACACCGCAAAGAGACATGGGATTTGATAAGGTAGCAGAGAGAATCTATAATTATCCGGAAGTAAATGCAGTATATCTGATCTCCGGCGGTTTTGACTTTATGGTCATTTTAGAGGGAAAGACACTGCGTGAGATCGCACAGTTCGTATCCGATAAACTTTCTACTTTAGATTCCGTATTAAGCACAAAGACAAACTTTATTTTGAAAAAATATAAAGACCACGGAACCATTATGGCTGAGCCGAAAAAAGACGAAAGGATTTTGATGATACCATGAGAAATCCACTGTCCAAAAGAATTGTTGAAATAGAACCATCCGGTATTCGTAAATTTTTTGACATCGTAAATGAGATGGAAGATGCCATTTCACTCGGTGTAGGTGAGCCGGATTTTGATACACCGTGGCATATTCGGGATGAGGGCATTTTTTCCTTAGAAAAAGGAAGAACTTTCTACACATCCAATGCAGGTTTAAAAGAGTTAAAGCAGGAAATTGCAAAATACATATATCGTAAATGCGATGTCACTTATGACTATAAGAAGGAAATTATGGTTACAGTGGGTGGCAGTGAGGCAATCGACATTGCCATGCGTGCCATGCTTGACCCGGGCGATGAGGTACTGATTCCTCAGCCAAGTTATGTATCCTATGAACCATGCGCTATTTTGGCAAATGGAACTCCGGTCATCATCGAATTGAAAGAGGAGAATGAATTTCGTCTGACAAAGGAGGAGTTAGAAGCAGCCATTACGCCAAAGACAAAGCTGTTAGTGCTGCCATTTCCGAACAATCCGACCGGAGCAGTCATGGAGAGAAAAGATTTAGAAGAGATTGCAGAGGTTATCAAAGAGCATGACATCTTTGTTTTAAGTGATGAGATCTATGCAGAGCTTACTTACTGTGGAGAACATGTGTCGATCGCTTCTCTTCCGGGAATGAAAGAGAGAACCGTATTGATCAACGGTTTTTCTAAAGCATATGCAATGACAGGTTGGCGTTTGGGTTATGCCTGTGCTCCGGCAGAGATTTTAGAGCAGATGTTAAAAATTCATCAGTTTGCCATTATGTGTGCACCGACGACAAGCCAGTATGCAGCCATTTCCGCACTGCGTAACGGTGACGATGATGTGATGAAGATGCGTGAAGAATACAACGAAAGAAGACGCTATTTAGTGCATCGTTTTAAGGAGATGGGCTTACAGTGCTTTGAACCGTTTGGAGCATTTTACATTTTCCCAAGTATTCAGGAGTTCGGTATGACATCGGAAGAGTTTGCAAACCGATTCTTACGGGAAGAGAAGGTTGCGGTTGTTCCGGGAACGGCATTCGGTGCCTGCGGCGAGGGATTCCTTCGGATCTCCTATGCGTATTCACTGGACAATCTGAAGATGGCATTAGAGCGTTTGGAGCATTTTATTGCACATTTGCGAGAGGAAAAGAAGAATGGCTAAGCTCAATATCGTATTATATGAGCCGGAGATTCCGGCAAATACCGGAAACATCGGAAGAACCTGTGTGGCAACAGGAACAAAACTGCATCTGATCGAACCTCTTGGTTTTTCTTTAAGTGAAAAGGCGTTAAAACGTGCCGGTATGGATTACTGGTCGCAATTAGAAGTGGAACGTTATGTAAACTACGAGGATTTTTTGCAGAGAAATCCGGGAGCTAAGATATATATGGCAACGACGAAGGCCAAGAAGATTTATTCGGAAGCATCTTACGAACCGGACTGCTATATTATGTTCGGCAAGGAGAGTGCAGGAATCCCGGAGGAGATATTGGTAGAACATCCGGAGGAGTGCGTGCGTATTCCGATGATTGGAGAGACACGTTCTTTGAATCTCTCTAATTCCGTAGCAATTGTGTTGTACGAAGCCCTCAGGCAGAATCAGTTTGACCACATGAAATTAGAAGGAGATTTACACAGACTTCATTGGGAGAATGTATAAATCAGCAGGAAAGGCATAATCTGGTGCATAGGATGAAGATTATTAAAGCAGAAAAATTAGTACATGAATATATACACCGGGATGAGGACAATCAGGTGGAGTCTATTCAGACTGCATTGGACGGCGTGGATATCGAAATCGAAAAGGGACAGTTTGTGGCAATTTTAGGTCATAACGGTTCCGGAAAGTCCACGTTGGCAAAGCATATGAATGCGATCTTAGAACCTTCCGGCGGCGAAATGTGGGTAGATGGAATGGACACCTCCGATGAAAAACATCTCTGGGATATCCGTCAGTCTGCCGGCATGGTATTTCAGAATCCGGACAACCAGATCATTGCCAGTGTGGTAGAAGAGGATGTCGGATTCGGACCGGAAAATATCGGTGTTCCGACAGATGAGATCTGGGAGCGTGTCGAGGAGAGTTTAAAGGCAGTAGGAATGTTGAAATTCCGCAGTCATTCTCCGAACAAGCTGTCGGGAGGACAGAAACAGCGTGTGGCGATTGCGGGAGTCATGGCAATGCAGCCGGAATGTATTATCTTTGATGAGCCTACGGCAATGCTTGACCCGAACGGACGAAAAGAAGTATTGCAGGCGGCACATCTGCTCAACCGGAAAAAAGGTGTGACCGTGATCCTGATCACACACTATATGGAAGAAGTTGTGGATGCTGATCGGGTTTTTGTCATGGATAAGGGAAAAGTCGTGATGCAGGGAACTCCGCGTGAGATTTTTTCACAGGTGGATGAATTAAAACGTCACAGACTGGATGTTCCGCAGATCACGCTCTTAGCAGACGAACTCAGAAAATCCGGGCTTCCAATCCCGGCGGGAATCCTGACAAGAGCAGAACTGGTGCAGGAATTGTGCAAATTAGGACACAGGTGAGTGAAATGTCAATTATTGTAGATAAAGTGAATTATGTATACAGTCAGGGGACTGCATATGAGATTCAGGCTTTAAAAAATATTAATCTAAAAATTGAAGACGGAGAATTTATCGGTATTATCGGTCATACCGGTTCCGGAAAATCGACACTGATCCAGCATTTAAACGGTCTGACAAAGGCAACTTCCGGTGCAATATACTACAACGGAGCCGACATTTATGATGAAGGTTACAATCTGAAGGAACTTCGCAGTAAAGTAGGACTGGTTTTCCAGTACCCGGAGCACCAGTTGTTTGAGACTACGATTTTTGAAGATGTCTGTTTTGGGCCGAAAAATCAGGGACTTACCAAAGAAGAGGCAGAGCTTCGTGCTTTTGCGGCATTAAAAAGTGTAGGGTTGCCGGAAGAGGTGTATTATCATTCCCCGTTTGATTTGTCAGGCGGTCAGAAACGCCGTGTGGCAATCGCCGGAGTCTTAGCGATGCAGCCTGAGGTTTTGATTCTTGATGAACCGACAGCGGGACTTGACCCGAAGGGCAGGGATGAGATTTTAGATCAGGTGGCAAAACTCCATAAGGAGCGGGGCATTACGGTTATTCTGGTATCACACAGTATGGAGGATGTGGCAAAATATGTAGACCGCATTATTGTGATGAATCAGGGAAGTGTCATGTTTGATGATATTCCAAAGAGCGTATTTGCACACTATAAGGAATTAGAGGCGGTCGGGCTGGCTGCTCCACAGGTTACTTATCTGATGCATGAACTGGCAGCGGCAGGTATTCCCGTTTCTATGGATGCCACAACAGTAGCAGAAGCAAAAGAAGAGATTTTAGCAAAGTTGGGACGATAACATGTTACGAGATATTACGATTGGACAATATTATCCGGCGGATTCCGTCATTCATAAATTAGATCCGAGAGTCAAGCTGTTTGCAACGCTGATTTTCATTATTTCCCTGTTTTCCTTTAAAAACGTATGGGGATTCTTAGTTGCGACCATTTTTATGTTTGGCTTTATCGAACTTTCCAAAGTGCCGATCGGCTACATGGTCAAAGGCTTAAAAGCGATTGTGATCCTGATGATCATTACAGCACTTTTCAACCTCTTTTTGACAAGTGGAAAAGAACTGGTATCATTCTGGATCTTTACGATCACTTACGAGGGACTGCGAAATGCGATCCTGATGGCGATCCGTCTGACTTATCTGATTCTTGGCACATCGGTCATGACCCTGACGACAACGCCAAACGAATTGACGGACGGTTTGGAAAAGGCTTTGGCACCAATGAATAAAATCCATGTTCCGGTACATGAGATTGCCATGATGATGTCGATCGCACTGCGTTTTATTCCGATCCTTGTGGAAGAGACGGACAAGATCATGCGGGCGCAGATGGCAAGAGGTGCAGATTTTGAAAATGGAGGCATTATCCAGCGTGCAAAAAATATGATTCCGTTATTAGTGCCGCTTTTTGTATCTGCTTTTCGTCGTGCCAATGATTTAGCAATGGCGATGGAAGCCCGCTGCTATCGCGGTGGAGCCGGAAGAACGAAAATGAAACCACTGAAGTATGCCAATATTGATTATCGTGCATATGCGATTGTTATTTTATATTTTGTCATTATGATGGTGCTTCGTTTTGCACTCTAGAAGAGGGAGAACCATGGAAGATACGAAAAAACGTGTCATGCTTATTGTGGCATATGATGGAACGAATTACTGCGGGTGGCAGATACAGCCCAATGGCAACACGATCGAGGGAGAACTGAACCGGGCATTAAGTGAGCTGCTTGGAGAAAAAATCATCGTCAGTGGTGCAAGCAGGACAGATGCAGGCGTACATTCCTGTGGGAACGTAGCTGTTTTTGATACTATCGCAAGAATGCCGGCAGAGAAAATATCTTACGCTCTGAACCAGAGACTTCCGGAGGATATCGTCGTACAGTGTTCCCAAACAGTACCACCTGATTTTCATCCAAGGCATGTCAAGAGCAAAAAGACCTATGAATACCGGATTTTAAACAGGGAATTTCGTGATCCGAACCGGAGGCTGGACACTTATTTTTATTACCGTCATTTAGATGTACATGCCATGCGTGAGGCGGCGGGTTATCTGGTCGGAGAACATGATTTTAAGAGTTTTTGTTCGATTCATGCCCGGGTGGAAACGACGGTGCGGAGGATTTATGCGCTGACGGTAGATAAAAAAGAGGATATTATTACGATACGGATCACCGGCAACGGTTTTTTATATAATATGGTTCGCATTATTGCAGGAACACTGATCCGCGTTGGAACCGGTGAATACAAACCGGAACAGATACCGGAGATTTTAGCGGCAAAAGACCGTGAAATGGCGGGACCGACTGCTCCGGCACACGGACTGACCATGATTGGGATTGAATATGAGGATTTAGAAGAAAAGAGTTGACACGCGTGGATGTGTGTACTATAATATTTAAGTCTGACATAGTGAAGAAATGTAACTCCATAGCCCCGGAGGGACATTTTACTATATAAAAATGTGTATACCGGATGTGGTATTTTCGGACATTGATACCGCAAAGGTAAAGTTCAAGGAGGTCAACCAATGAAAACTTTTATGGCAAGCCCTGCTACAATCGAAAGAAAATGGTATGTAGTAGATGCTACTGATAAGACATTAGGACGTTTAGCATCCGAAATTGCAAGCGTATTAAGAGGAAAAAACAAACCGATTTTCACACCACACATCGATACAGGTGATTATGTGATCGTTGTAAATGCTGAAAAGGTAAAAGTAACAGGTAAGAAATTAGATCAGAAAATTTATTACCACCATTCCGATTATGTTGGCGGTATGAAAGAGACAACTTTAAAAGAAATGTTAAACAAACATCCGGAGAGAGTTGTAGAATATGCAGTCAAAGGTATGCTTCCAAAAGGACCTTTAGGAAGACAGATGTACAAGAAATTATTTGTATACGTTGGTCCGGACCACAAGCATGCAGCTCAGAAACCTGAGACATTAACATTTTAATCGGTGATAAGGAGGTAAAGGACATTGGCTAATACAAAGTATTACGGAACAGGAAGAAGAAAATCATCTGTTGCCAGAGTATATTTAGTACCGGGAACAGGTAAGATTACAATTAATAAAAGAGACATTGACGAGTATTTAGGATTAGAAACTTTAAAGGTTATCGTTCGTCAGCCATTAGTTGCTACAGAGACAGTTGACAAGTTCGACGTTTTAGTTAACGTAAAAGGCGGCGGTTACACAGGTCAGGCAGGAGCAATCCGCCACGGTATCGCAAGAGCATTACTTCAGGTAGATGCAGACTACAGACCAACCTTAAAAGCAGCAGGTTACTTAACTCGTGACCCTCGTATGAAAGAGCGTAAGAAGTACGGTCTCAAAGCAGCTCGTAGAGCTCCGCAGTTCTCTAAACGTTAAGCATTTGTTAACGAAGATTATGATGTGTATAGGACATTTTCCGGTAGGAATACCGGAGAATGTCCTTTTTTTCGCGTTTCTACAAGTGTAAATCAACGAACTTAATATCCGTTATTTCACAAAACTTATTTGCACAACTTGAACAAACAAGTTCTCGGAGGTATACTATAACTATAAAAGGAGTGGATGTGAATGATTAAAGTTGCATGTGATTATAATATCAAAGAGGACATAGGTTTTATATTAGAATCAGAAAAGATAAATAATATAGAGTTTGCTGAAAGGGCAAAAGTTTCACGGACTACATTGGAAGGAATAGTGAAAAAAGGCATAGCCAGAGATGATGTCTGCGAAAAAATATATGCTTACGCATATAATAATAAATATAGGATTAATTCGGTTAAGGAAGAATTAATAAAAGAAAAATACCGAGATGTATTATTTCATGGCTCTAAGAAGGGTTTGTCAGAAATATCAATTTCTGATTCGAGGGAGAACTGTGACTTTGGAAAAGGATTTTATCTGGGGGAGACATATAATCAAGCATTGTCGTTTGTATGTGAAAAAGAAAAATCTTGTGTGTATTCGTTTAGATATTCGCTTTTGGATTTGAAAATAAAGAAATTTGAATGTGATTTGGAATGGATGCTTGCTATTTGCTATTATAGAGGAACATTGGGAGAATATGTCTCGAATTCGATGGTTAGGGAAATAGTGAATGAGATTGAAAAGGCAGATATAGTTATAGCACCGATTGCGGATAACAAGATGTTTTATATTATGGCTCAATTTACGGAAGGTGAAATCAATGCTGATGTTGCACTTCATTCATTGTCGGCATCTAAATTGGGACGTCAATTTATTTTTAAAACAGAAAAAGCTTTGCAGAATTTAGTGCCAATCGAAAAGTATTATTTATCGGTTCCGGAACGTAAAGATTGTAGGAAGGTCTTAAATGAGCGAAGTTATGAAATAGATACAAAATTAAAACTGGCAAAAAGAGAATTTAAAACAGGTTTGTATATTGAGGAAATATTAAAATGAGACAATTTGATCATAACGGATTAATGCTTGCTGAGTATCAAGGAAAATTATTTGAACGATCAAATGAATTGGATTGTTCAACAGCGGTATTTATTAGAAGATTTTTACATTCAGATTTATTATCAAAATTAGATTCCAATAATTCATCGTCTTTATCACTCGATGTGTGCGAGGGAATCAATAGTATTTTAGAACAATTTGGTGACACAGATTATGGGAAAGTGAAATACTCTAAAAGTGCACTGTTTTGGATAGGGTATATGTATAGATATATTTCATATACAAGGGAACAATCTACAAAATTCATTATGCAGCTTTTCAATTACAGACAAATGAATGATGTTTATTATTCGTTTCATACGCAGGATCCGGAGTGGTGTATCAAAAGTTTGTTAGAAATTAATAAGCTGTCGGAAAATATATTTGATAATAATGCCAGATTAAAGCAGATTATTAGGGAACACGGGAATTATTAACTTGTATGCATAAAATCGTCCAATCCCCCTCTTGACATCCCCATTCCCTATGTTATAATAAGTCTACAAACAGTTAGTATACAAACAATTAGCATGCCAATACAAAAACAAAGGAGCCACTATGGAAAATTCCCTACACTACAAACTGCGGATCTGCCATACGAACTGTCAGAAAAGCATTGTTATAGATATCAAGAGCAAAACCGATTTAAGACCCGGTGAACCCAAAATCCTGGAATTTTTAGCGGAGCATGAGCCATGTGAACAGAAAGTTATTGCGGCAGGCTGTAATCTGGATTCAGCATCGGTAACAGGAATTTTAGGAAGAATGGAAAAACGTGAACTGATAAAACGGGAAACAAAAAACGGAAATCGCAGGTCGTTGTATGTTTCAAGGACAGAACATGGAGAACAAATGACAGAAGTGGTGGAAGAGACATTTACATTCGTGGACAAGCGGGCAGTGGAAGGGCTGACAAAAGCGGAGGTCAAAGAACTGGAACGTTTGTTAGAGCGGGTAAGTCAGAATCTTGTGGCTCTATCGGAGGAACAAAAGAATGAAGAGCGAACTACATAAAAAAATCAGAGAAGAAAACTATGCGATAAGATTCCTTGTCTATATCGTGGGATTGTTTATTATGACATTGGGAATTTCATTATCGGTCAAATCGAATCTGGGCGTGTCGCCGGTCAGCTCTATCCCATATACCATCACCTGTATCACAGGGCTTGAAATGGGAAAGGCAACGATACTTTTTCATATCGTGCTGGTCGTGATGCAGATACTCATTTTAAGAAAAGCCTTTCAGATGAAAAACCTGTTGCAGGTCGTCGTCGGAGTCATCTTTGGTTACTTTACCACCTTTTCAAATTATCTGTTTTCCTTTTTGCCAACGCCGGAGCATATGACGGTGCGGCTGCTGATGATGCTTGGCAGCACGGTACTGATTGCGGTGGGAATCTTTTTTTATCTGCCGGCAGACATCGTGCCGTTAGCGGGGGAAGGAGCGATGAAAGCAGTATCGGATACAATGCATATCGCATTTAATAAAGTAAAAGTCGGATTTGATATTTCTATGGTTATTATTTCGCTGATATCCTGTCTGGTGGCATTGGGAACGCTTGGCTCAGTCGGGGTCGGAACCATCATAGCAGCAGTGCTGGTCGGTTCGGTACTTGGAGTCATTACCGGATGGTTTGGTGAAAAACGCGATAAGATCTTACAAGGAACGCCTTCTGAATAGTTTCATATACTGAAACTATGGGAGGCGTTTCTATATGGAAAAAAACGTATTATGTGTCAAAAACCGGGATGCAAGGCAGCAGTACCTTGCACAGATGTTACTTGAAGATGGTTGTCAGGTTACGCTTTGCGAAGAAAAATGCCGGGAACTTGGCGAATATGAACTGGTACTGCTTCCGGTAGTGACGGCAAAGTTAGATTTAAAGCAGATGATATGCCAACTTCAGAAAGGACAGCGTGTTTTTGGCGGTAATCTCCCGGAGTTTTTTCAGGATGCCTGCATGGAAAAAGGCGTAAGCTGTTATGATTATATGGAAGAAGAGACGATTGCAGTAAAAAATGCAGTTGCAACGGCAGAAGGAGCAATTGCCGAGGCAATCTGTTTTTCGGAGGAGACCTTGTATGGTGCAAAAGTGTTAGTAACAGGATATGGAAGATGCGGAAGAGTCCTTGCAGACCGGCTCTGCGGGATGCGGTGTGAAGTCACCGTATTAGAACAGGAACCGGAAAAAAGGGCGATCGCAGAAATCAGCGGCTGCCATAGTGTTCAAAATATAGAAGAGATCCTGACAGAACACACGGCAGGAGAGTATCGCTTCTTATTTAACACGGTTCCGGTGAGGATATGGAAGGAAGCTGCGTTAAAAGAACTTCCGGCAGGAATGACGATCATAGATATCGCATCCGGCGGGGGCGGCGTGGATCATGACTACTGTCAGTGCCACGGTATCCGGGCGAAGCTCTGTCCGGGGCTTCCGGGAAAATATGCACCAAAGACATCGGCAAAAATTTTGCATGAATATATTGTAGAGCAATGCAGATAGGAGGAGCATATGGAGACGGAAAAAAGCTGTAAGATAGGTTTTGCAATAACCGGTTCCTTTTGTACCCATGAAAAAATAAAAGAAATCATACAAGACATGGTTGATGATGGTATGGACATCATCCCGATTTTTTCGGAAAACGTACAGACCATAGACAGTCGTTTTGGAAAAGCAGAAGTATTTACCGAACAAATAGAAGAAATGACAGGGCATATGGGCATACGTTCCATACAGGCTGCAGAGCCGATCGGACCGAACGGAAATCTGGATGCAATGGTCATTGCACCCTGTACCGGAAATACAATGGCAAAATTATGCGGCGGTATTACCGATACGCCTGTTTTGATGGCAGCCAAGGCACATCTTAGAAATGAAAGACCGCTGATTCTTGCAGTTTCTACGAATGATGCACTGGGTATTAATTTTCGGAATCTTGGAATGTTAGCCAATATGAAAAACATCTATTTGGTGCCGTTTGGACAGGATAATTATGAAAAAAAACCCAAGTCCATGATTGCACATGTAGAGCTGATACCGGACACAATCAAAGAAGCGTTGCAGGGCAGACAGCTTCAACCGATGGTACGCTCGCCTTTTTGACGTAAAAACATTGGAAATATAGATAGAATAGACAAAAAAGAAGGAAAAAATATGACATAATGACATAAAGAAGAAAAAGCAGAAAATATTTTTGAAATTCCTACGATATCGTAGTATAATAGAATCAATAGAAAGTTATGGAACGGAGGATGAAGCATGGGCATGAATATCTCAGATTTTTTTGACATGGATGTATTGATTCAGATTTTGACAGACTGGTCCACTGCAACGGGAATTGGAATTATCGCTGTTGATGAAAAGGGCGAATATATGATGGACCCGATTGGCTGGAAAGATTTCTGTATGAAATACACAAGAGGAACAAAGGAAGGATTACGCCGATGTGTAAAATGTGATCAGGAAGGTCAGGGAGTATATTTCTGTCATGCAGGACTGATAGATTTTACGGCAGACATCAAGATTGGTGATCATTTTATCGGAAAATTAGTCGGAGGACAGGTATTACCACAGCCACCTGATGAAGAGCATTTCCGTAATCTTGCTGTAGAGCTTGGAATCGACCCGGATGAGTATATCGAAGCATTGCAGGATATTACCGTTAGAACCGAGGAAGAGATCCGTGCTTCAGCAAAACTGTTAGACGAGGTAGTCAATATCGTTGTGAACTCCCAGTATGTACGGAAAAAAGACGAAGACTTAATCTTAATCTTTGATCAGGAGATTGATAAGGCATCCGACCTAATCCGTGAGATCAACGGCAAGTCCTGTGAACTGGATAAGATTGAAGGCCGTCAGAGAATCCTCGGATTGAATGCATCCATTGAAGCTGCAAGAGCCGGAGAATTCGGAAAAGGATTCAGTGTAGTAGCAAAAGAAGTTGGAGACTTAGCAACAAGTTCAGGAACGATCAATAAGTCTATCAAAGAATCATTAAAGAATCTGACTACAGTTATTGATAAGATGGAAGAGTCCAAGAGCAAATCTGAGAAAGAAGACTAGAAATCAGAACAGAAAATACCCCCACCATTTGAGAATGGTGGGGATTTTTTGCTCTATAGGAAGCATTTATAAAAGGATTGTAACCTGATACTTTTTTAACCAATAGTTGATCTGCAACAGATAAGCAGTCATCTGCGGTCCTGCCATAAGCTGACCGTACCATGGAGCACCGTAGTCCTTTGGATGATCTAAGAAAAGCAGCACTGTTTCTTTGTCCACAAGCTGTAAGATCGGTTCGTTTGCGGAGGACAGGACATCTTTTAAGCGTTCACAAAGCAGTGCTTCATAAGCAGGGTGGTAAGTCTTCGGATAAGGACTTTTTTTGCGGAAAAGGATCTCATCCGGCAGCAGTCCCTTAGAAGCCTGTCGGAGCACGTTTTTCACGGTTCCGTCTTTCGCTTTCATTTCCCACGGAACATTAAAAATATATTCTACAAGAGCACGGTCCGCAAATGGAACACGGGCTTCTAAACCGGAATGCATGCTGGTGCGGTCCATGCGGTTTAAAAGAGTCTGCATAAAATAACGGATATTTAAGTAACCGATCCTGCGGCGGTTCGATTCGATTTCATCTTCGGTCGGTAAAACCGCAATTTCAGATACCGAAGTATCATAGATTTTTTGCACATATTTTTCCATCTGTAAGGCATCAAGAAGTGAACCGGATAACAGGGACTGTCTTGGGGTAAGCGACGGAGTCCACGGAAACGTATTGCTCTTTAAGAATTCTTCACGATGGAACCATGGATAGCCGCCAAAGACTTCATCCGCACATTCGCCGGTCAAAACCACCTTGTGGCTCTTGCTGACCTCCCTGCAAAAATAGAGAAGGGAAGAGTCAATATCTGCCATGCATGGGAGGTCATGGGCATCGACCGATTCATAGAGCAGATCCGCCTGCGTCCGGTTGTCACAGGTCAGATAGTGATGGTTGCTCTTTAGGAAATCCACCATTTTTTTCACAAAAGGAGCATCCTGGGACGGCTGGAAGCTGTTGGACTTAAAATATTTGTCATTGTCTTTAAAATCAAAAGAAAATGTAGTCAGCTGTACCCCTTTTTTTCTTAATTCTGCGGCGCAGACCGCTGAAACGACACTCGAATCCACGCCACCGGAAAGGAACGTGCAGACCGGAACATCCGAGACAAGCTGACGGCGGATGGCATCGGTCAGAAGAAAACGCGTCTTTTCGATCGTATCTTCATAGGAATCGCGATGCGGCATCGAAGAGAGCCGCCAGTAATTTGTAAACTGCGTGCCATAGCGGTTATGCGACAGATAAAAGCCCGGTTTTAATTCGTGAATATTGCGAAAGACTGCACTGCCGGGACTTCTTGCAGGCCCCAGGGAAAAAATCTCGTTTAAACCATCAGAATCGACGGCAGCCTCGACACCCGGATAGCAGAACAATCCCTTGATTTCCGAAGAAAAGATCAAGGTGTCATTTAAAAAGGTATAAAACAGCGGTTTGACACCAAAATAGTCACGAAAGAGATAAATCGTTTCGTGACGTTCATCATATACGGCAAATGAAAAGATACCGTCTACCTGTTTTACAAAGTCAGGACCGTATTCTAAAAAAGACAACAGCAGAACTTCCGTATCCGAGGTAGTACGGAAAGTATAGCCCAAAGAAGCAAGCTGCTGTTTTAGGTCCGGCAGATTATAAATCTCACCATTGAAGATCATCTGATACGAAAATCCGCCTGTTTCATATACCATCGGCTGGGAGCCAGTCTTTAAGTCGATAATGGACAATCTGGTATGGGCAAGACCACAGCGTTTTGACAGGGCGAAGCCACATTCGTCAGGCCCTCTGTGAAAGAGAGATGTTGTCATATGTTTAAGAATCTGCTGATATTCTGCCCGGTTCGCAGAGTAGTCAGCATAGGGGTTAAAAAAACCTGAAATACTGCACATAGTTACTCCTGAAAAAAGAATTTTCTATTAGTTTATGAAAAAATGGTGAGGAGTATGCAGTGGACTATGGTATAATAGAAATATAAAGGACACTATAGAATAAAGGGTGATTGTATGATCAAATTAATCGCAACTGATGTAGATGGAACGCTTTGCAGAATCAGTACACCAAAGATCCATGAGGGATATTATGCGGCAGTACGAAAACTGCTGGATAAAGGAGTACGGTTTGCAGCTGCAAGCGGACGCCAGTATCCGGCACTGGCACGCCTTTTTGAACCGGTACATGAGGAACTGCTTTATATAGCTGATAATGGAGCACATGTGCGGGTGGAAAATAAAGATTTGTATGTTTCAAAAATGGATTTAGAGACATCCCATGAGCTGGTACGGGATGTGCGGGCGATTGGAAACGGATGTGAATGTGCATACTGCGTGGCAGGAATTGCATATTTTTCACCACAGGACAAAACAGTCTATCAGATTATGAAAGACAACATGCTCTATGAGTGTCGTATGGTGGATTCGTTAGAAGAACTTAAAGAGCCCTGTATCAAACTGACGGTTTTTCATCCGACAGATGCAGAAGGAGTGACTGCAAAGACCTTTGTTCCCAAATGGGAGGACCGCCTGCAGCTTGCATGCTCCGGTTTTACTTATGTCGATGTGATGAATAAGGGAACGAATAAGGGAAATTCCTTAAAAATGATACAGGACTACTATGGTATTTCACCGGAAGAAACGATGACATTCGGAGATAATATCAATGACTTACAGATGTTTGAAAACGCTTATTACAGCTATGCGGTGGGAGATGCCAGACAGGAAGTCATCGACAGTGCACGTTTTACGGCACCGCCAATGAAAGAGGACGGAGTCCTTCAGGTCCTTGAAAAACTGATCGATACATTATAGGGCAATCGGTTTGCAGATTATTAATAATAAATCGTATATTTGCCATCGATGGACTCGTTCAGAGAGGATGAGATCCATTCGGTGGCTTTATCTACGTCTCTTGCTTCAAAATAATTGCATAACGTATCGCTGTTAGCGTAGAGCTGTTCAATGCCATACATCCGGCAGAAACGCTCCCACAGTGAAATAACCGGTACTTTAAATGAAGTAAAGATCAAAGGGATCAGGGTATTTCCTGATAAAAATGCCAGTTCATGCTGAAAACGGAAAGCAAATTCTGCTGCTTCAGAAGTGGTTTTTGCGGTTTTCAGTGCCTCTACATAACTTCTTAGCAGATGGATTTCTTCATCTTTAGCTTCCGGCAGCCAGAGCCGGATCGCAAGGGAGTCTAAAGCAATACGAAGCTCTAAGATAGAGCGGACTTCCGCTTCACGGAGAATCCCGCCATTATAATTCATGATCGACATCAGGGTATCCATCGTACCGTCTCTGCGGTAATCAGCAACAAAGGTGCCGACACGCGGTTTGATGATCAAAAAGCCTTTTCTGGCAAGTTCCGTAATGCCGGAGTTGACGACCGCACGGCTGACCTGCATGGATTCTGCCAGTTCACGTTCCGGCGGAAGTTTTTCTCCAACCATCAGTCTTCCGGACAGGATCATCGTCTCTAATTCCTGTATAAATAATTCCTTTAATGAAGGTGCATTCAGTTTTGAAAATTCCATTTGTAAAAATCACTTCCTTTTCTGATTGTGGTATGACCACGTTCCAGATACCATTATATTGTAAAATATGACGGAAATCAAGAAAAAAATCAAGCAAAAATATGAAAAAAATACCGGAAATGTGCCATGTTAACCTTGACGAACTTAAAGTATTCGTGTTAAACTTTTGACAAAGAGCAAACTGTTATTCTGGTATGACCAGAGAAAAACAGGAAGATGGTACCATAGATGAAGGAGGAATAGAGAATGGATAAGTTCCGCGTTCTCGAGATTAAGAAGAGTATCTTTGAAGATAATGATCATGAAGCGGACCTTTTAAGAGAAGATCTGAAAAAGGAAAAGACATTCCTTTTAAACCTGATGTCCTCACCGGGGTCAGGTAAGACAACAACTCTTGGACGGACAATTGAGGCGTTGAAAGATGAAATGCGTATCGGTGTTATGGAAGCAGACATTGATTCCGATGTGGATGCAGATACGATTTCTAAGACCGGGGCAAAGGTGATCCAGCTTCATACCGGAGGAATGTGTCATTTAGATGCAGGTATGACAAAGCAGGGGATCGAAGGTCTTGGATGTGAAGATGTAGACTTGGCAATCCTTGAAAATGTCGGCAATCTGGTTTGTCCGGCAGAATTTGACACAGGTGCTTCTAAGAACGCCATGATACTGAGTGTTCCGGAAGGCGATGATAAGCCTTTGAAATACCCGCTGATGTTTAGTATTGTGGATGTACTTTTAATCAATAAGATAGATGCAATGGATTACTTCGATTTTGACATGAAGGCTTGTGAAGAACGGGTAAAGAAGTTAAATCCGAATATTACAATTATCCCGATCTCTGCTAAGACCGGAGAGGGAATCGATAAGTGGGCTGACTGGCTTCGTACAGAAGTTAAAAATTGGAATGCATAGAGAAAGGAAAAGAGATGGCAGAACAAAGAGAATTGATTTTAAAATTAGGTCAGAAGATTACAGACCGAATCGGACATACCGTTACGGTAGATGATCCGGAGTACTGGGGACTTGCAGGAGTTGTTACAGATGAGATGGCAGAGGTTGCCCTTTCTATGAAAGTGCGTGTTCCGGCAACAGCAGAAGAGATTTCTAAAAAATGCGGTAAGAGCTTAGAACGTACAGAAGAATTATTAAAAGAGATGAGTGTGATCGGACTGATCGAGTATAACTGGGAAAATGCAAAGCATGAGAAACAGTACATACTTCCAATGTTTGTACCTGGCTGTGCAGAGTTCATGGTTATGAATACAAAACAGGTCGAGGAGCATCCGGAAATTGCAGATTTCTTCGAGCAGATGGCACGTCTTCCACTTGAGAAAGTAACACCAATGGTACCTCCGGGGGGCGCAGGAATCGGTATGCATGTTATCCCGGTAGAAAAAGCAATCCCAACAGAGCAGAAATCAGCCAGCGTAGAGCATATCTCTCACTGGTTAAAGAAATATCAGGACAAATATGCCGTAGGTCAGTGTTCCTGCCGTACACAGCAGCGTGTCAGAGGCGAGGGAACAGGCGATATCGAAGGAGAACTTTGTATCGGTGTCGGCGATATGGCAGATTACTTAGTAGAGACCAACAGAGGTCGTTACATTACATATGATGAAGTAATGGAGATTTTAGAGCGTGCAGAGAAGAACGGTTATGTACATCAGATCACAAACATCGATGGACAGAACAAGATTTTTGCTATCTGTAACTGTGCAGTTGGCGTATGTAACGCACTTCGTACTTCTCAGTTATTTAACACACCGAATATGTCACGTTCCGCTTACCGCGCAAGCGTAAATCCGCAGGATTGTGTAGCATGTGGACGTTGTGTGGAAGTCTGTCCTGCAGGTGCAGCAAAACTTGGACAGAAGCTTTGCACAAAAGACGGTGGAAAGATCGAATACCCGAAACACGAACTTCCGGACAACACAAAATGGGGACCGGAAAAATGGGATAAGAACTATAGAGATAATATCCGTATCAACTGCTATGATACAGGTACAGCACCATGTAAGACAGCATGTCCGGCACACGTTCCGGTTCAGGGATATGTGAAGATGGCAGCACAGGGAAGATATATGGATGCATTAAAACTCATCAAACATGAGAATCCATTCCCGGCAGTCTGCGGAGCAATCTGTAACAGACGTTGTGAGGACGCATGTACCCGTGGAACCATTGACCAGTCCGTTGCAATCGATGAAATCAAGAAGTTCATTGCAGAGCAGGAAATCAACAGTGCGAACAGATTCGTACCAAAGGTTGAGAACCATGAAGGAAAAGAATTTACAGAGAAAATGGCAATCATCGGAGCAGGTCCTTCCGGTATGTCCGCAGCTTACTACTTAAGAGAAAAAGGATATCCGGTAACCATCTTTGAAAAAGAGCAGAGAGCCGGCGGTATGCTAATGAACGGAATTCCATCCTTCCGTCTGGAAAAGAGCGTGATCGAAGCAGAGATCGACGTATTACGTCAGATGGGTATAGAGTTCAAGTTCGGCGTGGAAGTTGGAAAAGACGTTACAATCCAGCAGTTACGCGAGCAGGGATATAAAGCATTCTATGTTGCAATCGGAGCACAGGGCGGACGTAAGACAGGAGTTCCGGGTGAAGATGCAGAAGGTGTTGTAACCGGAGTAGAATTCTTAAGAAAAGCAAATATCAGTGAAGATGCACATGCACTTTCCGGAGATACTGTAGTAATCGGTGGTGGAAACGTAGCAATCGACGTATCCAGAATGGCACTTCGTTCCGGTTCCACAAAAGTATCCCAGTACTGCTTAGAGTCCCGCGATATCATGCCGGCAGCAGCAGACGAGGTAGAAGAGGCAGAAGAAGAAGGAATCACAATCGGATGCGGCTGGGGACCGAAAGAAATCTTAACCGAGAATGGAAAAGTAAAAGCAGTTGTATTCAAGAAATGTCTCTCCGTATTTGATGAAGAACACCGTTTCAACCCACAGTACGATGAGAACGATACAATCACTGTAGAGTGTGAGAACGTGATCCTTTCCATCGGACAGTCTATCGAGTGGGGCGGATTATTAGAAGGTAGCAAGGTAGAGTTAAACAGAAACAATACAGCCGTTGCAGATGCCGTAACTTTACAGACTGGCGAAGAGGATATCTTCGTAGGTGGAGACGTATACACAGGACCTCGTTTTGCTATTGATGCAATCGCAGCAGGAAAAGAAGCAAGTGTGTCCATGCATCGTTTCGTACATAAGGGACACAGCCTGACACTTTCCCGTGACAGACGTCAGTTCATCGAACTTGACAAAGATAACATCAAAGTTGAGACTTTCGACAATGCAAAACGTCAGGTACCGGGCAAGAAATCAGGAGTATCTAAAGACACCTTCCGTGACCTCAGAAGCACTTTCACCGAGGAGCAGATTAAGACAGAGGCAGCACGTTGTTTAGGCTGTGGAGCATCTGTAGTAGATCCGAATAAGTGTATCGGATGTGGTCTGTGTACCGTACAGTGTGAATTTGATGCAATCCACTTAAATCGTGAATTACCGGAGTGCAGCAACATGTGGAAATCCGAAGATAAGATGAAAGCGGTTCTTCCATATGCTCTGAAACGTAAGATCAAAATTACTTTCAGTGGTAACAAGAAGAAATAGAGGTACAGTATGCACGAACTTGGAATTTTAGTTCATATGGCAAAGACCTTGAAATCTCTTGCAGAAGAGAATCAGCTTACCGAAATCGGGGGGATCACCCTCGAAGTCGGTGAGGTCAGTGGTATCGTGCCGGAATATATGACCGACTGTTGGGCATATTACCGGAAAAAAGAAGATATCATGAAGAATTCGGAACTGAAGATAGAGATTACACCGGCGGTAACCATTTGTGAGAACTGTGGAAAAACCTATCAAACCGTAAAATACGGAAAACAGTGCCCGCATTGTGAAAGCTATGACACATATCTCCTAGAGGGGAACGGGTGCAATATAAAAGAAATAGAGGCTTGCTAAAAACGTAAAAATGTCTTAGAATAGACATCGGAATAAACTTGTCTCAAAAAGAGGACTATAGATTTTGCTGTTTCTGATATTAAACAGTAGATTTATAGTCCTTTTTATGTAACGGGAGATTTTTTGATACTATTTCCTATTACGTTCCGGCTGCCAAAATTGTATTTTCGAGATAGATTGGTCGAACAAGCTGCACAAGTGAAATATTTCGGGTTTCCTTGTGCAGAACATTCCAATGAACCTCCGAAAGCAGAAATCATGTTCGCCAGAGGGCTCCATGATTTCTTGAGTTTCATTTCCATTGCACAAAAAGAAACCTTCCATACTTCACTTGTGCAGCTTGAGGTAACGATCTCATAAAATACAGTTTTGACACCCGGATCACATGAGAAAAAAGATCAGGAGGAAACATGAACCAGGAATACATGAAAGAGAAACCGGTGCTGCCATTGATCCTCTCCATGTCAACACCGATGATGCTGTCCATGCTCGTGCAGTCACTTTACAATATCATTGACAGTATTTTTGTGGCAAAGATCGGAGAAGATGCCTTAGCGGCAGTATCGTTAGTTTATCCGCTTCAAAATCTGATCACGGCACTGACGGTAGGATTTGGAGTGGGAATGAATGCAAGGATCGCATTTTATTTAGGAGCGGGAGAAAAAGAAAAAGCAGATACGGCAACTTCGCAGGGAATTTTCTTAGGAACCGTGCATGGAATATTAGTCACGATCGCGGGACTTTTCTTTGCACCGGTATATTTAAGAATGTATACACAGGATGAGCGTGTACTTTCATGGAGTATTGCATATGCTAATATCATCTTTGGAATGTCGGCACTGTTAGTTGTCGGTGTAACGTTTGAAAAAGTATATCAGGCAGAAGGAAAAATGGTTACGACCATGACCGGCATGATGGCGGGCTGCATTGCCAACATTATCTTAGATCCGCTGATGATCTTTGGAATCGGATTTTTCCCGAAGATGGGCGTGCAGGGAGCAGCCGTTGCAACCGGACTTGGCTGGGTCGTAACATTGGGCTATTATCTGTGGTACTACTTCAGCGGCAGGGTGACGTTAAAGATACGCATGAAAGAGATGCGGCCGACAAAAGAGATCAGTGTCAGAATGTACCAGGTGGGAATCCCGGCAACCTTAAATATGGCACTGCCATCCCTGCTGATCTCTGCATTGAACGGAATGTTAGCCGTATATTCCCAGATGTATGTGGTCATTTTAGGTATTTATTTTAAACTACAGAGTTTTATCTATCTTCCGGCAAACGGAATTGTACAGGGCATGCGTCCGCTGCTAAGTTATAACTACGGAGCTGGGGAAAAAGAGCGCGTACGGAAAATTTTCAGGATCTGTCTGGAACTGATCGCAGGAATTATGTGCATCGGAATGTTGGTATGCCTGTGTCTGCCGCAGGAACTGATGGGAATGTTTACAAACAACAGCCAGACTATTGCAGAAGGTGCAAAAGCGCTCCGCATCATCAGCCTTGGATTTGTGATCTCCGCGGTATCAGTAGTCTGTGCAGGAGCATTAGAGGCACTTGGAAAAGGAATGTCCTCATTAGTCATTACACTTTTAAGGTATGTAGTGATCATATTGCCGGCAGCCTATATCGGAAGTCATTTCTTGGGAGTAACGGGAGTCTGGAGTGCATTCGTGATCGCCGAAACGCTGACTGCAATCGTCGCCATATTAATATGGAAAAGACAGAGAATGTAGAAAAATGTAAAAAAAGTGTGAACGTAAGCATTGACAACCTTCAAATTAATGATATACTAGACAATGTGTTATAAACGAAACTTAGCCGGAAGTACCGGTGATGCAAAGAGGCATAGAGCAAAGCTATGCCTTTTGCTTACTCAAAACATGGAGGGAAAGAAATGAAGAAATTTGCAGCATTACTGCTTGCAGGGGCTATGGCATTTTCCATGATGGCATGCGGAAGCAGCAGTGACAAGAAAGCAGACGACAAATCATCTGACAGCAAAAAGACAGAGTCTGCAAAGAGCACGTCAGCGTCAGATATCAAAGTCGGAGTAATTTACATCGGCGATGAGAACGAAGGTTACACAGAGGCACACATGAAGGGTATCCAAGAGATGAAAAAAGAGTTAGGATTATCTGATGATCAGATCATCGAGAAGACTCTGATCCCTGAAGATGAGACATGCTATGATGCAGCAGTGGATTTAGCTGAGCAGGGATGCAACATTATCTTTGGAACAAGTTTTGGACATGAGTCCTATCTGCTTCAGGCAGCAGCAGAATATCCGGATGTACAGTTCTGTCACGCAACAGGATATCAGGCAGCAAGCAGCGGACTTGACAATATGCACAACTACTTTACAGCAGTTTACGAATCCCGTTATGTATCCGGTGTTGTAGCTGGTTTAAAATTAAACGAGATGATCGAAAATGGTGATATCAAAGAAGACCAGACAAAGATCGGTTATGTTGGAGCTTACCCATACGCAGAGGTAAAATCCGGTTATACAGCATTCTTCTTAGGAGTAAGAAGCGTATGCCCATCCGCAACCATGAAAGTTATCTACACAAACAGCTGGGCAAGTATTGACCTTGAGAAAGAAGCAGCAGAGTCCTTAATCGCAGACGGATGCGTATTAATTTCTCAGCATGCAGATACAACAGGTGCTTCTACCGCTTGTGAAAAAGCAGGTGTTCCAATCGTAGGATATAACGTATCCATGATCGCAACAGCTCCTACACAGGCATTAACATCTGCATCCATCGACTGGGGCCCATACTACACATATGCAGTAAAGAGCGTTATTGATGGAACAAAGATCGATACAGACTGGTGCAAAGGCTATGACGATGGCGCTGATAAGATCACAGAGCTGAACGACAAAGCAATTGCAAAGGGAACAAAAGAGAAAGTAAAAGAAGTAGAGGATGCGATCAAAGATGGCTCTTTACATGTATTTGATACTTCTACATTTACAGTAGATGGAAAAGAACTTGATTCCTGGAAAGATGACAACGGAAATGAGTACATCAAAGACGGTTACTTCCACGAGTCAGAGTTACATTCTGCACCTGCATTTGCTATCAACATTGATGGTATTGAGAGCGTAGAGAAATAAATAGAGTGCAATCTATTTGAAAGCATCAAAGGGGTTGTTGCGAAATGATATTTTGCAGCAATCCCTTTCAAGGTTAAGGAGGTTTGGTTTTGGAACAGGCGAATGCGATCGAGTTAAAAAATATTACGAAACGCTTCGGGGAGGTTGTTGCAAACGACAGTGTGGACTTATCCGTAAAGCATGGAGAGATTTTATCCGTCCTTGGAGAAAACGGAAGTGGTAAGACTACACTGATGAATATGATATCAGGCATTTATTTCCCGGATGAGGGACAGATTTTTGTGGACGGCGAAGAGGTGTCTATCTGTTCCCCAAAGGATTCTTTTGCATTGGGGATCGGAATGATCCATCAGCATTTTAAGCTGGTAGATGTTCTGACGGCAGCAGAGAATATCATCCTTGGTTTAGAAGGAAAAAGTGTTCTGGATATGAAAAAGGTAGTTCAGGATATTCAGGAAGTGACCGAACGTTACGGTTTTGAACTGGATCCGAATCAGAAGATTTATGATATGTCAGTTTCCCAGAAGCAGACCGTAGAGATTGTAAAAATGCTTTACCGTGGTGCAAATATTCTGATACTGGACGAGCCTACGGCAGTTTTAACACCGCAGGAGACAGAAAAATTATTTACCGTACTGCGTAACATGAGAGATCAGGGGAAATCCATTATCATCATTACGCATAAGCTGAATGAGGTACTTGCACTGTCTGACCGTGTATCGGTTTTAAGAAAAGGAAAATATATCGGTACGGTAGAAACGAAAAATGCAACGGCAGAATCTTTAACAGAGATGATGGTCGGTGAAAAAATAGATCTGAATATAGAGCGCCCGGATCCGGTGAACCCTGTAAAACGTCTGGTGATCGAGAATCTTTCCTGTGTGAACAAGGAGGGCGTAAAGACATTAAAGAATGCGTCGATGGAAGCTTATGGAGGAGAGATCCTCGGTATTGCGGGAATTGCCGGAAGCGGACAGAAGGAATTGCTTGAGGCAGTTGCAGGACTTCAGATGACGGAATCGGGAAGTGTACGTTATATTACAGAAGATGGTGAAGAAAAAGAACTGCTGAGTATGAAACCGGCAGATATTAAAAAACTTGGAGTGGCATTATCCTTTGTACCGGAGGATCGTCTGGGAATGGGACTGGTTGGTTCCATGGGAATGACAGGCAACATGATGCTCCGTGGTTATAATGAAGGACGTGGAATTTTTGCAAACCGCAAAGAACCAAAAGAATTGGCAGAAAAGATTGTAGACCAGCTGCAGGTGTCCACACCGAGCGTCAACACTCCGGTCAGCCGTCTTTCCGGCGGTAATGTGCAGAAAGTACTGGTAGGACGCGAGATTTCCGCAGATCCTACGGTATTGATGGTGGCATATCCGGTCCGTGGACTGGACATCAACTCATCACTGACGATTTATGATCTGTTAAATGAGCAGAAAAAACGCGGTGTTGCCGTAATCTGTGTCGGCGAAGATCTGGATGTATTATTAGAGCTTTGTGATAAGATATTAGTGCTTTGTGGTGGAAAGATTACCGGTGTTGTAGATGCAAGAAAGACCACAAAAGAAGAAATTGGTCTGTTGATGACGAAGGAAGAGGAGGAATCCGAGGCATGACAAGTGAACATTCAGTTTCAAAAAAAGAACCGTTGGTTCATATCTCGAAAAGAGACAGGATCTCTTTTGGAAAAGCATGGGGAATCCGAATTATTGCAGTATTAATTTCTTTAGTAGTATGTGCATTGGTCATCGTTGCACTGACAAAGTTAAATCCTTTAGAAGTATATCGTTCGATCGCGGATGGAGCAGTCGGAACGGAAAGACGTTTGTGGGTGACGATCCGTGATACGATGATCCTACTGTGTATCGCAGTCGGACTGACACCGGCATTTAAAATGCGGTTTTGGAATATCGGAGCCGAAGGTCAGATCTTAGCGGGAGCAGCCGCAGCTGCAGCCGTTATGATCTATGGCGGAGATTCGATGAGCAATGGTGTGTTACTGGTTGTGATGTTTTTAGCAGGACTTGCCGCAGGTTTAGTCTGGGGTCTGATCCCGGCAGTATTTAAAGCATTTTTAAATACGAATGAGACACTGTTTACCCTGATGATGAACTATGTAGCGATGCAGATCGTAACTTTCTGTATCGTATTCTGGGAGAACCCGGAAGGTTCTAATACCGTCGGTATTATCAATGCGCCGACACAGGCTGGATGGCTTCCGGCACTGGGCGAATGGACTTACGGCTGGAATGTGATCATCATTATGGCGATCACGCTTTTGATGTATTTCTATTTGAAATACAGTAAGCAGGGATATGAGATCGCAGTCGTTGGAGAAAGCGAGAACACCGCACTCTACGCAGGAATCAGCGTAAAAAAAGTCATCATGCGTACGATGGCGATTTCCGGAGCAATCTGCGGAATTGCAGGTTTCGTATTGGTCAGCGGTGCAAGCCATACGATTTCTACCAGTACGGCAGGCGGAAGAGGATTTACGGCGATCATCGTTGCATGGATGTCAAAATTCAATACCTTTGCAATGATCTTAGTATCCTTCTTCTTGGTATTTATGGAAAAAGGAGCGATCCAGATCGCATCCCAGTTCAATCTGAACGAGAATGCATCGGAAGTTATCACCGGAATTATTTTATTCTTCCTGATCGGATGTGAATTTTTTATCAATTATAAAGTAGAGTTCCGTAAAAACAGAAAGGAGGCAAAATAAATGACAGTGCTGATTACCTTTATTCAAAAAGCGATCGGACAGGCAGTGGGAATGCTCTTTGGAGCAACCGGAGAGATTATCACTGAGAAGTCCGGAAACCTGAATCTTGGAATTCCGGGTATGATGTATATGGGAGGAATTGCAGGTCTGATGGGAGCCTTCTTCTATGAAAAAACGGCACAGAATCCGAATGGTCTGGTAGGACTGCTGATCTCTTTTGTATGTGCAGTTCTCTGTGCAGCTTTCGGTGGACTGATCTACAGTGTACTGACCATTACCCTGCGGGCAAACCAAAATGTAGCAGGTCTGGCACTGACAACCTTTGGTGTAGGTTTTGGTAACTTCTTCGGAGGTTCTATTTCAAAACTGGCAGGCGGTGTTGGTCAGATATCCGTAGCAACAACTGCAGATGCTTATCGCAAGAGCATTCCGGTGTTAAGTGAGATTCCGGTAGTTGGAAAGATATTATTCTCCTATGGATTTTTAACCTATCTTTCTGTTATCCTTGCGATCTTAGCTTCCTGGTATCTGAATAAGACCAGACAGGGTCTGAACTTAAGAGCGGTCGGTGAAAGTCCGGCAACCGCAGATGCAGCAGGAATCAATGTTACAAGATACAAATACCTTGCTACCTGTATCGGTGGAGGCATTGCAGGTTTAGGCGGTCTTTACTTTGTTATGGAATACCTTGGAGGAACATGGACAAACAATGGATTTGGTGACAGAGGATGGTTAGCGATCGCACTGGTTATCTTCGCATTGTGGAAACCGGTCAATGCTATCTGGGGTTCCTTCTTATTTGGAGCACTTTATATTCTCTACCTTTACATTCCGGGATTGACGAGAAGTTCCCAGGAGATATTCAAGATGCTTCCATATGTGGTAACGATCGTCGTGCTGATCATTACAAGTTTCAGAAAGAAACGCGAGAACCAGCCACCGGCAAGCCTTGGAGAATCCTATTTCCGTGAGGAAAGATAAGGGTATTCTGGAACTTAAAATACTAATTGAACGAGAAGTATATAGCAGATCGTGCCGCCGGCGATAGATAAAAGCATCTGGCGTTTCCACGGGTGCAGAAGAACAACTACCGCAATGGCGATCGCTTCAGGGATTCCGTGGCTGCCAGAAAAGATACTTGCATTTTTTAAGCAGTAAGCGATCGGCAGTCCAAACACTGCAGCAGGGAGAACTTTTCCAAGATACCGGATATACTTTGGGGTCGGTTTTCCCGATGGAAAAACTAAAAATGGAAGAAAACGTGTTACCATCGTGGCAAGAACAACCGCTGCGATGGTAATTATTTGTTGTGTCAACGTCATCATGCGGTCTCACCGCCTTTCTCTAAAGGTTTTCGTAAGAGTGTCAGCACTCCTGCGATTGCGATCATGGAAGGGATCATAAAGTCATCTGCGCCAAAGGCGATCAGGCAGAGCAGCGAAAGCACAATGCCAAGAATAGAACTGGTATGATCCTTATCTTTCAGCCATTGTTCTAAAAAGATCACAACGAACAGGGCAGTCAGAACAAAATCCAGACCTTCTGTATTAAAATGAATAAACGAGCCTAAGACACCACCCAAGGTAGAACCGAAGAACCAGTAGAACTGATTCAAAAGCGTTACAAAGAACATAAACCAACCCTTGTCCACGCCCTCGGGAATGTCCGCTGTATAGTTAATGGAAAAACTCTCGTCGCACATGCCAAAGATCAGATAGCACTGTTTCCATCCGGTGCCACGATATTTATCTAACATGGAAATACCATAGAACAGATGTCTGGCATTGATCATCAGTGCCATTACGAATGCCTGCAGCGGGTTAAATGCTCCAAGCAGAAGATTCACTGTAACAAATTCCATGGATCCGGCAAAAATGGTGATGCTCATAAGCATCGGATACCAGAAACTGAAACCGGAAACATTCATATAAATCCCATAAGTCAATCCTAAAAACCAGAAACCCGCAAAGATGGGAACCGTCAGCGGAAAGGCAGCCAAGGGAAGAAATTGTGAAAAAGTATCAATAGAGCAAATATTCTAAAAATAAGTGAAAAATAGCACAACTCAGGCGATTCTGACGCTGTTATTCGTGATATTTACGAATAAAAACGAAAAAACTTGAAACGATAATATACAATGCGATGAAAAATAGTAACAAAATGCAAAAAAATTATACAAATGCAACAAAGTGTTTAAAAAATGCTATTGACGAAATAGTTGCAGGATGATAAATTATAGTTGTAAAGAAAAACAATCTACAAGCCGTAAGGATGCAGGAAAGAGATTTAAGGAGGAGAAGCAAAAATGAAAAGAATTTTGAAATGGGTTGCTAGCTTAGCACTGACGGTAGCAGTTGCTGGAACAACATTTTTACCGGCAATGACAGCTAACGCAGCAGAGGCAGAGGGAACAGAAAAGGTATACACAACATCTTGTGATATGGCAAAGTTCATCTATCAGGGATATTACCACTGTGATACAGGTGTAAATCCTAATTCAAACGGACCGATTGCTATTTCCAAAGCGAAACTGGAAAACAAAAATGTTTTCGGAAAAAAAGTTACAAAAGATGTTTACATCGTAGGTCTTGCAGGAACTGAGTTCATGTTTAACGAGCCACGCGGAGTCATCACAGACTTACAGGTAGGTTTCGAGCAGGATAACTTCTATATCAGAGAGATCAGAAAAGTTGTTTGCAAAGTAGTTCCAAAAGGAGCAAACGTAATCTTCACAGGACACAGCTTAGGTGGAATGGTTGCACAGCAGGCAGCAGGCGATAGAACATTAAAACATCGCTATAACATCATCAACACAATTTCCTTTGGTTCACCACTGATCAACCCGATTGGAAGAGAAGGAAAAGTACAGCGTCTTGGTGATACATCCGATATCGTACCATACATGAGTGCACAGTCATTCGTTCGTCCGGTACATCAGATCGCAGGACTGAACAGAGAAGACGGTGGATATGCAAAGAAAGATTTCGCAGAAGCGCACATGAGAAGCTACCTTCGTACAGATGTATGGGGTGACTACGATGTACTTGGATTCAAAGGCGGAAGTGCTAAGATCATCATTGATGAGAATGACATTGAGTCCTATGGCGCATACATCATTCCATTATTAAAAGATCTTCCAAGAATCGACATGAGCCCATGGAGCTAAGATTTTAGGGAAAATAAGACAGTAATACTTCATTTGCACACAATAAGGTAAACTTGTAGAATGTTTTAGAACGAAAAAGTGCAGAGAAGCAAGAGGGTACAAATAAAAGAAGGAAGCCGTTGACAGGGGTAAGTCAGCGGCTTCCTTTTTCGATTATTCTCAGACTTAAAAAATAAGATGTTTTTAGCACCAGCCGCCATCCATGGTTATGATCTGTCCGGTCAGATAAGCCGGGGCAGTTGCAAGGCGGTAAATACATTCGGCTGCTTCTTGAGGTGTGCCGTAACGTCCGATCGGGATCTCCTCTTCTAAAGCAGCCCGTTCCTCCGCAGAAAAACAGGAATTCATACGGGTGTCGATCGTACCAAATGCAGCGGCATTTACCCGGATATTGCTTGGGGCAAGCTCTTTTGCCAGTGCTTTTGTGAAAGAATTCACAGCCCCTTTGGAAGCAGAATAGGCAACTTCCATTGAAGCACCGATGTTCCCCCAGACAGAAGAGACATTGACGATGCTGCCGGATTTTTTTGATAACATATAAGGAATTGCCTCCCGGCAGCAGTAAAAGACAGAGTCCAGATTGATACCCATCACACGGTGCCACTCTTCGTTGCTCATATCGCCAAGCAATCCGATGTGCGAAATGCCGGCATTGTTGATCAAAATGTCGATGCCACCGAAACGCTCCATTGTTTTTTCAAACATTTCTTTTACAAAGTCCGGCGAGCTGACATCACCGATCAATGAGATGCAGTCAACGGAATAATTTTTTTTCAAATAAAATTCTAATGCAGACAATTCTTCTACGGACTGTCGGCAATTGAGTATTAAAGTGCAGCCTTCTTTTGCGAACCGTTCGGCAGCGGCTTTTCCAATCCCGTGGGATGCACCGGTAATAAGAACACGCTGATTCATAGGAAATCCTCCGTTTTTCTTCTATATGTATCATGTCGCCGGAAAAATGTCAACTTGAATGTAAAAATTTAAAAATAATTCTGAATATTACTTGAGATAAAGGTGAAATGTGGTATAATAGATTTAGATATCAAAGAACGATATCAAATAACTAGCAAAGGGGTTGGGCAATATGCGTATCACAATTACGGGCAGAAATATTGACATTACAGATGGATTAAGATCAGCAGTAGAGGACAAGTTATCAAAACTCGAAAAGTATTTTACTCCCGACACCGATGTTTTTGTAACCTTAAGTGTAGAAAAAGAGAGACAGAAAATCGAGGTCACCATACCGGTAAAAGGAAATATCATCCGTTCAGAGCAGGTTAGCAACGATATGTATGTTTCCATCGATCTGGTAGAAGAGGTCATCGAGCGTCAGCTTAAAAAGTACAAAAATAAATTGGTTTCCAAACAACAGAATGCTGCAAGCTTCCGTAAAGAATTTATAGAGAAAGAAGTCAGCACAGACGATGAGATCCAGATCATCCGTACCAAACGTTTCGGCATGAAACCGATGTATCCGGAAGATGCCTGTGTACAGATGGAATTGTTAGGACATAATTTCTTCGTATTCCGTAATGCGGAGACGGAAGAGGTCAATGTGGTGTATAAGAGAAAAGGCAATACTTATGGATTGATCGAGCCGGAGTTCTAAAAGGTCAGGATATTATGAGCTAGGTGGGAATTTGTTAGGAAGGTGGTTGGCAAGGGGTGCACAAATGAGACATTCCAAGTTTCCTTGTGCAGACCATTCTAATGAACCTCTGAAAGCAGAAATCGTGTGCGCCAGAGGGCTTCACGATTCCTTGAGTTTCATTTCCATTGCACAAAAAGAAACTTTTCATATCTCATTTGTGCAATCGCCGACATACTTCTCAAATCAGAATATCAGAAACTTTCTTTATAGAACTAGCTCGAATAAGGAGTATATTGTTACAGTATAAAGAATATATGGGACAGGCATTGTACCAAGAAAGGGGTGCAATGCCTGTCCGTTCTTTTTGCCTATCAGGTGGATATAACCCTAAACTTTTAGTTTTAGAAACACTTTTATCAGGCTATATCCCTCAAATATAACCAGAACAACATATTCAAGGAGTATAGGCCGCCTGCCCCCTCCATTATGGAAGGCTTCCTTTTGTGCAATGGAGATGAGACTCTGGCGATTGTGGAACCCACTGGTGACACAATTGCCGTCTTAGAGGCTCATCGGAATGGTCTGCACAAGGAACCCTGGAATAATGGAGGGGGCAGGCGGTCAATACCCTTTATTACGTCAATACCCCCTTAGTCAATACCCTGAAAAAACTGCTCATATCCTGAAAAAAGTGTTTCTTCTTCACAGACCGCTTGTCATAGACATGAAAATGTTTTACTATTAATAAGTATTTGTATGATAAAAAAACAATAGGTTATAAGATAGGAAAAGGAGACGGAATCATGGACATCGTAGTATTAGCAGGAGGACTCAGTACAGAGCGTGATGTATCTTTTGTGACAGGAAATATGGTAAGCAAGGCATTGAGAAAGAATGGTCATCGTGTCATTCTTTTAGATGTGTTTATGGGATATAGTGATAAGAAAGAAGATATCAGTGATATTTTTGAACATACAGAGGAGGTCAGCGTTCAGATAGAAGAAATACCGACGGTGGCACCGGATCTAGCGGCAGTAAAGGCATCCAGAGCAGACCAGTCCGATAATTTTTTCGGGCCGAATGTTATTGAAATCTGTCAGAAGGCAGATGTGGTATTTATGGCACTTCATGGAGAGAATGGAGAAAACGGTAAGATACAGGCAGCTTTTGATCTGTTTGGCATCCGTTATACGGGAACCGGCTATTTAGGAAGTGCATTAGCGATGGATAAAAACATTGCAAAACAGTTCTTTGTGGCAAACGGTATTCCGACACCGGGTGGAATCAGGATGAAACGTGACGAGCAGATCCGTGATTTTGCAAAGACCGGACTGAATCTTCCGTGTGTGGTAAAACCATGCTGTGGCGGTTCCAGTATCGGCGTGTCCATTGTACGGACCATTGAGGAATATGAAGCAGCTTTAGAAGAAGCCTTCCGTTGGGAGGAAGAAATCCTGATCGAAGATTATATCGAGGGCAGAGAGTTTTCTGTTGGAGTGTTAGAAGGTAAGGCACTTCCGATCATTGAGATTGCTCCGGTCGAAGGATTTTATGACTACAAAAATAAATATAAAGCAGGCAGTGCGGTAGAGACTTGTCCGGCACAGTTATCAGAAGCCGTTACAAAACAGATGCAGCAGTATGCGGTAGAGGTTACAAAAGTATTGGGACTTGGGGCATATTCCAGAATGGATTTTCTGTTAGACAGCAGGGAACAGATGTATTGCCTTGAGGCAAATACACTTCCGGGTATGACACCGACCAGTCTGTTACCACAGGAGGCGCAGGCAGTAGGAGTCAGCTTTGAGCAGCTTTGTGAAAAGCTGATAGAGTTGTCTTTGAAAAAATATGCATAAAATTCCTGTGCAGAGCGAAGAGAGAACGCACAAAAAAGCAGAAAAATGTTAGAAAGACGAGGACAAAATCAAAATGAAGAATCTGACATTAGAACATATTGCAGACTGCTGTCATGGAACCTATATCGGACCGGAGGAACAACGGAATTTTGAGGTAACGGGAGTGGTGATTGACAGTCGTAAAGCGGAAGCAGGCAATCTGTTTGTGGCAATTAAGGGCGAGCGGGTAGACGGTCATACCTTTATTGATGCAGTATATGGACAGGGAGCGGCAGCCGTAGTATCGGAACAACGGTTAGAAGTTCCGAAAGGACCTTACATTTTAGTGGAATCCACAGCACAGGCATTGAAAGATATTGCGGCATTTTACAGAGACAGTCTGGATATCAAAGTGGTTGGGATTACCGGAAGCGTAGGAAAGACGAGTACCAAAGAAATGATCGCGTCCGTGCTTTCGGAAAAATACCGTGTGTTAAAGACAGCGGGCAATTTTAACAATGAGATCGGTCTGCCGCTGACCATTTTCCGTCTGAGCGAAGAAGACGAGGTGGCAGTTCTTGAGATGGGAATTTCGGATTTTAACGAGATGCACCGCTTAGGTGCGATCGCAAAACCGGACATCTGTGTGATCACGAACATTGGACTCTGTCATCTGGAGAACTTAGGAAGCCGCGATGGGATTTTAAAGGCAAAGACAGAAATCTTTGAACATTTAAACGGAACCGGAACCGTGATCTTAAATGGCGAGGATGATAAGCTCTCCACAGTAGAAAACGTAAACGGAAAAGCCCCTGTTTTTTATGGAAAAAGCGAGAAAAACCAGTGCGGTAAAGAAAACTGTATCTATGCCACCGAGATCCGGAATCTTGGCTTAGACGGCATGAAAGCAGTCTTTCATTTTCCAGAGTGTACCAAAGAGGTGGAGATACCGATACCGGGTGAACACAATGTCTTAAATGCTTTAGCCGGAGCCTGCGTTGGCATGGAGCTAGGACTGGATGTAGAACAGATCTGTGCAGGCATTAAAAAAGCACAGACCATCGGAGGTCGCACGAACCTGATCCATGCAAATGATATGCTGATCATTGATGACTGTTACAATGCCAACCCGGTGTCCATGCGGGCATCCATCGACGTACTGACACAGGCAAAAGGCAGAATGATCGCAGTGCTTGGTGATATGGGAGAATTAGGAGCGGATGAAAAAAGGCTCCACTATGAAGTGGGAGCCTATGCAGCAAGCCGTGGTCTGGATGCTCTGTTCTGCTGCGGCGAACTCTCTAAGGAATTAGCCAAAGGTGCAGAAGAACATAGCGAAACCATGGAAATATTCTATTTTGCTACGAAAGAAGAACTGCTGTTACATTTGAAATCTTATCTGAAAAAAGGGGATACCATTTTAGTAAAAGCATCTCACTTTATGGAGTTTCCAGATATTGTTCGTTCTCTTCAAGCATCTGTTCAATAACGCATTTTGTATAGACACCGATGTGCTTTTTCGTATCGGCATCCAGTTCGTTTGGAAGGATTGGTTTGCCGTAATGAAGCACAACGTGTGTCTTTTTTAATAAAGGAGCCTGTGCTTCATAAATCTTAGGTGTATTCGTCATGGCGATCGGAATGATCGGACATCCGGTCTTTAATGCCAGTTTAAAACTTCCCTCTTTAAACGGAAGCAGTTCTTTCGGGTTATCATTTCTGGTACCTTCCGGGAAAATACACATCGAAATCCCATGTTTGATCTGGTCAATTCCCTTTAAGATCGTCTTCATTCCCTCTTTGATATCCTGACGGTTCAAAAACAGACAGTAGAGCCGTTTCATCCAGATGGAAAGGATCGGAACTTTTTCTAAGCCGTCTTTTGCAATGTAACCGGTCAGTCCCGGACAGCGGGAATAGGAAACCACAATGTCAAAATAGCTCTGGTGGTTTGCAATATAGAGTACCGGCTGGTCTTTTGGTACATTTTCTTCCCCGATCACGGTTAATTTTGTTCCGCAGAGAAAGAGGATCACTTTGAATGCCCATTGGACGATCCGCAGGCTTGCGATGTCTGCTGCGGGCTTATTCCGCTTCCCGATCAGCCAGAGGACTCCGAGAACGGGCAGTCCTAAGATAAAGTATAAAAGTAAAAAAATAACTACAAAAATTAATCGAATCATATGAATGCTACCTCTTTAAAATTCATTACATAAAATTTATTATACAAATATGGTGGAACAATTACAACACAAAATGCATATTATTTATACAGAATAGAAGAATAGGAAGAGGGAATCTATGAGGCGGCTAAAAACAATGATGTGCTTAGGAATTCTGCTGACAATGTTGATGATGACGGCAGGCGGATGCAAGGTGGAGGAAAAGGATGACGCCAAAGTCAGTGATATGAAATTTACCGTGATCTCTGAAAAAGAGCTTCCCGATGAGCTGAAAAAGATTATTGAGGAGAAAAAGCAAAAGGAGATGAAACTTACATATATGTCCGGTGACAAACTGTACATTGTCCGCGGATATGGAGTGCAGAAAACAGGCGGTTACAGCATACAGGTGAAGGATTTATATCAGGCTAAAAATGCAGTTTATTTCAAATCGGAGCTGATCGGACCGGGAGAAAATGACGTGTCGGAAAAAGTCGAAAGTTACCCATATATAGTTGTCTCGACAGAAAAAACGGAAGATATTGTGGTTTTTGAGTAAAAAAATCGTGTTTAGACCTTGCAAATATTTTATTACTGTGATAAACTAAAGCAGATACAGTGAGTCAATTGTGGGTTAGGAGGAATAAAGAATGCAGCAGAAGGATTTAAACAGAGTCAGAGCATCGGTTCTTCAACAGTGTGGAAGCAAGGTAAAGATACAGTTAGACCGTGGCAGAAATAAAGTTGATATCCAGGAAGGCGTGATTCAGAATGCATACCCAAGTGTATTTACCATCCTGATAGATGATGAGAGGGATGAGAATCCACCGCAGTTACTGTCTTTTAGTTACACCGACATTATTACGAGAGATATTCGCATGAAATTATGCTAAAAAAGTATAAAACTTCTTTGCTTGGAATAGAATGTAAAAAGTCCCAAGCAAAGGAGTTTTTTATGGAATTAAAGAAGAAGTATATACATATGAGCCATGAAAAGGGACGGGCGATGAGCCAGGTCACCCTTGACGATGACTATAACGTTCCGGAGAGCAAGCCGGATATTGTAAGAATTATTACAACAAAAGGAGCAATTCACTTAGAAGAAGCCAAAGCAGAGACCGGGCATGTGCTGTTAAGAGGAAATCTCGGATTTCAGGTGTTATACCGCAGCGATGGCGAGGAAAACGACATTGCGTATTTAGAGGGCGAAATTCCGTTTTCAGAGACGGTAAATTTAGACGGTGCGGAGGAATTTGACCCGGTTAAGGCGACATGGGATATTGAGGATTTAAATATCGGGATCATCAATTCGAGAAAATTGAGCATCCGTTCTCTGATCGTTTTTCATGTGCAGATGGATGAGGTGCGTGATGAAGAGATCAGCTATGCGATGGAAAATGAAGAAGACTATGAGATACGCAAGGAAAACATAGAGGCATTGCAGCTTGTGACGGCAAAAAAAGATACCTGCCGTTTTAAAAATGAGATTATTCTGCCATCGAATAAGCCGAATATCCGTGAGCTGCTCTGGAAAAATGTGCAGCTTCGCGGATTGGAGTCCCGCATTGGCGAGGATGTCATTCAATTTAACGGAGAACTTCTTATTTATATACTCTATCAGGGAAATGAAGAGGATGAGCGGCTGCAATGGTTAGAGACAACAGTTCCGCTTCAGGGCGAAGTGGATTGCAGCGGCTGCAGAGATCAACTGGTATCCTATGTGGGTGTGGACGATGTTTCTTTTGACGTGGAGGTAAAGCCGGACTACGATGGAGAAGAGCGGATGCTCGTGGTGGATGCCGTGGCAGATTTAGACATCAAGCTGTGGGAAGAGGAACAGTTTGAAATGCTACAGGATGTGTATTCCCTAAAGGAAGATGTCCGTCCGGTTTTTGAAGATATTACATTTGAAAAATTACTGATGAAAAACAATGCAAAATGCCGTGCTTCCGAGCAGCTTCAATTAGAGGCAACGCAGGAAAATATGCTGCAGATCTGCTGTGCCGAGGGAAGTGTGCAGATCGATACGCATGAAATTTCCGGAAACGGGGTCTATGTAGAGGGAACGGTTGCCGTGGAGCTTCTCTATATCACAACGGATGATGAAATGCCGATCGGTTCCTTAAAAGGATTCCTGCCATTCCATCAGACCATTGAAGTACCGGGCATTGAAAAGAACAGCCGATATGAGATTGAAAGTGGTTTAGAGCAGCTTACGACCATTCTGATCGACAATACACAGGTGGAGATCAAGGCAGTCATCAACCTGAATCTGATCGCATTTTCCATCGGAAACAGAAAACGGGTACAGGAAGTAAACTGTCAGGAAGCGGACTATGAGAGCCTGCAAAAAATTCCGGGACTGGTAGGTTATATTGTAAAAGATGGGGATGACATCTGGAATATTGCAAAAGAAAATCACACCACGGTACGCGAGATCATGGAGACCAATGAATTGTCCTCTGACCGTGTGGGCAAGGGGGATAAACTGCTTATCGTAAAAAATATGGGTGCATAATCTTACCAAATCTCTTATGAAAAAACTGGAATCGGTTGAAAAGGATTTTTAACGATGCTATACTTAGGGTGTTAGTCAAAAACAACAATCATAAGGGAGAAAAAACAGATGAGAAAACTACAGAGACGGGCAAAAGCAGTTCTGGCATTGGTACTCGTAGTGTCACTCACAATTGGAAGTTCGCAGGTAGTGTATGCGACATCGGCACAGAATAAGAAGTCAGAAGCAGAAAAGAATCTGAATGATGTAAATAAAAAGATTGATAATCTTGAGAATAAGAAAGAAGAGATTGAAGGCGAGTTAGACACAAAGAACGAAGAACTTGTCAACCTCATGGTAGATGTCGGAATCTTAGAAAAAGAGATCGATCAGAATGAAAAGCAGTTAAAACAGGTCAAAAAAGACTTAAAGACGGCACAGAAGAATGAGAAGAAGCAGTATCAGGCAATGAAAAAGCGTATTAAGTTCATGTATGAGCGTGGTGACAGTGCCGTAATCTCTTCTCTGTTAGAATCCAAAAGTATGGCGGATATGCTCAACCGTGTGGAGTATTTTAATGAGGTCTATGATTATGACAGGAATCTGTTAGATAATTATGAAAAGACCAGAAAGCAGGTTGAGGATTTAAAAGCACAGGTAGAGGATGAAAAGAAAGAATTAGAAACAGCCAAGGATGATCTAAAGCAGCAGCAAAAGCAGCTTGAGACAGCCATGGCAAACTTAAGAAGCCAGCAGGCAAATGCGGATACGCAGATTGCCAATGCAAAGAGCCTTGCGAGCGAATATCAGAAGACGATCACAGAGCAGAATAAGATCATCCAACAGCAGCAGGCAGCAGCGGCGGCATCCGGCCGGTCATCCGGTGGAAGCTCCGGGGGCAGCGGAGGAACTTCTAAGCCAAATTCCAATGCAAGCGTACCGGGAGGAAACTTAAATCCACCAAAGACTACGAATGTCAGCGGTTCGGATGTCGTGAACTATGCCATGCAGTTTGTCGGAAAACCATATGTCTGGGGTGGAAAAGACCCGAATACCGGTGCAGACTGTAGTGGATTTACCAGTTATGTCTATGCACACTTCGGAATCAGCATCCCAAGTTTTTCCGGTGCCCAGAGAAGCTGCGGTCAGGAAGTCAGCTATGCGAATGCACAGGCAGGTGACCTGATCTGTTATGCAGGTCACGTGGCAATCTACATGGGCGGTGGCAAGATCGTCCATGCCAAGGGAACAGCCTATGGAATCGTCGGAAACGATAACGCAACTTATAAGACCATTATTACGGTAAGACGACTGTTGTAGCAGTATCTGCAAAATCATAGAAAAATAATCAATACAAGAAACCTAAGGAATAACAGAGTTTATTTCTTAGGTTTTTTGCTGTGAGATAGGAATTGTCAGTAAAAAGGGAGAGTGTTATAATGGTAGCAGTGTGAGTTGTATAAGGAGGAAACAGATATGCAGATGGAACAGTTACAAAAAGATATGATAGCAGCAATGAAAGCAAAGGATAAACCGAGAAAAGAGGCAATCTCATCCTTAGTGTCAGCCGTAAAAAAGGCAGCGATCGATGCAGGATGCCGTGATGATATCAAAGAAGATATGGTAGATCAGGTGATCTTAAAGGAATTAAAAACCGTAAAAGAACAGATTGATACCTGCCCGGCAGAGCGTGAAGATTTAAAAGCAGAGTATCAGTTCCGTTATGATGTGATTCAGGAATATGCGCCATCACTGATGAGCGAAGAAGAGATCAGGAATTTTATCATGGAAAAATTTGCAGATATTGTAGCACAGAAGAACAAAGGAATGATCATGAAAAATGTGATGCCGGAGTTAAAAGGCAAAGCAGATGGAAAACTGATCAATCAGGTTGTTGCAAAGCTCTGCGAGTCATAAGAGAAGCGTTATCATAAGAGGAGCATTATATGAAAAAACAGGTTGTTGCGATCGTAGGGATTCTCGCAGCTACAGCCATCATGATCTATCTTGCGGCACTGTACGGAAACCGGAACCGGTTTGACTATTTAAAGGATCTGGATAAGACCATATTTACCTTAGACGGAACCGATTATCAACTGCGTGACATGACTTATTACATTGCAAGGCAGGAGATGGAGATCGAAAAGCAGGCAATGGTCTATGATCCGGATGATACAAATGCCTATTGGGGACTGCATACCAATGGAAAATTTATACGGCTAGAGGCAAAAAGAGCCGTGTTAGACAGAGTCGTCCATGATATGATGTTTTATGAAGCGGCAAAGAAAGAGGGTATGGAACTGGATGAAAAAGAGCAGCAGTATGCTAGGGATTCCGCATCCGATCTCTGCTATGACTTATCGGATGAGCAGAAAGAGCGGGCGGGACTGACCGATGAAGAGATCTATGAAATGACAGATAAGGCAGCGCTTGCTGAGAAGTACCAGAAGATTTTAGCAGACAAAGAAGGCGAGAATTTTGGCGCCTATGACTACAATGGGAAAGCCTATGAAAAAATGTTAGAAGAGCATAAGCTGAAAGTCAAAAAGAAATTCTGGGACAAGGTACCGTTTGGAAATGTGACATTGAACCATAAATTTGAGGATCAGGAGGATGAAAGTTGAAAATAGGAAGAAATGATCCCTGCTGGTGTGGCAGTGGAAGAAAATATAAAGCCTGCCATCAGGCATTTGATGAAAAAATAGAACTGTTTCGCAGTGAGGGACACCGGGTTCCACCGCACAAGATCATTAAAAATAAAGATCAGATCGCCGGCATGAAAGCCAGTGCAGCAATTAACATTGCGGTCTTAGACTATGTGGGCGAGCATATCCATGCGGGAATGAGCACGGAAGAGATCGATAAGATGGTCTATGAGAGAACCACGGCAATGGGCGGAATCCCGGCACCACTGCACTATCAGGGTTTTCCAAAGAGCGTATGTACGTCCATTAATGAACAGGTCTGCCACGGCATTCCGTCCGAAGAGGATATTTTAAAAGAGGGCGACATTGTCAATGTGGACTGCTCTACGATCCTGAACGGATATTTTTCAGACTCTTCGAGAATGTTTTGTATCGGCGAAGTTTCAGAGGAGAAAAAACGTCTGGTGGATGTCACAAAGGAATGTATACAAAAAGGTTTAGAGCAGGTAAAACCATGGGGCTTCCTTGGAGATATGGGTCAGGCAGTCCATGACCATGCCTATGCAAACGGTTACACCGTTGTACGGGAAATCGGCGGCCATGGCATAGGTTTGGAGTTCCATGAGGAGCCATGGGTTGGTTACAATTCCAAAGCCGGTACAGAAATGCTGATGGTTCCGGGAATGGTATTTACGATTGAACCGATGGTCAATATGGGTCAGGCAGATATTTTTGTCGATGAAGAAAACGACTGGACGGTCTATACGGCAGACGGACAGCCGAGTGCGCAGTGGGAAGTCATGGTCTTAGTGACCGAAGACGGTTATGAGATCCTTTCCTATTAATATTAATAAGAAAAGCGTTTTATCTGAAAGAATTTTTTTCCGGAAAAAGGGAATACTGGAAAAAAAGGACAGGTGAGCGTATGAGGATACCAAAACACATTGGGATCATTCCGGACGGTAACCGCCGCTGGGCATTGTCGCAGCAGATGGAGAAAAAAGACGGTTATCAGTACGGCTTAGAGCCGGGAATGAAGCTGTTAAAAAAAGCGAAGGAATATGGTGTGGAAGAGCTGACTTACTACGGATTTACGACAGATAACTGTAAAAGACCAAAAGAACAGTTCGATGCCTTTCAAAGTGCCTGTGTAGAGGCTGTTGAGATGCTGACGCAGGAGGGGGCGGTATGCGCAGGCTGTCAGGTTTTCTTCCGATGCAGTCGGTTTATGCGGATTTTTATGTGGAGGAACATCTCTGGCCGGACTATTCGGATGCGGATTTTGAACAGGTACTGGAGTGGTACAACCGACAGGATGTTACTTTAGGAGGCTAGGCAGTTATTTGCGGTGATAACAGGATAGAATAGGAACAATGGGATATGAGGAGTAAACATAAGACACTTAAGAAATGGATGTCCGGTCTGGTAGTGGTCTGCCTTGCCGGATTTCTTGGTGCATGCCAGGGGATTTCCGTCGGACAGTTTCAGACTATGAAAGCCCACGGAGAAGAGGAAACACAGGTGGCAGACAAGGAAAAAGAAATCATAGAAGAAAAGCCTGTAAAGGAAGAAAAAGCAAAACCGGAGGATGCCGTATTTTCCTATCTTCAGGGAACGAAATCCTATGAAAAGGAAAAAGAGTGGTCCGGTGCCTGGTGCTATGAAGAGGCAGGCGGGCAGCAGTTCAGCCAGTTTGGCTGTGGCCTGTGCAGTATGGCTAATATATACAGTACCGTCAGCGGCAACAAGTGCACACCGCTGCAGATGTACGAATATGCACAGGAGGTATCGAATTACAATCCACACAGCGGTCTCGGAGCGATTGGCTGGGATGCGATGCGGGAAACCCTGCAAACGATGGGAATAGAGTGTGAGATGGGAAGAAAACCATCTTCTTATGAAGAATTTCAGCAGCTTGCAAAAGACAGCAAAGGTCTGCTGGTATTGATCAGCAGCAATAGTGACGATACTTTCTGGAAGGATATGCCGGGACATTATGTCACCCTGTGGCTGTACGATGAGGCTAAAGATGAGGTCTTTTTGGCGGATTCCAGCGGACCGTCGAGGAACCGTGAATGGATCCCATTGCAGACAGCATATGATGCCTTAAAGAGAAACAGTCCGCAGCAGTACTTAAGTGTAACGGGCTATAACAAAAATGAAGATGCATGGACCGTGGAAATGAGATAGAATAATTGTGTAAAACTCTGCATAGATTGTAAAAACAAATATCGCAGAGGAAGACACTTGAAAAGTTATATCGAGGAAAGAGCGATCGAGATCGCAAAATATATCATTGAACATAATGCCACGGTTAGGCAGACTGCAAAGGAGTTTGGGATCAGTAAGTCTACGGTACATAAAGATGTGACAGAGCGTCTGCAGCAGATCAATCCGTCTTTGGCAAAAGAAGCCAGACAGGTTTTGGATATCAATAAGCAGGAGCGCCATATCCGCGGTGGACTTGCCACAAGAGAAAAATATTTACATATGGGACATCACTAGATAGGTGTAAATGATGAAGTGAGCTCTCATAGAGGAAAAGGATCAGCGTGTTTACGCGATTGATCAGTAAAAAATTATGAGAAAAATATCATCAGATATGAAAATACAGGAGGTAGAAAAATGCCATTTATTGATTCAAAAGTAACATTACCAATGACAGAGGACAAAAAGGAAACGATTAAGGCAAAGCTTGGACAGGCGATTACCACATTAAACAAATCAGAAGGGTTTTTAATGGTAGGATTTGATGACGACTACACACTCTACATGGGTGGAAAGAAGTTAGAAAAAGGTGCGTTTGTGGCAGTCAGCCTGTTTGGAAACGCTTCACCGGATGCCTATAGCCAGATGACAGCAAAAATCTGCGACATCTATGAAACGGAGCTTGGCATTCCGCAGGATGCAGTGTATGTGACCTACAGCGGTATCAGCGACTGGGGCTGGAACGGAAGAAATTTTTAGCGAAAGGACTTTAACGATACAGCGTCAAAAAGGAGATAACATGGCGAAAGCAGACAGCGTGACGCATACATTTGAGCCAATTTTTAGTAATGAATCCAAAGTTTTGATATTAGGAACATTTCCGTCGGTAAAATCCAGAGAACAGCAGTTTTATTACGGGCATCCGCAGAACCGTTTCTGGAAACTGTTAGCATTGCTGATGGAGGATGCAATACCGGATACGATCCCAGAGAAAAAAGATTTTTTACTGAGGCATCGGATTGCCGTCTGGGATGTCATCCACAGTTGTACGATCGAAGGATCGAGTGACAGTTCAATCCGGGATGTGGTGCCGAATGATATTTCCATGATCTTGGAAAAAACACAGATCAAAACAATTTTTACCAATGGAGGAAAGGCGCACAGCCTGTATGAAAAATATGTGTATCCGGTCTGTGGCATCCATGCGGTAAAACTGCCGTCCACCAGTCCGGCAAATGCTGCGTTTTCGTTAGAACGTCTGGAAGCGGCGTGGCAGGCAGTGCGTGAGAGGCTGTAAAAAATAATTTTGACAAGCCTTTTGCAAGAACGTATAATAAAACTTATTGTAGGATTACTTAAGAAGGAGGACGTGTGTTTTGAAGCGAGAAACCGTCATCGTGATAGATTTCGGAGGGCAGTACAACCAGCTTGTGGCGCGCCGGGTGCGTGAGTGCAGCGTTTACTGTGAAATCTATTCTTATAAAACAGATATTGAGCAGATCAAAGCAATGAACCCGAAGGGGATCATTCTGACCGGAGGACCAAACAGTTGTTATGAGGAAAATTCTCCAACCTATACGAAGGAACTGTTTGAGCTTGGCATTCCGGTGTTAGGCCTTTGCTATGGCGCTCAGCTTATGATGCATATTTTAGGAGGAAAGGTAGAAAAGGCACCGGTTCGTGAGTACGGTAAGACGGATGTTTTTGTAAAGACGGATTCTCCTTTATTTACAGATGTTTCGGAAAAAACGGTTTGCTGGATGAGTCACTTTGACTATATTTCCAAAACAGCACCGGGATTTGAAATCTGTGCGCATACGGCAGACTGTCCGGTTGCAGCAGCAGAAAACCGTGAGAAAAATCTGTATGCGATCCAGTTCCATCCGGAGGTTCTTCACACACAGGAAGGAACGAAAATGTTATCGAACTTCGTTTACAATGTGTGCGGTTGCAGCGGCGACTGGAAGATGGATTCCTTTGTGGAACATTCCATTCAGGAGATCCGCAAAAAAGTCGGAAACGGCAAGGTGCTCTGTGCTCTTTCCGGTGGCGTGGATTCTTCCGTTGCAGCAGTGTTACTTTCTAAGGCTGTCGGCGACCAGCTGACCTGTGTCTTTGTGGATCACGGTTTACTCCGTAAAAATGAAGGTGACGAGGTCGAGGAAGTGTTTGGACCAAACGGCAATTATGATCTGAACTTTATCCGTGTCAATGCGCAGGAGCGTTTTTACGGAAAGTTAGCGGGTGTGACAGAGCCGGAGCAAAAACGTAAGATCATCGGCGAGGAATTTATCCGTGTCTTTGAGGAAGAGGCAAAGAAGATCGGCGCGGTGGATTTCTTAGTTCAGGGTACGATTTATCCGGACGTAGTGGAAAGTGGTCTTGGCGGTGAATCTGCTGTCATCAAGTCTCACCACAACGTCGGTGGACTTCCTGACCATGTAGATTTTAAGGATATCATTGAGCCGCTTCGTGATCTGTTCAAGGACGAGGTACGAAAGGTCGGCTTAGAGCTTGGTATTCCGGATTACTTAGTCTTCCGTCAGCCATTCCCGGGACCGGGTCTTGGAATCCGTATTATCGGTGATGTTACGGCGGACAAGGTACGCATCGTACAGGATGCAGATGCCATTTACCGCGAAGAGGTTGACGGTGCAGCGCAGGAGTACAAGAACGAGCATGGCAAGGACGCGCCGTGGATGCCGAACCAGTATTTTGCGGCATTGACCAATATGCGTTCTGTCGGTGTCATGGGTGACGAGAGAACCTACGACTATGCAGTGGCACTTCGTGCCGTGACAACGATTGACTTTATGACAGCCGAGTCTGCGGAGATTCCGTATGAGGTGCTGAATAAAGTAATGAACCGCATTATTAATGAGGTTCGGGGTGTGAACAGGGTTATGTATGATCTGACGAGTAAACCGCCGGGAACGATAGAGTTTGAATAATTTTTATCCCAAGGCAATCCCCTTTATCCTCAAGAGGCAAAAATCTTTAGCCTAGGGAATGAATAAAATAACGAGAAAATAAAGACCTTGTAGAGCGGGGAAACCGTTCTATGAGGTCTTTTCCTTTTACTTAAAACCATGGAGAAAGCCTTGAAAATAGAGGAATATCGAGAGATAAGAGAGAAGAAAGAGAGAAGAAAGAGAGAAGAAAGAGAGAGTAAGCCAAGACCTTGAAGGAAGTCCTAAGATGCCTTGAAAGAGAAAATAGGTGAGGATAAAGGATTTTGCCTTTTGAGGATAAAGAGGGTTGCCTGAATATAGGGAGATTTCATTTTTGGCAAAATCCGTTTTTGGGGATGCCCTAAAATCAAGGCTTCCAAGGATTGCGTTTTTGGCATTTTCCCCCAAAACATCAAATTTGGCATTTTCCTACTCTTGTATTCCTTGGAAAGAAAGGTGGTATTTATGAGGAAAAAGAATTACAAAGGAGCAAAGGTTTCAAAACGAGTAGTTGCAAAGTGTGAGGGAGTATGTAGAACTTATGATGCAATTCAATATGCCTATGCAAATCTATTGTCGGAAACAGAAGAAGTAAAGTCGTTCCAAGTTAATGTATTGTTGCAGGGGTTGGAAGAAGGGGCATATACATCTGATTTTGTTATTACCAAAGCCGATGGAAACCTTATGGTGAGGGAATGTGTGAGCAGAAAGCATCTTACAAAACCAATGACAACAAAGCTTTTGGATGTAAGCAGAAATTATTGGAAGTCCCATGGTGTAAGTGATTGGGGTATTGTGATAGAAGAAGGGTGTAGGCATATGAACAAAGCAGATATGAGAAAAGGAATGCTTCTAAAAATAAAAATTGCTGCTAAGAAGAAAAGTGTGGAAGAGGATATATGCATAGTAGCAATAGTTTGCTAAGAAATTTTTTTGATGGCAATTTGTTACATATATATGAAGCAATATCCTTTTCTTTCTTAGAAGCATAATTTATTTATAGGTATCTTATATATATGATTTTAGACCACTTTTTTTATGAGGCAAAAAGTCATCAATACTACATAAATACTACATAAATACTAGCTTTGAGGAGGATTGAGAATCGGGAAAGGGTTTCCCGATTCTCAATGCCAATATAATGGAGAAATTTACAAGGCGTTATTGGAATAAAACTATGAGCATTAGGTTATTATAAGAAATTTCATTACAAATGTATCTATGTTATAATGAGTATACGCAATAGTTGTTTATGATTGCTTAACAAGGGAGAAGACAATGAATATACTTGTAATTGGAAATGGGTTTGATTTGGCGCATGGATTGCCTACAAAATATACAGATTTTTTGAAGTTTGTTGAAGTTATAAATCAAGTGATAGAAATAAAAAATAATGATGATATATCAAATCTTGATTGGAGAGGTATTAATCAGCAAATAAAAGAGCTTATAAAAATTAATATGGGGAACGTAAGAAATAATATTTTTTCACAGGGACAGGTATGGAGAGAACTGTTAGAAGACAATTTTTGGATTGAATATTTTTTACAATGCCTAATGTATCAAAAGGAAAATTGGATAGATTTCGAAAGTGAGATTAGTAAAATTATACAGTCGCTTGATAATGATATGTTTGATGAATCTAAAAGGATATCGGGATTATCAGATGAAGTATATGAAATATCAAATGACTTTTTACAACATAAGTATTCGCAATATTTATTTACGACGCAGATAAAAATACCATTAACAGAAAGAAGAATGGAAACTTTAACATTTCAAGAGATAAGAGATAAATTATATTACGACTTAAATAGATTCATTCGAGCGTTAGAAATTTATTTGGCGGATTATGTTGAGAAAATTGAATGTAATAGGGTTTCACCAGATATTGAAAAAATGTCATTTGATAAAGTCCTTAGTTTCAACTATACAAAGACATACACTAAATTATATGATAGTTGTGTTTGTGCAGAATACGATTACATACATGGAAGTACAGATATTAAAAATACAATAGAAACAAATAATATGGTATTAGGCATAGATGAGTATCTAGATGATGATAGAAAGAACAGGGATACAGATTTTATAGCATTTAAGAAGTTTTATCAGAGGATATATAAAGAGACAGGATGTAAATATAAGGATTGGATTACTGAAATTCATTCTAATGCTCAAATTAGAAATTTGAACTATTGTAATAAGAAGGATGATGGTTCAAAAGAGTATGTAAGTGATTATTCTGTACAACATAATCTTTACATATTCGGGCATTCCCTAGATATTACAGATAAGGATATTCTTAGAGAGTTAATTTTAAATGATAAAGTATATACAACCATTTTTTATGTAAATAAAGATGTTATGGGCAAACAGATTGCAAATCTTGTGAAAATAATAGGTCAGGATGAATTGATAAGAAGGACAGGTGGGAGTGATAAAACCATAGAATTTAGGCAACAACAAGCTATGGTATGTAGGGAAAATAGAAAATTTAAGACAAATTATTTGCATGCATGAACTATGGGAGGAGATTTAATATAATGAGAGCAGATTGTATTTATGACATAATAAAAAAATTTGGATGCTTTTCGTATGATTGTATTTTATTTGATGGACCATGGGGAATAGGAAAGACTTATGCAATTGATAAAGCTTTGGAGGAACAAGAGAATGTTTGTAGTATATCAATGTTTGGCTTACAAAATAGTCAGCAGATATATCATGAAGTTTTATGTCAGTTTGTATTGAAAAATAATAAGGCAGGAAAGATTGCAGGAGCTGCAACAGAAGTATTGGATGGAATTTCTAATATATGGAAATCTGTTTCGAGTGTTAAAGAAGTATTACAAAGTATTGCAAGAGAAAAAGAATTGTTTTTATTACTGTCAAAAGGTTTTGATTCATTACACATAATAGTGATAGATGATTTAGAAAGGGTAAGTGACAGGATTAATATAGAAGAGGTATTTGGAATAGTTGAGGAATTGAAAAAATGTAATAACGTAAAAATCATTCTTGTAGCTAATATTGATGAACTGCAAGAAAATAATAAGGAAATATTTAAGAAACATAATGAAAAAGTAATAGATAGGATATACCATATTACAGAAAAACCAGAAAAGATAAATTGGGGAGAAATAGGAATACACGCTGGTTTCATGCAGGAGTTTTTGAGTGTGCATAAGGTGAAGAACCTTCGCACTTTGAAAAAAGCACAAAGATTTTATGATGATGTATATATTCTGGTCAATCAAATTGATAATCAGCAATTTAAGGATGAAATTAGATTAATATGTTTTGCAATTGTTGTAGAATCTACAGATAATTTATATTATAAACAAAATGACAATGAGGATGATTCCAACAAAAAAATTTTTAATGAACTTCATAATGAATTGCTATATAGAATACTATTATATTTGCAGGAAGTAAGAAGCAGTAGAAATTTAGTTAATATTTTGTTGGAATATTATAATAATCAAATTGTATTATCTACATCAGATATAATGCTTGAGTATAAAATATTTTTGCAAGCTGGAAATAAGCCTAATTATTTTAAGACAGATGATGAAATAAGGCGTATTTTGCCTAAGATTGAAGATGATATAGTAAAAGCAACAACGATAGGGGAACTTAATAGAAATGCTGATGAATATGAGATGTGGAGTGAAACGATAGGAGAGGACAACGCATCTATGCTCGATAAATATAGAGAGATAGTTCGAAACCTATTGTGGAATGAAGTGAAAAAAGAAAATGAAGATATTCTAGGTTATAGTTATGATTTATGGCATTTAGAAGCAGAGAAGGTAAAAGAAATATATGAGGAAGAAAGAAATGCTGTGAGAAAGATGGTGATACAACATTATGTGGACTATTTGAAAGAGACAACAAAAGGCAAAATGGCTTTTGAGTATTCTCGTAAGTTAAGAGAGTATTGTGCAAATAATTATTACAAGGAGATTATCAAAGAGAATATTGACAAATTATATAACAGGAAATCATTTCCAGTTGACGAAATAGACAGCGTACAATATCATACTTGTTATAACATTATGAGTGTATTGTATCATATTAATCAGGATAGGTTTTTAGAATATTCAGATGAGTTATCAAAACAATGTGATAATATGTCAGCGCATAGAATGGATGTGTTAATTCGAGAAATTATAAGAATCATTGATTAAGGTATATATAAGGAGAACATATGGAGAGAATAGAAATAGCTGCGTTATCTAAAATAGCAGATATTTTGTCAGATAATAATAAAAGTCCAATTATTCCAGAAGTGGATGTGTGGAAGAAAGTGTTCAATAATGCAGAATTAGGTGATTTATATGAAGAAAGAGAACCACAATTCATAGTCAAAATACAACCATATGGTTATGGACCAGAGGAGAGGGATATATATTTTAATGAGAACACATATAACGGGCTGTTTGAATCCTTTAAAGAACTTCAGTACAGAATGGATGAATTAGCAAAATTATTAAATAATGTTGCTAAAAAGATGTACTTATATAGAGTTCTACGAGTGGATGCGGATACTGAAATCGTTTCGAAATATTGTCGAAATAGAAGAGTAGATTTTGATGAGTTTTTTGAATCATTGCCGGATAATGAGCAAAGCAATATAATATATAAATATTGTAACAAAGGGGTTGAAGAGTTAAGAAGAAGTTTGAATATTTTAGGATTTGAAATTGCGTGTGAAAATAGTGAATTTTGTATAGTACCATTTACAGCCAGAAGTGAGCAAAGCAATTTTGATATTAATATTATTAATCAATGGTTAGAAAATAAATATCCAAATGTAGCAGAGAGTTATTTGGCAGCAAGAAAGGCATATGCAAATGGTGATGGAACAGGATGCATTGGTCATTGCAGAAATGTAATAACAGGAATTTTTACCTATAAAAAAGAGTCTGATAGAGAATGGTATAGTGGATTGCAGAAAATATGTCATGCAGATAAGAATATTAGTGAAATAGACAGACCTAAGGATATTCCGGGAATAAAATACAATGCACACGGACCAGATAAAAAGAATAAATATCAATATCCAAGATTTAATTTTATAAATAAATTGTATGTGTTTACTTGTGATTTAGGTGCACACATTAACGAAGGGTATACTGAGAACGGAGAAGTGGACTTAGAAGAAGCTTCAATAGAGGATGCTTTATGGTCACTAAGAGCTACGGAAGATATGCTAATATGGATATATCAAACGGGAAACATGGAAGTATAAGGAGCCTTGCCACGTATCGAAAAGCTCGGTATAATACCCTTACAAGGTCAAATTCCCCATATCCCAAGGCAACGCCCTTTATCCTCAAGGGGCAAAAATCTTTAGCCTAGGGAATGAATAAAATAACGAGAAAATAGGTGAGGATAAAGAGGGTTGCCCGAATATATCATTTACATATGACTAAGAAAGTATTTTCATATATATGGCAGGCTTTTAATGAATTTGTAGAAAATGGACAACTTATTTCAAGTTCGGAAATATTTGAAGAATTAAAAGATGATGATATTGTAAAATGGGCAAAGGAACACAAAGATGCTTTTTTGCCTTTATCAAAGGAAGTACAGTTAAAGACTACAGAAATATTACAACAATTTCCACAAATAATAAAAATTCAAACAAAGGGAAGCTCAAATGGAGATTCATTTTTGATTGCAACAGCTATTTTAGAAGATGGGATTATAGTAACTGATGAAGGAAACAAGAATAATGGAATTCCAATGGTATGTGAATCATTAGGTGTAGAGTATATGAAACTTAATGATATGTTAGATGAGGTATTGGAGTAATGAATTAGAGGGGGAGAAATCCTTCTCTTTTTTGTTTGTATTATTCCGATAAACGATGTATAATCAAACTAGTTTTATGTTTCTACTTATGTATGATTTTGAAGAGGTAAGATTATGGAGTATTTAACGACTGTGGAATTATCAGAAAGATGGAATATCACTTCACGTCGAATAGGTGTTTTATGTGCAGAAGGAAGAATTGAAGGTGCAATAAAAAAAGGAAAAACATGGTTAATTCCTTCAGATGCAATAAAGCCTGCTGATGGACGATACAAGAAAAATCAGAAAAGTAAGATGTAATACGAAATAGGATTTATAAATATATGAGAATATATAATTAAATGCAGAGGGGGTACTGATATGGCATTTGATTTTGGAAACGCAAATGAAGCACAGAGAAGTGCTATTTCAACAACAGATGGTCCGTTGTTGATTATTGCAGGCCCTGGTACAGGGAAAACATATACATTAGTAAAGAGAATTGTTTATCTTATAATTGAAAAAGATGTGCTTCCTGAGGAAATAATGATTGCTACATTTACAGAAAAGGCTGCGAAAGAACTGATTACACGTATCACAAATGAATTGTATGCAATAGGAGTATCCGTAAATCTGAATGAAATGTATATTGGTACTTTTCATTCAATTTGTTTGAGAATTCTTAAAGATCATCTTGAATATACAAGGATTAAGAAAAATTATAGGATGCTGGATAATTTTGATCAGCAGTATATGGTGTTTCAAAAGATTAATAGATTTAGGAACTTGCCTTATTTTGATGTTATATTTGATAAAAAGCAAGGAGCTTGGAGACAAGCTGGAGAAATAGTTAAGTATGTTAATAATCTTGCTGAAGAATTGGTCGATATTGATGAAATGCAAGGAGACGCAGATGAACATATTGTAGCTGTTGCAAATATTATGAAACAGTACAATACCCTGATGGAAGATGAGAATTTAATTGATTTTTCAAGTATTCAAACAGAAGCATATAAATTATTGATCGAGGAACCAAGCATATTGGAAGAAATACAGCAGAAAATTAAGTATGTGATGGTTGATGAATATCAGGATACAAATTACATACAGGAATTACTTGTGTTTTTGATTGCCGGAAAAAATAAAAATATATGTGTTGTGGGAGACGATGATCAAGGTTTGTATCGTTTTCGAGGAGCAACAATAAGAAATATATTGGAATTTCCAGGCCATTTTGCAGAAGGAGAATGTAAGCAGGTTAAACTTGTTACAAATTATCGTTCAGAGAGACAAATTATTGATTTTTACAATAAGTGGATGAGCACAACAGATGGTAGAGCATATGATTTTATGTGGAAGAATTTTAGGTTTGAGAAGAAGATTGTTCCACCGGAAGGGAAAAAGGCTGCTAAAGTAGGTGTTATTAAATGTTCAGGAAAAGATTTGTTAGATGATTGGTATGAACAAGTGTATTCATTTATTACACAATTAAAAAGTAGTGGCGTACTAACTGATTATAATCAGATTGCAGTTCTTTGTAAGTCTGTTAAAGGAGATAAAATCATAGGTATGGTTGAATATCTTGAGGAACATGGTATTAAAGTTTATTCACCTCGTTCGGAAATGTTCTTTGAAAGAAAAGAGATAAAGCAGGTAATAGGGTGCATGATTTTATGTTTCCCAGAGTATATTCGTAAATTACAACAAAGAGATTTTTCGTATGATTTTGAAATTCTCTATAAATATTACGATACTCAATGTATAGCTGCTGCAAGAGAGCTTATTTTACAGTATAGAGATACATTGGGTAAATGGATTGCAGAGAAGATGCATAAACACGCTAATCTAAAAAAGGATAATGCAGATTACGCATTTACAGGATTACTGTATCAGTTATTGCAGTTTGAACCATTTAGTACATACTTAGGGATAGATATGAAATCAGGGGTGATAGATGAAAGACCTGCAAGAAACTTATCAATTTTATCTTCAATTTTGGGAAAGTACGAATATCTACATCGGATAGATGTCTTCACGGAAAACAATATTATAGAGTCGGTAGAACGTTTTTTTAATATGTATTTTCGCTTTCTATTTGATGGAGGAATTACAGAGTATGAAGATGATTCGGAGTATGCTCCGAGTGGGTGCGTTTCATTTATGACTATACATCAGTCAAAAGGAATGGAGTTTCCAATAGTGATTGTTGATTCATTAAATGGAACACCGAGAAGTAGTGGAAATTATTTGCTAGAAGAAATAGAAAATAAATATTTCCATAGAAAAGTTTTTGAGACGAGGGAAGATATAAAATTTTTTGATTTTTGGCGATTATATTATACGGCATTTTCAAGAGCACAAAATTTATTGGTACTCTCTTGTTGTGAAAAGAAAGGTCATGGAGCCACACCAAGCAAATATTTTGAAGAGTGCTATGAGAAGCTACCTGCTTATGAAGATGTAAATCTTTCAGAAATAAAGTTGGAAAAGGTAAAGCCTGTAAATATAAAGGATACATATTCTTTTACTTCTCACATCGCTCTGTATGAGAATTGTGCATTACAGTATAAATTTTTTAAAGAACTTGGATTTACGCAGGTAAGAGTAGGTGCAACACTCTTTGGAACATTAGTACACGAGACAATAGAAGACATTCATCGTGCAGCTATGCGTCATGAAGAACAGACAATAGTGCCGGAAACAATACGAGAGTGGTTTGATACAAATTATATGACATTATCGAAAAGTGAGCATTCTTATTTAGGACAACCGCAGATAGAAGCTGCGTATAAACAGGTTTTGAGGTATGTTGAGAGAAATCAGAGTGACTGGAGTCGAATTCAAGATGCAGAGGTGGAAGTAAGTTTAGTAAAGCCTGATTATATATTGCTTGGAAAGGTTGACCTTATCAGGGGCGAAGGTGATACAGTGGAGATTGTTGACTTTAAATCCGAGAAGAAACCAGATGTTTTAATTGAAACAGCGGAGATGAATCGTTATAGGAGACAGCTTGAAGTGTATGCTCATCTTATTGAGGAAAAGACAGGCAAAAAGGTAAGTAAAATGCATTTGTATTATACAGGTGAGGATAATGGTGTACCAACAATAACATTTAATAAGTCAACAGAAATGATTGATAAAACAATAAAAGAATTTGATGAAGTGGTTGAAAAAATACAACATAAAGATTTTAGTGGCAGAGCTAAAGATAAAAATCTTTGTGCCAACTGTGATATGAGACATTACTGTAGAAGAAAAGGAGATTGCTAATGGATGGACAGATTTCATTTATATTTGAACAAAGACAACCAATAAAAGGATATCCGGAGTTACATTGGACGGGGAAAAGGCCTTATACATCAACACAGTATTATCCTGCACAGCTTAAGGAATCCTATGGAGAGCCTAAGGATGGTTGGATGAATAAGATATTTTGGGGAGATAATCTTCAAGTTATGAGTCATATGCTTAAAGAGTATCGTGGAAAAATAGATTTAGTTTATATTGATCCTCCATTTGATAGTAAGGCAGATTACAAAAAAACAATTGAAATTAAGAAGAAAAAGACATTTAGTGATATGTCTGCATTTGAAGAAAAACAGTATTCAGATATATGGACAAATGATGAATATATGCAGTTTATGTATGAGAGACTAATACTTATTAGGGATTTGCTATGTGAAACAGGAAGTCTTTACTTACATTGCGATTACCATAGAAGTCATTACTTACGCTGCATATTAGATGAAGTATTTGGAAGTAATAATTTTATTAATGAAATTATATGGAAAAGAAGAGGAGGAGCTCTAAACAATTCAAAATCATTTGGGCAGCTAACAGATACCATTCTTTTATATGGAAAAACTAGTATGTATAAATTTAAGCAAATTCGAACAAAAGATACACCAGAAACTCAGGAATATATAAAACAACGTTTTGTGTATGATGATGGTGATGGAAGGTTGTATAGTAGAGATCCAGTAACAAACCCATCATCAACACCAACACCATCATTGATTTATGAATATAAAGGATATCAACCACCGGAAAAAGGATGGGCATTTTCTTATGAAACAATGGTTGAATGGGATAACAAAGGTAAATTATATTTTCCGGCGAACAAAAGTCAACGTATAAGAAGAAAGACATTTTTAGATGAATATGAGGGGCAACCGGTTCAAAATTTATGGGGAGATATTTATGTTATTAATTCTCAAGCAAGAGAGGCATTAAATTATCCAACACAAAAACCAGAGGCTTTGCTTGAAAGAATAATAAATACATCATCTGATGAAGGGGATGTTGTTTTTGATTGTTTTATGGGCTCAGGAACAACACAAGCTGTTGCTATGAAATTAGGACGCAGATTTATAGGTGCGGATATTAATTTAGGTGCAATTCAAACTACCACAAAGAGATTGATAACTGCATCAAATGACTTGGATAATACAAAATATACTGGATTTGAAATTTATAATGTGAATAATTATGATTTTTTTAGAAATCCAGTAGAGGCGAAAGAATTAATTATTGATGCATTAGGTATTCAAAAATTTGATTCATCAACAGTATATGATGGAGAATTAGATGGCTGGATGGTTAAAATCATGCCTACAAATCGTATTGCAACAAAGGCTGATTTAGAAGAGCTCAAGGCTAATTTACCATATCATACATTTGAAAAGCGCAAGGAAGAAAATCCGAATGGCGTGGTGGAAAAAATTAAGATTATTTGCATGGGACATGAAGCTGATTTGAAGGCATCGTTGGAACAGGAACTTTCTTCGTATAATTTGGAAATAGAGATAGTTGATATTCTTAGGGATAAGAAAGATTTACAATTTAAGAGAGAAGCAGATGCCAATGTTGTTAAGGAAAACAATCAGATTATAATAAAAGAATTTTATCCGATGAATCTTTTACAGAAATTAAGTATGCAGAAAGAATCAGTTGAAGATTGGAGACAGTTGGTAGAATCTATCTATATTGACTGGAATTATGATGGTCAGACAATGAGACCGACAATTTGTGACATTCCGGCAAAAGATGAGTTGGTATCTGGTATATATGAAATTCCAGATTCAGCAGGTAAAATTAAAATAAAGATAACGGATTTGTTATCTGAATCACTTGAACTGGAGGTATAGATATGGCAAAAGAAGTTGGAATGGAATTTGCCTTTTTTGAGTTCCTTCGTTCATTTTATGTAGATAATAGAGGAATTATAAGAAACAGGTATCGTGAAATAACTAAGAAATATCTGGATTACAATGACAAGGAAAAGAACCCAGACGCATTTTTACGAACCCCACAGTTTGAAGCCTTAGAAATGTATGTGTTTGTAAAAGAATTTATGAATAATCAACAGATGTATCAGATGTTTGATGACTGGTCAAAGAGAAATGGTGTTTTTTCAGATAGACGATTCTATGATGAAGCTGGGCAGATGACATTATATGATGTTTATTCACCAAAACAGTATCATGATTACTTTTTACAAATAAAGAAATATGCGGAAGATTATCCAAATTATATTTTTGCATTAACTATGGGATTAGGTAAGACAATTCTCATGGCTACCTGTATTTTTTATGAGTTTCTTCTTGCTTCAAAATGGCCTCGAGATGATAAGTATTGTCATAATGCATTGGTTTTTGCGCCGGACAAAACAGTATTGCAATCGTTAAAAGAAATAGTAACTTTTGATAAGAGTAAGGTTGTACCTCCGGAATATATTGGTGTATTAGATGCAAATATTAAGGTGTATTTTCTTGAAGATAGTGGAACCACATTAAATACATTAGATGGTTCCAAGTATAATATAATTATTTCTAATACACAGAAAATTATATTAAAGGCTCAGCATAAAGAAAAAAGTTCTGTAGACAAGTTGTTTAGTGATCAGGTACCGGGACAATCAGTATTGGATGATGTTCTTGGAATATTACAGGAAATCAGTAACAACGACGATTTGATGTCAAATCAACGTTTTGAGAAACTTACCAGGCTTTCACAAATGGGTATTTATGTAGATGAAGCACATCATATGTTTGGAGCAGACTTGGAGAAGGCTTTGCACGAAAATGGTAAGGGCACTAGCCTGCGGAATACTATAAATGAATTGTCCAAGAAATTGTCTAAGCATGGAAGTAAAGTGGTTGCTTGTTATAATTTTACAGGAACACCATACGTCAATAATAAAATTCTTCCGGAAGTTATATATGCTTATGGATTGCAGGCGGCAATTACAAATAATTTCTTAAAAGATACTAGCGTTATTGGTTATAGTAACGTAAAAAGTAAAGAATTCCTAAAAGCTGTTATTGCCGATTTCTGGGCAAAATATGGTGGAAAAGAATATGAGGGATTAGCACCTAAAATGGCTATTTTTGGTGCAGAGATAGCAGAAGTTCGTGATGAAATCAGGCCAGTTGTTGAAGAAGTACTATCTGAATTGGGAATACCTCTTGATAAAATTTTAGTTAATGTTGGAGACGAAAAGATTACTAAATCTGAAGACATAAGAGATTTTAACAATCTTGATATAGCTGGAACAGCAGGCAGTAAGAAGCAGTTTATATTGCTTGTTAATAAAGGTAGAGAGGGATGGAATTGTAGATCATTATTTAGTGTGGCTCTTTTTAGAAGTCCAAAGTCAAAAGTTTTTGTGCTTCAAGCAACAATGAGATGTTTGAGAAAAATTACAGATGAACAACTAACGGCCACAGTGTATTTGTCAAAAGAGAATATGGATATATTGGATGACGAGCTTAAAAAGAATTTTAGAACTAGCATAGAGGAACTTGTAGTTAAGAAGGATAAAAAACGTAAGAAAGTTCCTGTGCGTGTGAAAGAACCACCTAGAACATTGCGCATGAATAAATTGCATTATAAATATTCTTTGGAAACTAAGCATTATGATAGAGGATTATCGTTTGGTTTAAAAGAAATAGAAACAGAAAATTATGATGCAACAATGTATGTTAAAGAAGGACTTACAACTTCGTCGGTTGTGCGTGAAAGCAATGTTAACTATATGGTTAGTAAAACAGCGTATACTGAGATAACGTTGGTGGCAGAAGTAGCAAAATATTTTCCTGATATTAGATGCACAGAAGTTGCTAGGATACTGAGGGAATCAGAAGAAGGAATTGATAAGATACTAGTAGCTGTCAATGAACATAATGATATTATTTATGATAAAATTGTGCCAACCATATTTGAGGCATTATACCGGGTTAACAAAGAGATTGTAAAAGAAAATGTTGATGTTAAATTACTTAAGAAGCCTAAAGAAGGTGGATATTATGAGTTTAGTGGAAATGAGGATTTGATTATAATGCAGAATTCAGAGGATTCTGTTGTTGTGAAAAATAAAGACAAGAGTTTTCACGCAGATACCTATGTTTTTGATTCGAAGCCTGAGTTACAATTATTTTTACAGTTGCTTGCAAATGAGCACGTAAAAAAAGCTTATTTCACGGGAATGTTTACTGCTGACCAGACAGATTTTTATGTTCCATATATTGATCCGGAATCGAATAGATTAAGGAAGTATTATCCAGATTTCTTAGTAAAAATGGACGATGGAAGTTATTTGATTTTGGAAGTAAAAGGTGACAATATGATAGATGATCCAGTAGTAAAGGCGAAAGGAGCAGCGGCAGAGGAGGTTGCAGTAGAGAGTTCAATGAAATACGAAATGCTTAAAGGAACAGATATTATGGAAGGAAAAGCAAAGATTTAGTTAAAACGGGTCTCATTCAACCTAAATTTAAAAGAATTTTATGATGGTTGGATGAGACAGATTGTGAAAGGAAACTAAGTGTATGAACAAAGAATGGTTTTCAGATTATAAAGAGCAGATTTCATTAAATAATATGCAAGAGACAAGAAATGTGATATTAGATAATATTGATAAGACTCAAATGATTTATCGGTATAGCAGAGGTTTGAATAGGGATTTGCGAAATTTGGAAAATCATCAATTATGGTTAAGTAGTGCATTTAATTTCAACGATCCATATGATTGTTTAGTTACAGTTGATTGCGGATTGAAAGCCAGTTATCCAAGGAGCCAGAGACAAGAAGCTATGGAAACATATATGAGACAGGAAACTGAAAATAGGAAAACAGAAGCATTGAGAAGTTCATTATTTGTTGCTTGTTTTTCTGAAGTTAATAATTCATTTCCTATGTGGGGATATTATGCGGCAGATCACAAGGGAATATGTTTAGGATATAACCTTTATGAGCTTGTTAAGAAATACCAATGTATGCCGGTAATCTATAGTGATAAATTAATATTTTACCGAGAAGAGAGTTCTGAAAGAAACATATTGGCTAATACATTAACCAAGTCAGATGAGTGGATTCATGAAAAGGAATGGCGGATAGTAATTAAAGATGATATTAATATGGGAAAATCAGGAATAATAAAAGATTTTGTTTTGCCACGAGAAATATATATTGGATGTAGACAGCAGGAAACAGTTGCTGAGAATAACAATAATCGTATGTTACATAATAAAAAAGAGAATGAGATGTATGCTGATCTAGATGAGATACTTCAATGGGCGGAGAATAACTATATTGATGTATATATGCCAATAATAAGTAGAAAAGAATATAAAATGATGGATAGAGCGTTACGATTGATTTAGCAAGTTTTAGCAGAGGTGGCTATATGTCAGATTTTGAAGAAAAATATGATTATCAGGAAATTATGGTAGAAGATATTTCGCAGATATATCAAATTGCAAATGATTATAATTCGTTCTATGATTTACCAAGATCAGGTAGAGGTGCCCCAGGTGATGAACGAACTTACTTACAGGAATTTTATAGAGGACAAAGCGATTCTTCTTGGAAAATCACTCCAAGTATATGCAGAGATACATCTGTGGATGAGAGTATACTGGAATCTGGAGATTTACTATTTGAAGTAATGGCATATAATCAGCATTATATACATGCTACAAGATTAATTGACTTTACAATGGATATAAATGTAGCATTATTTTTTTGCTTGTTGTGAAAATATTGAAAAAGATGCGGCTATATTTATATGGTCATATTCTCCGTATGATCCTAAATGGACAAGAATAAAGATACAGTGTGAACTTGTTAATGTTAAAAAGCAACGTATAAGTGTAAGTGAATATGCAGAAATACTTTTGCAGAAATATCCGGAATTGAAAGACAATTATACTTATAAAAAGGATTTCTATACTGATTTAGTTTCTTATTTGGATCATGGCTTTATGATTATGCAACCACGCAATCCGTATTTGGAAAATATGAGAATACAAAGACAAAAAGGGTGTTTATATGTTTGTGGTGTGAAATTTGAAACTCCGATTGATAAAATGAGAACAAGTGTTAATGCGGGGAATAATATATTGTGCCCGCATGAGCCGGAAGCTCCTAAAGAATTGGACGGAGGTAATTTTTTGGTAAAGGTGGTCATTCCTGCAAGATTAAAAAATGTGATAATGAAACAATTGGAAGAAAAGGGAATTACAAAAGAAGCTTTGTGACCCATGTGATGTAAATAGGCACTTGTTTAATGTAGAAGGATGGTGAGAACTATGGATATAAAGCAGCTAATCGGCGAAACCACAGATTACGATAAAAAGGTTGCACTTGAGACAAAGAAACCCAAAAGCTGGTGCAAGAGTATAAGTGCATTTGCAAATTGCTATGGTGGTAAGCTGGTATTTGGTGTGGCAAATGATGATGCGTTGGTTGGTCTTTCGGATGCTAAAGGAGATGCAGAAAAAATTAGTGAGATAATTAAAACACACCTTAATCCGATACCAGAGTTTAAGCTTTCATTTGAAAAAGATAATGACAAGACATTCGTTATTGTAGAAGTTATGAAAGGGCAGCAGATTCCATACTATTATGAGGGTGATGGGCAACTTATTGCATTTATGCGTATAGGAAATGAAAGTGTTCCGGCGACACCTTCGCAGTTAAGAGAGTTGGTACTTCACGGAAGTGGTGAAAGTTATGATAGTCTGAAGTCAAGATATGATTTTAACAATATGTCTTTTACAAAATTAAAATCGGTATATAAGCAGAGAACAGGAAATGCATTTGAAGATACAGATTATGAATCTTTTGGATTGGTTGATGAAAAAGGAAATCTGACGAATGCAGGAGCGCTTCTGGCAGATGAATCTCCGGTTCGTCATTCCAGATTATTTTGCACAAGATGGAATGGACTTACAAAGGCATCTGGTATAGTAGATGCACTTGATGATAAGGAATATACAGGCAGTCTTGTCACACTATTACAGGCAGGAACGGATTTTGTAAGAAATAATTCCAAGAAGGCATGGCGTAAGGTTGATGACGGCAGAATTGAAATGCCGGATTATCCGGATCGGGCAGTGCTTGAAGGTGTAGTAAATGCATTGATTCATAGAAACTATATGGAGATAGGCAGTGAAGTCCATATAGATATGTTCGATGATAGAATCGAAATATATTCACCGGGTGGAATGGTAAGCGGAATATCTCTAGAAGGAAAAGATTTATTGAAAATTCCATCAAAGCGAAGAAATCCGATATTAGCTGATATATTCAGCCGCTTGAAATACATGGAGCGTAGAGGTAGTGGATTTAAGAAGATATTGGCAGATTACGAGGGTCAGGTTGAATTTGATGAGTCTAAGATGCCAGTCTTTGATGCGGATAATGATGATTTTACATTGACTTTGTATAATCTGAATTATGGTTCTAACTATGCAACACAGGTGAATGAAAATGTCATAGAAAATGTCATAGAAAATGTCATAGAAATTTCGGAAGAAAAAATTAAGAAGTTAATGCCAGAGTATTCTAAGAAGAAGCTTGCTAAAGCATATGAGATTCTGAAAATGATTTCGGAAAACCCGAATATTTCTATTGATGAATTAAGAATAGCATTAGATGTTACAGATAGAACAATTGCTAGATATATATCAGAATTAAAAGATAAAGGTATCATAGAACGAAAAGGCCCAGACAATGGTGGAGAATGGAAAATTAAGTAAACGACAGTAAATATGGCACTTATTCTGGTGTCCTAGCTGGCATTCAAGAATATTTTGAAGATAGTCTCATGAGATTTTAGATTTGGTGATAATGTAGGTTTATGACAAGTATCGATGTGTGGAAGTCAGAAAGATGGGGAACCACTAAATTGATTGAAGATACAAATTTTAATCGAGTGTCACTTTTGATGAGGATGCACCCGGAAACGGGTGCATTTTTGAAATTAGAAAACATACATTGTTTTTCGTGCATTTTTTGAATATAATAGATATTGTGATAGTGTTATGGAGGTGTAAAGGCAATGAAAAATAAATATAGACTATCATTTATGATTGTTTTAATAATCATGTTATTTATGTATATGATGGATATAGTTGAGATAACAGAAGAAACAAATTTTGCATTTACATTGGCGGCGTTAATACTAAGTGCTTCAATGGCTGTTGATACTTTTGCAAAGCAAAATCAAATTGCACAAGCAATTACATTTATTATGGAGATTTGTGCATTATTAGTTATAGTTTTGTTCCCGAATTTAAAAAGTTTTATATTTTTAAAAAAATTGATGAGTATATTAGATACCAATGTCTTATTGTTGTTAGCACTTTTTTTTACATTTGCAGGACAATGGGCTACAGAAATAAAGATTAGAGACATTGAAAATGGAAAGGGGAAATAAGATGTATTCGAGCGATGAAAAGTATGAAGTAGTATTAAAGAGTGCCACACACATTAATATGTCTAATTGGCAGATAACAAAAACGTTAGATACTATGACGATGGTAAATAACAAATTTGTAATTCTATCTATAATAAATAATTTAATAAATGAGGGAGTGGAAAAGAAAGATATATTTGTAACTGACAAGTCGTTTTTAATTTCTACAAATTATAAAACATATTTTGAAAATGGAAATAAATTTTGGGGAAAACAAAAAGATATAGTAAAAATGTATAGCTTAGGACGTTTAATTTCGATGGAACCCAATGAAGATATTTTTAGAATGAATTGTCTTTTTGAATTTTATAAAAAAATTAATTCTATAACAAATAAAAATTTAAAATGCAGGATTAGAAGTATTTATTTAGCTGATAGTTATGATATTTTATTTAATGAATCTATAGAACAAGCTTATGAGATTTTATTAGAAGGTGCCAAGAATCAGGTTTGTGATGTATTTGAAAGACATATATCTCCAGATATTAATAAGAGAGATATGATAATTAAAACTCTTGAAAATCAAAAAGATTTATGTTTAGAAAGAAGTCGAAAAAAATTTAAAAAAATGATGACAGATAGTCGAAAAAAATTTACATATACATACAATCGTTTCGATAGACCAGTTGTAGGCGTTTATCATCCAGATGGACATTATATGGAAATTATTAATGCGGATCAAATGTATAAAAACGGGGAAGAATCTGATACGCAGATTAAACTTAAGAAAATCACAAAAAATAGTCCTGTTGCAATAGCAATGTTGGTTACAGGACCAATGGTGGCTTTTCTTGGTTATTTGTTGTATAGAGAACATAATGTAAACAGTCAGATAGATACAGAAGATCTATTTGATATTCCGCAGAATGATGAAGGAGCAATTAATAATATTCTTGGTAGTGATGATGGGAATCTTTTAGACACAGATAATGTTAAAGAGGTTGATGCACAGGTAAAAGAAATGGCGCATTACAATCTGAATAAACTAGAGATCGCAACAAATAAGCGAGTAGTGCATTTAGAAATGAATATGGAGAATGAGATTACTATGGAAACAAAGTAAAGGAGATATAGATATTTATATGTTCGGCACTAGAATCATATAAGAAAATAACTGCTTTTATAATAAAAATTGAACTAGAAAAAGTTTGAATGATGCATTAGAATGCCCAAAGCCTGTATTTATGCAGGCTCCGGCACATGCTTTATCAAAAGGTTACATTTGCGGGGGAAATAATGAGTTAGAGGTATGCTAATGGATAATGTGGAAGTAAAACTTTACGGTGCGTTTACTATTGTAGGTGGTTAGTTATACTTTATAAGTGGGAAATGTTATTATTGAAAAAACTGCTGATTAACTGAAAAAGTTAGCTGTTGTAGTCAATAAGTCGTTGATTGATTCCAAAAAGTCGGTAATTGAATAGCATAAATATAATGAACCTTCAAAGGCAAATATTCTTATAGTGATTTATTAAAAAACGAATATTCCAAAGTTAGTCTCAACGAAGTCTCACGAGATTTGAGACTGAGTGAGACTCTATGATATAGCAAAATGCGATAAAATCGGATTTATGGCTGATTCGTATGGGTACAATTTCAAATCAGTCTCATTTTTGAAATCGTTTGTTGAGACTAACATGAGAATGATGAGGTTCAAAATCATGGACATAAGTAAAAAAGATTGGAAGCTATTTCGAGAAAGATTATCAGGCTGGCAGGAAAATTATATGGAAGGTCTTGTTAAAGAGTATGCAAATTTTCTGAATGATGATAAAAAGCCTTCATCAGAGAAATTCTGGGAACTTGAAAAACGGATAAAAGAAGATAAACGTCATCCGGGAGTTGTCATGGAACTGAAAAAATCAGAGGTAATATGGGATATTGTTCGTCTTATTAGACTGAAAGTAATTACATATAATGATTTATCAGACTTTAGTGATGAATTACAGAATGAAGTAAAAAGAATACTTGAGATGAGCAGGTGATACATATGGAGATTGGTGCAACAAAAGCAGTTCAAGATCGACTAAAAACAACAAAGATTGAAGAAAGCAAAGGTGCTTCACTTGTGTTCTGCTGGGACACACATTTGACGAAAATAAAAGGAAGAAATGTCTTGTTTATTGTGAATGCCAGTAATCGTTATACAATAGCAATGACAGATATTGAACCAAGAAACTGGAATTTATATAATTATCTCTCTAACTTTCCCCATTTTATAGGCTTTCCCGCCTGTCCATTAGTGAAATGATATGTAGTTTCCCTTATTTTTACCCTTATGAGATAATCACAAGGGAAATAAGGGAATTTTTTTAATCATTGCCTACCACTTTATCAAGAAGCCTAACTGATTTTCGTTTAGCATCTCTTGTGGAGTGAGCATAGACATTCATTGTGGTACTTACATCTGAGTGTCCTAACAGTTCCTGCACATCTTTTGGGGCAGCTCCATTTGCTAAAAGGTTGCTTGTATAGGTGTGACGTAACTGGTGGAAATGAA
>NZ_JBBMEX010000014.1:0-93219 GCF_040096355.1 Maccoyibacter intestinihominis
CTGTCTTACGCGACAACTTCTATATCCTATCACAGCTTTCTGCGTTTGTCAACAGGTTTTTTCATTTTTTTATTTCTTTCGCACCGCACCATTGCGCGGTGGACTTTTATAATAGCACCAAACTTTATGCCTGTCAACTCTTTTTTTCACTTTTTTTATTTATATCGACAAGGCTATCCACATTGCCGGATATATTGCAGTAGCAGAACTGTTTCAACAGCTCTGCTACTGGTGCGTTATGGTGAAAGTAAGTTTTTATCTTTTCACCGGTTTTTATACCTGCTCGCCTACAATTTTATAGTAGGTTTTGGATGTCTTTAAAAATACCAACAGATAAATCAGTGCAAATACAAGAATCGTTCCTGCCATACAGCCGGCAAAAAGTGCCGTGTTGCTCAAGCCAAACAGGGATAGTAATCTTTTTATCATCGGGAATGCCATTCCCACATGGACTGCTGCCATGAGAATCGGTAAGAAGAACACCGTCCTTACCTGGGAGCGGATGGTTGCCTTGACTTCGTTATTGCTCATTCCTACTTTTTCCATAATGGAGAATCTTTCTTTATCATCATATCCTTCTGATATCTGTTTGTAGAAGATGATCAATACGGTGATCATTAAAAACAGAATTCCAAGGAACAGTCCTAAGAAGAGGAAACCTCCATATATCTGATAAAACTCATCCAGATTTGACTGGCGGCTGTCGATCAATATCCTTGCTTTTGCCTGTTCCGGTCCCAGTGCGGTCTTGATGTTTTCAAAACATTCTTTTTTCTGCTCGCTGTCTCCATCTATATCCAGTCGGACTTGTCTTGAGATGGAGCTGGAATTTTCCTGATAGATCTCTTTTTGTAACTGCCACAGGAGTTCCATGTCCTGCACATCATTTACAATAACATAGTAATACTCATCCATTATATCTGCTATGGTCTCGAAATCTTCTGTGTTTTGAAACTGTTTGATCTCTTTTACATGGTAACTTCTGTTTTCTAATACGAGTGTGTCCATGTTTGTCTTCTTGATCGTGAACAGAGCAACTTCGTTTTCTGCCAGTTCCGGTATTTCTTCGTTATACTTTTTTTTACAATCTTCTCTGGTCAATACCACAAATCCGCTGACGCGGTCGCCGGCTGTTTTTACTTTTTCTTTATCTAAAGAATACTGTCCCTGGTCTTTGATCGCCGCAAAATATAATTCAAGATAGTCTTCCTCATGTCGGATCTTTCTTCCACTCTCTTTGACACTTTTTTCCACGATCGGTGCGATACTATCTTCTGACGGTGCTCCTGTATCATAATAGGCTCTGATATTGATCTCATTTGGATATCGTTCTTTCATGATATCCTCAACACCTACATAGAGACTGACTGTTGTCGATACGGCTACCAATACCATGGTGGATAAGATGCAGATGTTTGCAAGTCCCACTGCGTTTTGTTTCATCCGGTAGATCATTCCCGATACGGATGTAAAATGCTTGGTCTGATAATAGTATCCTTTGTTGCGGCGTAAAATTTTTAACAAAGCGATGCTTCCTGCCGTAAACAGCAGATAGGTTCCGATAATTACAAGGATGACTGCTACAAAAAACAGGGTCAGTGCTTTGACCGGATTCTTAGTTGTAATTGCTATGAAATATCCCGTGCCAAGGCAGAGAACTCCAAGCACTGCCATGATCGCTTTGGTCTTTGGCTCCCGCTCACCTTTATTTCCTGACTGTAAAAGCTCTATCGGATTGGCAAGCTGCACCTGAAACAGATCATAGATGTACGTTAACAGATAGACGATCGCAAACAGAATGGCTGTTATCATAACACCTTTTTTTGAAAAGGAAAATGTGATGCCTCCGTTAAATCCTATCATGCGGTAGAGGAGCATACACGCTAACTTATGAAATAATACGCCTGTTACCAGTCCTCCGCCAATTGCTATTATTGCTGTAAAAAATGCTTCTTTTGATAAAATTTTTGCAATATGTCTTTTTTCCATTCCCAGAATGTTATAGATCCCGAGTTCTTTTTTCCTGCGTTTTATGATGAAACTGTTTGTATAAAACAGGAAGATGACTGCAAAGATTCCGATCACACCGATTCCCAGACGGAGGATCAGTCCCAAATCCTTTGCTCCCGGCATGCTCTGTATCCCCGGATTGCTTTCTAATGCGCACATGATGTAAAACATGGCTACGGTTATGATCCCGGTCAGCAGATATGGGAAATAAAACTGCCTGTTATTTTTGATATTGGTGATCGCAAGTTTTGTATACATTCCTTTATTCATTTTGTTCACCGCCCGTCGTTAACATTGTCAGTGTATCTGAAATTTTTGCATAAAGTTCTTCGTTGTTCATGTTTCCACGGTATAACTGATGGAACACTTCGCCGTCTTTGATAAACAGGACTCTTTTTGCATGGCTGGCTGCTTTGGTACTATGTGTTACCATCAAAATGGTCTGTCCCTCCTGATTGACCGCATTGAATAACTGCAGCAATTCGTCGGCTGCTTTTGAGTCAAGCGCTCCGGTCGGTTCATCTGCAAGAACTAACTGTGGTCGGCTGATCAAGGCTCTTGCCACGGCAGTTCTCTGTTTTTGTCCTCCCGAAACTTCATACGGATATTTTTCTAAGAGTTCTTCAATCCCTAACCGTTTTGTGATCGGATGCAGTCTTTTTTCCATTTCCGGATACCGGACACCGGATAAGACCAGCGGCAGCAGGATGTTATCTTTTAAGGAGAAGTTATCTAATAAGTTAAAGTCCTGAAAGACAAATCCTAAATTTTCTCTTCGAAATGCAGAGATTTCTTTTTCGTTGATCTCTACGATGTTCTTTCCATTTAACAGGACTTCTCCACCGGTCGGTTTATCCAGTGCTGCTAAGATGTTTAATAAGGTTGTTTTTCCGGAACCGGATTCTCCCATGATCGCTACATACTCACCTTCCTCTACGGAAAAACTTAAGTTGCTTAATGCCTGTACCTGATTTCCTGAAAAACGTGTGGTGTATATTTTTTTTAAGTGATTGACCTCTAATATTGACATATTCTCTTTTTCCTCCTGATTTTCTTCGCGCGCTCTTTTATGTTCCCAGTATAACAAGAAGGGAAAATGTCTGCCATTCATCCGGCTTACATTTTCCCTTTGTTTCTTACATTCCTGTAAGATTACTCATGAATGCGTTCTTTTGTGATCAATCCGATCTTCACCCGCGTTCCTTTTCCCATTTCCGATTCTATTTCTATACTGTGGGACATTTGCTCTAATACTCTGCGGCAAAGATACAGTCCGATCCCGGTTGAGCGTTTATCGCTATGCCCGTTATAGCCGGTGTAGCCCCGCTCGCAGACTCTCGGTAAGTCTTCTGCCCGTATCCCGATCCCAGTATCTTCTATTATAAGTGTGTCTTCATTTTCCATATAAATAGAAACGGTGCCTTTCGGTGTGTATTTTACGGCATTAGAAAGTATCTGTTCGATCACGAACTCTAACCACTTTTCATCCGTCAGCACTTCAATATTTAACGGCTGGTAATCTAAGCGGATTTTTTTACGGATAAACAGTTTGGCATATTTTCGGACTGCTTCCCGCACAATCTCATCTAAGGAAGTCTTTCGGATCACAAAATCGGTCGTGTCTGAATCTAAGCGGCTGTAATGCAGTGCCATTTCTACATACTGTTCAATATGGAACAGCTCTTCCGCACATTCTCTACTCTTTGGCGTGTCCTCCGACTGCAACAGCAGACGCATTGCCGCGATGGGTGTCTTGATCTGATGCACCCACATGGTGTAATACTCTGCCATATCTTTTTTTCCGGATTCTAAATCATTGACTGCCTTTACTTTATCTTCATGCACGATCTGTAACAGCTTCTGGTAATCTTCTTCGATCTGATCTTTGGGCATGTCCAATGCATTGACGGAAATTTTTACGATTTCCTGTATTTTTTGCAGATTCTGATGTCTTCTATAATAGAGGTAAAAATCCACCCCTCCGATCACCAGTAAAAAGAAGATGCAGAGAATTGTTCCATATATCCACTCTGATATATGAACGCCATTCAGTTCTACGATCACGGACATGGAAAAAATCGTCAGCAATATGACCGCTATCCATCCTAAATTTCTTTTCAGATATGAACTCCAAAGTTTCATCCCAGACGATACCCTATTCCTTTCTTTGTAAGTATAAATTCTTCCAATCCCAAGGCTTCTAATTTTTTTCTCAACCGGTTCACATTGACGGAAAGTGTATTTTCATCTACATAGTTATCACTTTCCCATAGCTTTGTCATCAGCGTTTCCCTGGATACGACTTTTTCTTTATTTTCCATTAATATCTCTAAGATACGAAATTCGTTTTTCGTCAATTCTATCTTTTGCTCCTGATAGGTCAGCGTTGTCTCGTTCAGATTCAGGATCGCTCCTTTATGCTCTAACATACTGCCTGTTCCGGCAAAATCGTAGCTGCGGCGCAGCATTGCCTGGATCTTAACCGTGAGCACTTCGAGATCAAACGGTTTTGGTATAAAATCATCCGCTCCCATATTGACCGCCATGACGATGTTCATGTTATCTGCCGCTGAGGACAGAAAGATGACCGGTACTTTCGATATTTTTCGGATTTCACTGCACCAATGGTATCCGTTAAAAAATGGCAGCGTGATGTCCATAAGCACCAGTTGTGGGTCAAAACGGACAAATTCTGCTACTACATTGGAAAAATCTTCTACGCAGCATACGTCATAATTCCATGCCTGCAGATGTTCCCGTATGCTTCTTGCTATGATCTCATCATCTTCTACCATAAAGATTTTGTACATGATTCTTCCTCGCTATATATTTTAATTTGTTTTCACGTTGTTTTATTTTTATATGAATCTGTTTTTATGTCATATTGCTGCATCAGGCGTTTTGTTTCTTCCCGGACCTGCTCTACTACCGGCTCCGGCCCTACGATTTTCGCCCCCTCACCCAATGCCATGACCCATGACAGGAACTGGCGGCTGACCGCTACCCGGACGCTTGCAGTAAAATGCTTCCCGTCTACCGGTATCATGGATATTTCTTTTCCAAAGCGGTCTATGATGACTCCGGCTAATTCATTGACACATTGTATTTTTACCAACTGCTCTTCACCGCCATACATTCCGAACATTTTTCTGGAGTACACGGCTATGTCAAAGCATTGGAATACCTGTTTTCCTTCGCGTTTTTTTCCGTTCATTTCGATATGGAGCATTTTGTCTACACGGAAGTGTTTGATTTTTTCTTCTACGTCATCATAAGCGATCATGTAATAATTTTCATCATCACAGGATAGCGCCCACGGACTAACTCTATAGAGTGCTCCGCCTTTGCGAAGCTCCATTTCTTTTTTGACATTCCATTGGAAATACCGGAACGTGATCTGGGAATTTTCGGCGATTGCCGTATGAATGGCATCTACATTATAATAGATGCTTTCGTTTATGGTTTTTACCCGCTGTGTTACATAGACCTGACGATGCAGTTTGGATGCCTCATACTTACTTGCTAATCCTTCTATTTTTTTGATCAGCTCATTTGTCTTTTTGGCTGTAATAAATCTTGCAGACTGCACAGAGTCAACCAGCAGTTTCAATTCTGCCAATTCAAACTGCCGGTTAACTACCTGATAACAATAAGTTCTGCCTTCCTGCGTTCCGATAATTTCCAGTCCATAGGTACGCAGGCATTCAATATCGTCATACAGACTCTTCCGCTCTGCCGTAATCCCATATGCCTTTAAGGCAGTTATCATCTCCGCCATAGTGATACTGTGCGTTTCATCTGTCTTTTCCATTAAGATCTGCATCAAATAGATGAGTTTTAATTTCTGTTTTGACCGTTCTGCCATGACTTCCTCCCGCATGATCTGCTAATCCTTTCTTACAGAATATCACAAAATCATGCGTTCTGTCAGCTATTTAGAAGTCTTTCGGCATAATATACAGACTGCATGGCATCTTTTCCATAAAAATCTGCCCCTATCATGTCTGCATATTCCTGTGTCAGCACCGCTCCGCCAACCATGATCTTGCACCATGGTGCTTCTTTGTGCAGTTCTTTGATACTTTCTTCCATATTAACTACCGTGGTTGTCATTAATGCACTCAGTCCAACCAGCGGCGCATGTTTATCCACGACGGTTTCTACGATTTTTTCCGGCGGCACGTCTTTTCCGAGGTCTATGACTTCATATCCATAGTTCTCTAACAGGACTTTTACGATATTTTTTCCGATATCGTGGATGTCTCCTTTGACGGTAGCAATGACGATCGTTGCTTTTTTCTCCTGTGCTTCTCCGTGACTCTGCACATACTGCCGGATCGCCTCGAACCCTGCCTTGGCTGCTTCTGCACTCATTAAAAGCTGTGGCAGGAACATGGTTCCTTTTTCAAATCCCTGTCCGACTACATCCAGTGCCGGAACCAGTTCCCCATTGATGATCTCCATCGGTTCTTTTGTCTTTAGTTCTTCTTCCGTTGCCCGATACGCCTGATCTTTTAAGCCTTTGATGATGCTGTCGGTCAGGTTGAGCTTCGCTGCGGCCGGTTTTGCCGCTGCATTCGGGGCATCGGTTACGGCATAGTTTTCAATATAATTCATGCACTGGGCATCATATCCGCCGAGTACGCAGAAGGTATCGTATGCCTGCCGCATGGCTTTTGCATTCGGATTGATGATCCCTGCCGAGAGTCCGTTGTTCATTGCCATTGTAAAAAATGCTGCATTGATCAGCTCACGCTGCGGCAGTCCAAAGGATATATTCGACACGCCAAGCACGGTTTTTCCACCTCTTGCCGTGATCTCTTTTACGGTATCTAACGTAATCTTTGCGGACTCGTTATTTGTACTCATGGTCATAACCAAGGCATCGATGACGATATCTTTTCTGCTGATCCCGTATTTTTCACCTGTCTGATATATTTTTTCGGCTATCGCAAGTCTGCCCTCGGTGGTGTCCGGAATGCCATCTTCATCTAACGCCAGTCCGACTACGACTCCTCCATATTTTTTTACAAGCGGAAATACCTGTTCCATGATCTCTGCTTTTCCATTGACGGAGTTGATCATCGGTTTTCCGTTATAGATCCTGAGCGCCCGTTCCATTGCTTCCATATTCGTGGTATCGATCTGAAGCGGGATCGGCATGATGCTCTGCAGTTCGTAAACGATCGTTTCCATCATGGCTGCTTCGTCAATTTCCGGCAGTCCTACGTTGACATCTAAGATATGTGCACCGGAGTCTTCCTGTTTGACCCCTTCTTCTAAGATGTAGTCGATGTTGTGATCCCTGAGTGCCTGTTTAAATTTGGACTTTCCGGTAGGATTGATACGCTCTCCGATGATGACCGGTCTGCCGCCTAATTCAACTGCCGTAGAGTAGGAGGTAACAAAGGTATAGTTCTTCGGTGCGATCGGCACCGGTGTGATTTCTTTGCATTTTTCTACCATTGCCTGTATATGCGCAGGCGTGGTTCCGCAACAGCCTCCGGCGAACCAGGCTCCCATGGTTACGATCTCTTCCATGTCTTCGGCAAATTCCTCTGCTCCTACGTCGAAGACGGTCTTTCCGTTTTCCGAACGCGGAAGTCCCGCATTTGGATTGACGATCACCGGTATGGAGGCATATTTCAGCAGTTCTTTTACGATCTCTTTCATCTGTTTTGGTCCAAGGCCGCAGTTGATCCCCAGTGCGTCTACCCCAAGTCCTTCTAACAGTGACACTACTACCTGCGGACTGGCTCCCGTCAACATCTTTTTGCTTTCGTCAAAGATGACCGTTGCCATGATCGGCAATGTGGAATTCTCTTTTGCCGCTAATACTGCTGCTTTCAGTTCATAGGTATCGCTCATGGTCTCTATCAGTATGAGATCCGCTCCTGCTTTTTCTCCCACTCGGATGATCTCTGCAAATACCCCGACTGCCTCTTCAAAATCCAGGGTTCCCATCGGCTTTAAGAGTTTTCCGGTGGAGCCGATGTCTAAGGCTACATATGCTTTTTTTCCACTCTCTGCTACGGCTTTTTTTGCATTTGCTACTCCCGCCGTTACGATTTTTTCTAAATCTTCTCCGTATTTAAAGCGGTTGGCGCCAAAAGTGTTCGCCAATATGATGTCTGCCCCTGCCGCTAAATACGCTTTATGTATCTGTATGATCGGCTCCGGATTCTTCAGATTCCATGTTTCCGGAAGTTCTCCTGCCTGTAATCCCTGTTCCTGAAGAAGTGTTCCCATTCCTCCATCAAAAAACAGTATTCTTTTTCCTATTTCTTCTCTGATCGTCATAGTTACCTCTTAGTCTTGCCGTCTGTATGCACAGTTTTTATTTCTACAGGACTCGCAGCCCTCGATATGGCATTTAGTCTGCTCCCTGCTCAGTCCCATAACCGCTGTTACCGATTTTTCCGGTATCATAACTCCGCCCTCCGAGAGTACGATCCCGATTTTTTTAGTTGCTTCTAACACTCTTAAAAATTCTGCCTGATAGGTTAAGGACAGATCTCCATATCCCGGACTGTATCTGGATCTTACATAAAAACCTTCTGCCGCTGCCTGTTCTTCGATTTTTTTCTGGCATTGGTTACAATAGTCCTCGATCGCCGCTGCCCCGACTGCCTGCAATACTGCTGCCTTGCTGATCTGCAGTCTGGAATACCGGTTCATTAATATGTCCGGCTCGTTTCCTAAGGTTGCTGCAAAAAATACGATTTTTTCACAGCCTCTTAAGTTTTTTGCCAGATTTCTGCTCTGCATCTTCATTCCCGCCGCTTCTATCTGATCTTCTTTTAATTTTAAATCGAAGATCCTGTATATCGACCGGGGCTGTGCTATTTTTTCTATCTGTCGGATACATTCCTCTATCAGTTCTGTTGTCCGCTCATCCGGATTATTTTTCCCATATCCTAAGTACCGCTCTACCTCTTTTTTATTAATCATGGATGATCTCCGACAGGTTCTTTTGGATTCCTGCCGCTACTTCCGGTTTATTCATCGAATACACATGGATGTTATGGATTCCATTTGCGATCAAATCGATGATCTGATCGGTCGCATAAGCAATTCCTGCCTGCTGCATCGCTTTTGGATTGTCCCCGAAGCAGTCCACCAGATTTCGGAATCTTTCCGGCATGTTCGTTCCCGCTAACGTACAGGCTGTCTTTACCTGTGACGCTCTTGTGATCGGCATGATTCCCGGTATGATCGGTACCGTGATCCCTTTTTCCCTGACCCGGTAGAGGAAATTATAATAGATGTTGTTGTCAAAAAACATCTGGGTTGTGAGGTAGTCACATCCCGCATCTACTTTTTTCTTTAGATATGTAATGTCTTCTTTTTTATTATGGGCATCTACATGCCCTTCCGGATAGCAGGCACCTCCTACGCAAAAATCTCCTCTTGCTTTGATATGCTCTACTAACTCGGATGCATAGTGAAAATCTGTAAACGGTTCTCCTTCAAAATCCTTTGGCCGGTCGCCCCGAAGTGCCAGTACATTTTCTATTCCTGCTTCTTTCATAGAATCCAGTGTATGGTCGATGTCTTCTTTCGTTGCTCCGACGCAGGTAAGATGGGAAATTGCAGTGATCCCATACTGCTGCTGTATTGCCGATGCGATCTGTACTGTATTCGCTCTGGTGCTTCCGCCCGCACCGTAGGTAACACTCATATAACTTGGATTTAACGCCGCAACATCCAATGCTGCTTTTTTCACGGCTTCGTAATTCGCCTCTGTTTTGGGTGGAAATACTTCAAATGACAATGTGATTTTATCTTTACCAAGAATCTGGCTTAATTTCATGTGACTGCCTCCTTAGACATCTTAAGGATGTCTTTTTTCTGATCATTAAAAGTGTACTATGATTTTGGAGGCAATTCAAGATTTGCTTTCATATGACATTTCTATATTGGGGTATAGGGAAAAGCTATAACAGACGTGTTTCCTAAGAAAATCCTTGAAAAACGCATATATCCGTATTATACTTTTATATATACTTATGCAGAAAGGAGACGTGCGAATGAAAAACGATCGACAAAATACGAAAATGTTAAAAGGTATAAAAGCTAAGCTGCTGAAAATTCTACTTCCTTGTATCGCTATCGCTATTATATCCATTATTGTGATTTCTTATATGGCTTCTAAAAAGATCATTGTCCAAGAGGCAAAAATCTGTTAAGGGCAGAATCTAAAATGAATGCCAAAGAGTTAGAGACCTGGACCACCGGTATTCTTAATACGTTGGATATGTTACAAAACACTTTAGAAACCGTTCCAATGGATGAAGAAACCGAAAAAACTTATCTGGCTACGACTGTAAATATGAATCAGGATTTTCCAAACGGAGTCTACATCGGTGATGACCATGGGAAATATATTGATATGTCCGGCTGGGTTCCGGATGCGGACTATGGGATCACAGAGCGCGACTGGTATAAAGAGGGATTAACCCATAAATCTTTTGCCTTTGGCACACCATATCGCGATGCAGATACCGGCGAATTTATTGTAAGTGCCACAACGTTACTTAAAACCTCTAATGGTGCTAAAACGGTTGCTGCAGCAGATGTTTTTCTAAATTATGCTTCTAAGATGGTATCCGATATCAAAGTTATGGATGATGGTTACGCATTTCTGGTTGATAAAAACAGCCATACCATTTTAGCACACAAAGACCAGAAATTAGTGGCACAAACAATCTCTTCTGACAGCAAAGATTCTTATGTGAAAGCGGTTGCTGATAAGATTGATAAAAAGAATGGAAAAGTTCAAAATGTTACCGTTGGTAATACAGTCTATTATGTAGAGGTCGAACCGATCACAGGAACTGACTGGGTTCTGGTCTCTAATGTAAAAGAAAGTACTGTCCTTGAAGATTTAAAAGGTTTGCAGACCAGAATTATCCTTATTTTAGTCCTGGCAATGGTGATTATCGGATTTTTGATCGAACGAATTGTACACATTGTTGTTGAACCGATCAAAACCCTGACAAAGGATATCGGAAAGATTACTGACGGTGATTTTACGGTAAATGTACAGACCAAAGGCCAGGATGAAGTCGCTGCTATGGGAAATGGTATGCAGAAATTTATTGGTACTATGCGAAATACGATCGGTACTATTTTTTCCATATCCGGACAATTGAATCAACAGGCTGAAAACAGCAGTTCCGTTTCCGAAATATTATATCGCTCCGCGATAACTCAATCTACCTCTATGAAAGAGTTAAATTCCACTGTTGAGGAATTGGCAAACTCCGTAACAGAAGTAGCAGAAAATACAACCTCTCTGGCGATGATCGTTTCTGAAACAGATCAGATCGGACATAACGCCAGTGAAAAGATGAATGATACCGTTGTAATTTCCGGCAAGGGACGGGATGACATGGATAAGGTAAAACATGCCATGGAAACCGTTCAGGCCTCCGTTACCCAATTAGAAACCGCTGTCGGTCATGTCGGTGAATCGACGGAAGAGATTACAAAATTTGTGGAAATTATCGGAGATATTGCCTCCCAGACGAACCTGCTTTCCTTAAATGCAGCCATTGAGGCAGCAAGAGCCGGTGAAGCCGGAAAAGGATTTGCTGTTGTTGCCGAAGAAATCCGCAACCTTGCCGAAACAAGTTCGCAGGCCGTGGACAAAATATCCTCTATTACGGCAGATATTAATACTCTCGTCAGCGATGCCGTGGACAAGACCCAGATAAGTGCCAAACACATCCATGACAGTGAGGAGCTGGTTTCTACCGCGCATCACACATTCCACGATATTTACCAGACGATCGGAGAGACAAGCGAGCTGTTACAGGAAATGATTACGAATGTCAACAAAGTGGATGAAGTTGCAACCTCTGTAGCTGCTATTACAGAAGAACAATCCGCCAGTGCCGAAGAAATCCTTGCAACCTCTGAAGGTCTTGCACAGGAAGCCTTAAGCGTAACCGACAACAGTGAAAATGTAGCACAAGCTGCACAGAATGTAGCCACACAGGCTGAGAAACTCGCAAATGAAATGCATTATTTCAAAATTTAATCCTGTTACAAAAGGGCAGAACCGTTTTCCGGTCTCTGCCCTTTACTTTTTACCTGTATTTGATTCTAAAGTTATTTATAACGGAAGAAGTTCATATTGCATTAACTCGTATTTCAGCTTACTTCCTTCCATGATTTCCGGTGGCAGTAATGCTCTTGCAACTAACTTTAAGTCATCCGATTCGATATCGGTACGTTTTAAATTTGCATAGTCTCCGTCAATGCTGACTACTTCATAAAACCATGTTTCCATTGGTGCTCCTCCTCTTTATGAAATCTGATACTCTTTATATAACAGCTTGCGATATTCTTGATCCTGTGTAGCACGCAGCAGGTCTTGTGTTCTCCCGGCTTCTAAGAGTCTTTCGGTCAGAAGGGCAAACTGTTTTTCGCCTTCTTGGATGCCTTTCTCATATTCATCTTTCCGGACAACTTCAAAGACCGCCTCTTCATCATATTCAAAAATACTCATTTCCACCGCCTCTTTTCTGTTTTGAAGCAGAAACTCCCGCAGGATTCCTTCATTGATACATTCTGTCACTGCACGGTCTACCGCTTCTTCTACTTTCATGCTCTTTGCATAGGTTCGTACTTTCTTTACATAGATGGCATATTCTTTTAAGGTCTGGCACTGCTCTAATAGTTTTTTGTTTTTTCCGAGGTTGATGTTTACGCCCATTATAGCATGATAGATTTGCGGTTACAACCGGATTTATTTTGTTTATTTTTCAGGAAGTGCCGTTATGATCAGATAAATGATCCCTAATACAACGATGGTTCCTACCATGAACGCCAGCATTTCTGCACTGCTTACAACATGTCCCCGAAATACCGGATTGCAGCCCAGCGAATCTGCAATGCCTGTCACTACATCGTCCGGAAATCCCTTGGATTTCATCTCTTCAAATACTCCGCGAAGCATATGGTTTTTAAGCATGGAGGTTCCATAAGTGCTTGGAACATAGGACAATCCTTTCTGAAGTCCTTTGCCAAAATTAGAGATTGGCATATAGGCTCCACAGATGAATCCATATCCGGCACTGACGATCGTTCCTACCGCCGACATCTGTCCCTGTGTTTTTAACGGATAACACACGATGCTCGAAAGCACACTGCCAAACAGTACAAGTACGATAACATCTAAGATCAGATACAGGATATCCGATGTGTTCAGATACCACCCCATCTTACGGATATACCCCATACATAAAAGGAATGCTAACCCATTTACGATAAGCGAATTAAAAACTGTCGAGAAAAAGTACCCTAAATAGATAACCGGTTTTCCTGTCGGTGATACATTAAAATCTTTTCTTGCTCCATTCGCTTTATCCTGGATCATGGTCAGATTGACACAAAAGGTAACGGTAACGCAGCTCACTGCGAGTAATGCTGCCGCTAACTGTGCGGCTACGGTTCCGTTGATCAGTTTATCTGAAACGCTTAGAAACTCCGGCAAGGAGGACTGAAAGGAATCCTTGTATACATTTGAGAGAAATGTTCCATATAACACGATCAATATGACCGGTGTGATCAATGAGGAAAAAAACATTTTTTTCCATTCTTATCATATGCCTTCTCCTATCTGATCATCAGATCTCCATTCGTGCTTTGTATGGTCAGATTGGTTTTTCCATCACCAAATACATAGATGTTTCCGGTTTTTTTGTGGTCCAGATCTGTCTCCAAATCTCCGCCTGTTGTGGTGTATTTGATCTTAGCACCTTTTTCCGGTAAGGAAAGCTCTACATCTCCGCTTGCAGTCGTGATCGCTGCCTCTTGAACCTGCATATTGTCCAATGTAATATCTCCGGAACCGCTGCTGAGATCTCCTTCCTCTGCCACAAACTCTCCGATCTCTATATCACCCGACATGGTTGCCACTAATATTTGCTCCTGCTCTAAATGTTTTGCTTTCACATCCGCGGATGTACTGTGAATGGACAACTGCATGTTTTTTGGCACTTCTATCTGCAAGTGCTTCTCCTTCGGTTTTACTTGAATGGTTGCTCCTGATGCGCAAAAACGGACTTCTAACTGACCGTCTTTGAGATAATAATGCATTTTTGCATCCTCTGTCAGATTTTTTCCACTCTCACGGATCTCAATAGAATCGCCCTCTGATTCCGTGATCTTTATCTCTCCGGAGCGCCAGTATACAGCTAACGTTTGTACTTCATCTGCATTACCTGAAAAATCTCCGGTTTGGTAAGATTCTGCATTTTCGTATGTTTCGCTGTGATATAAGTCCCAGTTTGCAAACGGTACTCCTTCCATGCTGCATCCTGTCAGACACAGCATCAGAAAAAGCAGGCTCAGAGCTGTGACTGCCCGTGATTTCTTTTTTCTTATGTATGATGTGTGGAATGTCTTTAACATCGGTGTCCCTCCTCTATCCGTATTTGTCTGTATTATATGGTTTTATTATACAGAATTTTGGAGAAATCGGATAGAGGGTTTTTTGGGGGGAATGTGCTTATTTTGTAGGTGAACTCTGCAACTCCTTTACCAATCTTCCTCGTCATCATCCATTGCATCATCTACACCATTTGCATAGTCACTGTCATTGTCATATCTGTTATCATCATAATCACCATCCATATAGATGTCATCATACCCCTCATCATAAGAATCGTATGTACTGATTGTTGGGGAACTAGATGTTCCATATGTATTTTTTCTTGTATTATTGCTGTAAGATGAATCAGAATCACTGTTACGATCGTTGTTGATATTACTATATGTTTTTTTGGACGAGCCACTATCAGTGGAACTGTCCGTTGACGATTTGTCATCGGATGATGATTCGTCATCTGTAGAGGATTCCTCCCTATATAACTCGTGATCATAACAGTAATCGCTATCAGGTTCCTGACGTCTGTAGCAACCTGTCTCGATACACCTTGGTCCACTGTCAAACATACTGGCGATCCACCCGGCAAAACAAAAAACTCCTATGATGATAAGCGCTGTTATAAAATTTTTACCTGCCGTATTCTTTTTCATATAAAACACCTTCCTTTTTAAAATATTCTAAGTGTTGCAATTTTTTTGAACTCACTATCTAATAGGACAGCTCCAATCCGAATTGTTTCATTTGCATGTTTATAATTGCGACGATAAAGTTTTGGCACTTTACACATTTCTAAATCAATCACGACGTAATTCATATATACCTGTAAAAACAAACCTGTCAATAAAATAGAGCCATCTAAAAAGCTATTGCTTTCTTAAGATGATTCTATTATGCCAGATTACAAGTCCATAAATCTTCCCTTGCACTTCGAATGTTTGTTCTTAATCTACATTAATCGCACATAATAAGTAGCTTTTCCAGAACCGCCTCTCATCAATTCTCCTTCTTTTACAAGCGTTCTTAATGAACCCTCTATAGAGCTAATACTAAGCGATGGACAAAGTTCTCTGATATCTTGTTTGGAGAACTTGCCAATTTTATTCTTAGTCGCTTTCCGCACCATTTCTAATGCTGGGAGCTTCTCCCCGATGATCTCAAAACGATCTTCAAAATCTTTATATGCTGCAAGTATTGTTCCTAAAAGATACTTTATAAAAGGAACTACATCCTCCTCTCCTTCATGCCAGCCATTCTGAGCTTTCCCCAGCACTTCATAATATAAATCTTTATTCTTAGCAATTTTAGCCTCAAGTGAAATATATTTTCCTACATAAAATCCACTTCTATATAGAAGAAGCGTTGTAAGCAATCTACTCATTCGTCCATTTCCATCATTAAAGGGATGAATACAAAGAAAATCATATATAAATACAGGAATAGCAATCAGTGGTTCAACCTCAAGATTACCAATAACTCTATTGTATTCCTCACAGATTTTTTCAAGTGCCTCTGGTGTTTCAAACGGAGCCATGGGAGTAAAAAACACCTCTGTGTGACCATCCGGATATGTTGCACTGATATAATTCTGCACAGTTTTTGTTTGTCCGGCGATCGGATTATTCATATGACTGTAAAGTATCTTATGGAGCTGAAGAATATAATTCTTTGTTATGGGAATTGCATCAAAACTTTCATGGATAATATTTAATACGTCTCTATATCCCGCTATCTCTTCTTCGTCGCTGCTTTTAGGAGTCGTGCTCTCTTCGACTAACTGCTTTATTCTTGTATTTGTTGTCACAATACCCTCAATCGCATTAGAACTTTCGGTACTCTGAATCTTAGCAATTTCTACAAGTTTCCCTAGTTCATCCGGTCTTTGTTTTAAATATAGTTCCTGCTTACCTGCATATTTATATATTGCAGCAATAAGACTTAGTACCTCAGAATCCCATTTTTGCTCTTTTATTTTACTATAATTGAAGTCTCTCATTCCCTTAATTACGCTCCTTTCCCTTAAATATTACCATGTTTTAAGGAAAAATCAATTGTATTATGTGTATTTTCCCTTAAAAGTTGTATACATTTAAGGGTAACCAATTTAATCTTGCTTATTCAAGACTATTTCAATCTATCTTCCTTTTCTCTGGCGTTTCGATAAAATTAAAATGTTGCTTTTCTCTTAATCATTTTTATCTCCTCATTTTCCTGCATTTACGGAAATTCAACTTCTATAAAAACCTTCTCCTCAGACAAAAACCCCATTCCTCATTTGGTAAAATATGTGTCCTACACACCTTACCGTCTGCTTCAATTATTTCTGGAATTTTATCACGTACTAATTTGTTATCAATACATCACAAATCCGGATAAAACCAATGAAAAACTATTAGTATCTTCTATCGGATGCACAGAAAAAAATGCTCCTGGAGTTTTCCAATTAGCACTCATGGGGAATAGTCAAAAAGCACTGGATGAACAAGTCATAAAAGCCTACCATTTCATTCAATCCTTCGCTCCTACTGATGAGGTAACACCAGAAGAAGCGCATCAAATTGGAATGGATTTTATGAAAAAAACATTTGATGACCGATACGCTTTTCTCTGTTCCACACACGTTGGCAAAAACCATATTCACAACCATTTTGTTATGTGTTCTGCCTCACGTGATATATTAGGAAGAAAGTTAGATGACAACTTATCCCTTCTTCTCTCACTGCGAAAAAACAATGATATTCTTTGCAAGGAACATGGCCTTTCTGTCATCGAAAAGGAAAAGGGGAAATCACAAACCTACAAAGAATGGCTTGCTGAAAAAGAAAATCCTACTGGTTCTAACAAGACAAAGATTCGAAAAATCATTGATAGGACTGTGATGGAGGCAAATGATTTTGACCATTTTCTTTCTCTGATAAAAGCACAGGGAATTGAAACCGACACCGGCACATCCAAAAAATATGGTCCTGTTACCAAATACAAATTTCCGGAAGAAAAACATTTTCACCGGGGCTATTCCCTTGGTACTTTTTATGGGGATGAATCCATCAAGAAACGAATCGAAAGACACATTGCCTTTATGAAATCACAGGAAGAAAAAAAGCAGCTTAGAAAAGAACAGGCTGCTTTACGAAAAGCATTACTCTCTCCTGCAGAAAGGAAATTGGATAAATCAAAAGTGAAAATCAGATCTATTCGTGAGCAGTCCTTTGACAACATTTCCAAAGATTCCATCGGGAAACTTCGCTGGACAAACAAGCAAAATGCTATGCGCTTTGAACAGATTTCCTTAGAGGTTAAAGAAAAATACGGAATTGCATATAGTGACATTAAAGGGCACATTTCTTCACTACGAGCAGACAACAATCGCTTATCCACACAGATTACAAAATCCAAAAAAGACTTAGAAGAACTGCGTTCTTTTGTCGAAAATTGCGTCGCTTATAAGCGGTATAAAATCCATTCCATCAATGAAGAAAAAGCCTCTGACAAGGAAAAATATTATGAAGCACACGACAGTCAGCTAGATGCTTTCCATGATGCAGTCTTTGCTCTAGAACGCCGAAACATTGATCTTGATTCCATCACCTACGAAGGTATCAAAATCATGCAGCAAAAAGTTACAGAAGCAGAAACTGAAATCAAACGGCAGGAAGATATCAAGCGACAAAATGAACGGGATTTAAAAGAACTTTCCGATTATCAAAAGGAAATTGACCTTTATTTTGGACGGATGAATGATGAGATTTAGTTTTTTAAAGAGGTTGCACATAATCCTGATCATCCGGCAAATCTTGATGTATTGATCCAGAATTTTGACTGTGCATTGTCTCATCCTGATGCCAATGACCTGGAATATAAAAACCCTCTTGAACTGAATTTTTATCCAGTCCAAGAGGATTTTCTCTTTTTTACTTTTCTTGCAAACAGCCTAAAAGATTATAACTTTTCTAACTTTTCCAAAAACGCAACATAAAATTCCCGTTCTTTAATACAAGCTTGCTGAACCTCTATACTTTTGGGAGTGTATACTACCGGGTGATCCAAATTATAAAGTGCTTGTTTCGTTGCCTGGATTGCAGATTCTGTTGTATTACCCAAAATATCCAGATTATCCACATCTCCTTCTCCCTTAAGCTGTTTGTTAAGCCTTTGCACCATCATTTGCGATATGTGGCTCAACATTCCGTTCCCCTTTATTCCTAAGCCATTCGCATTTACTTCTTTAGCCGCTTCCATCCATGCGTCTTTTACATCTTGCGGAGCATTCGGACCAATCATAGCAAATGCTTTTTCATCAAAGTCTGCTTCTGGCATATACCTATTTGTGTTTTCGCTTTCTTTGACAGCCTGTTCAGCATTAAATTGAGGAACATTACCATTCCTATGCTTAATATCATATGGCACACCACTCATGGAATAACTAGAACTAATCTGCATAGCGCAACTCCTCCTTAATACACATTAAACCTTACCGACGTAACATTTACTAATCAATATTTACTTGTAAACTCTTCATAGAAAATACTTTCTTCATCCGCTGTTGTATCCTTATCTATGAATTCCTGCAAGTCTTTTTTCATATTATCAAATACTTCCTGACTATGACTTTTATTACAAAAAGCTGTATGCATCATACATCCATATACTCCACATGTAATTGCATCATATCTTTCACATCTTGTTATATCGTTGCGAACAATCTTAAATGGCATTGTGGCACCTCTTTATTTTCTAATCCTCCTCCAATCTGCAATAACATTATCCTCCCCTCTTGTACTTGTACCCCAATACCCCGGATGTGCTACAGGGTATATATATGTTTCTCCATAAGTATAAGGTTCTCCAGTTCCTATAAGTTCAGATACTCTATTGCAGGAAAACTTTTTATCAAGCAGAGTTCGTATTACAACCACGGATGTATCAAGACCCAGACAGATTATGTTTTCCGGCTCTATAATGTCAATCAGTGATTTTATTTCGGCTGCATCATTTGCCAATATCTTTCTGGTCATATTTCCAGAATACTTATCTCTGCGATAGCCCAAATTACAATTGCAGAAAAACAAATCTGGATATTTTTTCTTGTCAATTTCATTTTTACCAAGCAGTTCAAAGTATCTGACAATATTTTTATCCGTCTGTGAATCCCTTGCTTCCAAATCTACATTTTTATGGAACATCACTTCTACGCCATCATTCATTTTACGGACATTTGCAATCGTACCCTTTAGTTCTTCCTTTTCAGGTGGTCCGAAATCCTGACCTATCAGCATATACTTAATATGTGGTGTCTTCTTGGCGTAATCTCTCCCTTGCCAATATGTCCATAGGTTAATTTCCTGACACAAATCTTCTCCCTGACGTAAATCGCACCAGCCAAGTGTCAGGTTCTTTGTGTATATAGGATTTTTACGATATTTGTTTTTTACATTTTCTATCAGCTTGCAATAAGCTGCGGATTTTTTTTCATTCATTTTATGTATATTCACCTCAAAAATTCACTGTTTTATTTTAACACTTTCCTTATCTGCTTATCCGTTGCCTCTGGATACATCTCATGCATATAATCTACAATCTGCTTCCATGAATCCTGCGGACTATCCTTATAACAGGAAGTCACATAATCGTATCCATAGATATGCTCAATAGATGAATAACTTTATATGCGCCTGGAATTCTTCCCTCGCTGCACAGAACTCTAATACGCCTTTGCTTAATATCCCATTTCTCTGCCACTTCTCCAATTAATGACACGATTCGTTCGTTTAGGATATAAATACTTATCTACTAAAACTTACGCCAACACTTCTCTTTCAAAAATGCCTTAATCTCATCTTCATTTCGACCTTCATAATAAGCTACAAGAAGACTCTTGAATTCAGACACAATATTCTCCGGCACAACTAACAATCCAATACCTTTTCCAATCATAAAATGATTAGCAAAGATAATAGAAGCTCTCTTATTACCATCAATAAAAATCTGTGTCTTCATACAATAAAGCGTAAGCTCAATTGCAATATCAACGTCCTCAAGTCCTGAGTTTATAATTTCATCTATTTTCTCTTTTGCATCCAACTCATTTGGAATTGGAGGCACATAGCTTGAACCACCAATCGTAACAGGAACAGCTCTAACGGAACCACCATTTTCGAAGAACCCTTCATTTACCAGGCGTGCTATATGACTTACCATATAATAATTGCAAGGAGAAGCCACTACATCCGGATCCACAATAAACTCCCACGCATGCTTCAAATTTAAGATTTTTTGAACATCAGTTGCTTTTACTCCGTTAACTTCGCCATTTTCCAAAATAGTTTCTGTCTGTGGAAATGTAGTGGAAACACCTTCCAATACAGCCTGATCATAAATCAGACTTTTGACATTAGCTCTAGCAAAGTCAATATTAAGCTTTACTCTTGGTGACAGTTCGCTTTCTGTATATCCAAGCTTTGCTAAGTCCTTTTCGATTTTTCTAAGTTGCTTTTTAACCGCTCTTATTTGCTGCGATTGATTAACTGCAAGTGCGTAGAGCTCCTCAGAATATTTATCTATATAATTTGATTTGTATTTTCCAGCTTCTCTTTTTCTAACATAAATATATTTCTGATCATTTACAGTCTTGACTTCAATACTTCCATCAAATGCAGAGATATTAATTTGAGCCTGCAAATCAGCTTTTTCATTTAGTAATCTTTGGATTTCTGTTATATTACTCATTCATCCATCTCCTTTTAGGGTGATTTTATGATTATATATTGGCACTTTTTCACCCTAAATTCAATATATTTTTTAAATTTAGGGTGATTTTTTATTATATTTTTTTCAAATTCACCCTAAATCATATCGGACAGGTTTATTTCTTACTCGCCACCTGTAGAGGTGGGAGTCTTCTCCGATGAGATAAAAATGTTTTAGATTCGTTTCTATCTTTTGTATTCGAAAGCATCCCCTGTGAATTTAGTGCTAATTGTGTTGGATCCTTGGGACATCCGCGATTTACAACTCTACACTGTTTATCCTTGGTTGGATGAATTCCAAATACTTCATTTTTGATTTCCTGTTTTACTGACCAAAGAATATCCCTACTACCATCAAACGAAAACAGATTTTCTTCATCCCCATTGTATGTAATTGCAGCATGTTCAACCTTTCCCCAGTCTGTTATTAAAATCCGACTTGTCACTTGATATCCATCATCACTAAACCAACAACGATCCATTTGTGGCATCCATATTCCGTGATATGCGCCAAAATTATCATGTAAATACTTAGGTGCTATTCCTTCTTTCCATACTCTTGCCATATTTACCCTCCTTCGTAATAGCGCGATTCGTGCGTTTATGATGCATTTAAAAACTATCTACCCAGCAAACTGTGGCATGTCATGATTCACCTCTGCCTTGTAATAACTGTTCATAGTACTTACCGCATTAAACAAGCTAGCCAGCAAATAACTTTTGATGTTATACACTTTAGTAGTATTCTTCCCAAGACAGCCCAGTACATACTCAATATGCGAACTATTCAGTTTCAAAAACTTAGATTTTACGAGATTCATTGGATACTCCTGTCCCGAAATCGTCATGGATGCCTTGTTGGAAATCACAGTCTCCAAAATCAAGTCAAAGATTCCTTGTATAGCATCCTTCTCGTACGGATTGCGCTGTAATAAGGCATCATACTCAATATTCTCTTTGATAATTTCCGAATATGCCTGGTATTCCTCCATCCCATCAATCGCATCATCCTTCTCTTCTGTGATTGATAAGATAACCTCCTTTGTTAATGCCGTATATCAACATAAAAACAATACTCCGGATATCTAAGCTTAATTGCCTCCCAGAAAAACCTTGCATATCCGCTACAGAACAGTTTCTCTACCGAATACTGGCGACTCTCCATCATCTGTTTCTCATGTTCCTTGTAATCATCCACACTTGGCCTTCCGTTACAATACAGATTAAAGGCCATTCGTATCACTTTCACAGAACCACTTGTGTTCCATCCTTGTTGCAAACACTCCGTCTGCACACATCCGTTCTTGAAATCATATATTTCGTTGATATGATTTCTGGTATCCTCATTGATTCCAAGGCAATAAGCTAATGCCTTGTGATATACATCCTGGTACCGGCATTTCGGCAACCATTCCTCGTAAAATTTCCGGTGACTCTCATTTTTAAAAATAAGTTTTTCTTTATTTGCACTTATCGCTGTGTTGTTCATACTACTTTCTCTCCTCTTTCTTAATTCGTATAAATTTCGTATACCATATCGCAGGAATTCGTATATGAATCTGAATATACGAAAACGAAAAAGGACCTTTCCTCAGAATAATTTCTGAAGAAAAGTCCTCATTTTTAATCGTTTTCTATCTGGAATTGTTCAAAGCTATCCGTCAGTTGAGCCTATAATTCTTCATATCAACTTACGAATTTGTTGTAGTAAGCGTTGTAGTAAACCTACCTCTTACCCTCTGAAGCCCTTGATTTTACTGACTTTATTTATCCAACGACTTCATTGTCGGGAACAGCAACACGTCTCGGATCGCTGCGGAGTTTGTCATGATCATAACCATACGGTCAATTCCAAAGCCGATTCCACCTGTTGGCGGCATACCAAGCTCTAAGGCATTCATAAAGTCCTCGTCGGTGGTGTTTGCTTCGTCATCGCCCTGTGCTAACAGTTCTTCCTGTGCTTTGAAACGCTCTCTCTGGTCGATCGGGTCATTCAGCTCGGAATAAGCATTTGCCATCTCCCAGCCGTTGATGAAGAACTCAAAACGCTCTACATACTCCGGGTTGTCCGGTTTTTTCTTGGTTAATGGAGAAATCTCGATCGGATGATCCATAACAAAGGTAGGCTGGATCAAATGCTCCTCTACATATTCTTCAAAGAATAAGTTCAGGATATCGCCTTTTTTGTGACGCTCCTCAAATTCAATATGATGTTCTCTTGCAACTGCTCTTGCTTCTTCAAGGTCTTTGATCTCATTGAAGTCTACGTTTGCATATTTTTTAACGGCATCTACCATGGTGATACGCTCAAATGGCTTAGATAAGTCAATGACATGCTCACCGTAAGGAAGCTGAAGTCCTCCGGTAACCTCCTGTGCCACATGACGGTAGAGATTCTCGGTTAAGTCCATCATGCCGTGGTAATCGGTGTATGCCTGATACAGCTCCATCAGGGTAAACTCCGGGTTGTGACGGGTGTCTAAACCTTCATTTCTGAATACACGTCCGATTTCGTATACTCTTTCTAAACCGCCGACGATCAGACGTTTCAGATATAATTCCAAGGAAATTCTGAGTTTTAAGTCCTCGGATAATGCATTAAAATGCGTTTCAAACGGTCTTGCAGCAGCTCCACCGGCATTTGATACCAACATCGGTGTCTCAACCTCCATGAAACCTTCACCGTCTAAATAATGACGGATGCTGCTGATGATCTTAGAACGTTTTACAAAAGTATCCTTTACTTCCTGGTTCATGATCAGGTCTACATAACGCTGTCTGTAACGGATATCTGTGTTGGTCAGTCCGTGGAATTTTTCCGGTAAAATCTGCAGACTCTTAGAAAGTAAAGTTACTTCCTTTGCGTGGATGGAAATTTCGCCTGTCTTTGTCTTAAATACAAATCCGGTAATTCCGATCAGATCGCCGACATCCATTTTTTTGAAATCTTTATAGGAATCTTCGCCGATCTCATCTCTTGCAACATAAGACTGGATGTTGCCTTTTAAGTCCTGCACATTGCAGAAAGAAGCCTTGCCCATGACACGTTTCTGCATCATACGTCCTGCAACGGTAACGGTCTGTCCTTCCATCTGCTCATAGTTTTCTTTTATATCTGTGCTGTGGTTTGTCACATCAAATTTTGTGATTACAAAAGGGTCTTTGCCATTTTCCTGCAGATCTGCAAGCTTTTCACGGCGTACCTTGAGTAATTGGTTAATGTCCTGTTCCTGTACGTTCTTTTGTTCCGCCATTATACTCTCCTTTAATTTGATCTCTGGATCTCTAATACTTTGTAATTCAGGTCTCCTGCCTGTGTTTCAACGGTTACAACCTCACCGACTTTTGCTCCTAAAAGTGCTTTTCCGACCGGTGATTCGTTAGAAATTTTACCTTTCAGGCTGTTTGCCTCGGTGGAACCGACAATTTTATAGTCTAACTCTTCGTCATATTCCATATCTAATATCTTCACACGGCAGCCAACGCTGATCTTGTCTAAGTCTACTTCTTCTTCTACTACGACTTCCGCATTTTTTAAGATTTTTTCAATCTCATCGATACGGGCCTCGATATCACGCTGCTCGTCCTTTGCTGCATCATACTCTGCATTCTCGGATAAGTCTCCCTGCTCTCTTGCCTCTTTGATCTTCTGTGCAACTTCTTTACGTTTTACGACTTTTAAATTGTGTAATTCGCTCTCTAACTTCTGTAATCCTTCGTAAGTTAATAGATTCTTTTTGTCCATGATTTCTACCCTTCTTTATGATTTATCATAGTAAAACGGACCTGAGCTGTCCGTTTTGCCTTCACCTATTTACATTCATAGTATTATACTCGTGAAACATGCCCTGTGTCAAGGTTTTCAAGCGTTTCCGAGATGGCTTAACAGTTCTTTCAACTCTTCATAGGTTTCCGTTTCGTTGATTTTTCCACGCAGCTTTGCAGAATTTTTATAACCGGCTGTATACCATGCGGCATGTTTGCGGATCTCACGCATACCGGTGTACTCGCCTTTGAATTCCATCTGCATTTTTGCATGGCGCAGGATCATTTCCGTTACCTCCTGCGGAGATGGCTTTTCTAACAGCTCTCCGGTCTGTTCATAGTGGAGTATCTGTTTAAAAATCCACGGATTTCCCTGTGCGCCGCGCCCGATCATTACACCATCACAGCCTGTCTGTTTTCTCATATCGATCGCATCCTGCGGTGTCCATACGTCACCGTTTCCTATAACCGGGATCTTAACGGCTTCTTTCACCTTTCGGATGATCTCCCAATCTGCCTTGCCGGAATAATACTGTTCTCTGGTCCGCCCGTGAACGGCAATGGCTGCTGCCCCCGACTCCTGTGCGATGTGTGCCATTTCCACTGCATTGATATGTTCCTCATCAAATCCCTTTCGGATTTTGACCGTTACCGGTTTTTGGATGGCACGGGCTGTTTTTTCAATGATCTCTCCTGCTAAGAGTGGATTTTTCATCAGGGCGGAGCCGTCTCCGTTGTTTACGATCTTAGGTACCGGGCATCCCATATTGATATCTAAGATATCAAACGGCAGCTCCTCGATCCGTTTTGCCTGTTCGCTGATGATGTCTGGATCCGAACCAAATAATTGCAGGGACACCGGTCTTTCGCGCTCATCGATCGTCAGAAGGAATTTCGTATTTTTGTTGTTATACATAATTCCTTTCGCGCTGACCATCTCCATGCAGAGCAACCCTGCTCCCTGCTCTTTGCAAAGCAGACGAAATGGCAGGTCGGTTACTCCTGCCATCGGTCCTAAGATCAGATCATTCTCTAATTTTACATTTCCTATCTGTAATTCGGGCATATTCATGCTCTCCCAATTCCTGTACTTTTTTACAAAATTCTGCTACTTCCGGTTCTGTTTTTCGTAGATCAGTCTCATTCCTGACAGTGTCAGATTCGGATCATAGACATCGATCGCATCTGTTTCCGGCGCGATAATGCTGCCGAGTCCTCCGGTTGCAACTACTTTGATCGGCTCATCCATGTTTGCTTCTTCTTTGATTTTCCGGATGATATACTCGGTCTGACCGATCTGTCCGTATACCAGTCCTGCCTGCATACTGCTGATCGTCTCTTTTGCAAGAATGCTTTCCGGCTTCTTAATTTCGATCTCCGGAAGTTTTGCGGCATCCTCCCATAACGCTTTTGCTGAGATGCGGATTCCCGGTGCCGTGATCCCCGCTAAAAATGCTCCGTCTTTATCAATCAGATCATAGGTTGTGGCTGTACCGAAGTCAATTACAATTACCGGTCCACCATAAATTCCACAGGCTCCTGCCGCATCCACGATACGATCGGCTCCGATCTGTCTTGGATTCTCCGTTACGACCTTAATACCGGTTTTGATACCTGCTTCCACCACGATCGGTACCAGATTAAAATATTTGATGATCGCACTTCCTAAGGAATGCATAACATTCGGTACAACGGAAGAGATAATGACATCTTTGATGTCCTGAAAACGGATTCCGTTCTGTAACAGCATGCCGGAAAGATGAATCGCATATTCATCTGATGTTCTTGACTGCTTGGTGGTCAGGCGGAAGGTATTTACAATCTCCTTGCCTTTAAACACTCCCACTGTGATATTTGTATTTCCTACATCAATCGCTAATAACATGTTAGTCCTCCTTAAAATCTTCCCCTAAGAAAAATACCTTAAAATACATTTCTAACGATTCGAGTAATTCTCTTTTTTCCTTCTGTATCTGCTTGATCTTGAGAATACTTCCTATCTCGTCATATAACAGATCTCCTTCATCGGCATCGGTACGAAAATGCAGGTTTCCCTCTTCGTCAAATACCAGCTCTAAGGTTCCTCCCACATCTTCCGTGTAGAGTACACAAAGGATCTTCAGTTCATCCTGGATGCCCTGTGGCAGTCCCTCAAAATCTTCGCTCAGATAAAATTTTTTATTATACGCACTTGCCCCGCAAAGTACGACTTCTTCCTGATACATAATAGGTTCTCCTTACACATAACCATAGAGTCCACGCACAGATACCTCGCCTGAAGAAACGAGCTTTCTCGCTTCCCATGTGTCCACGATCAGCTCTCCTTTTGGCGTAATTCCTCTTGCGGTTCCCTCATATGGGTCTTTCGGGTCTAATACCCGCACCTGTTTGTTCATGTTTGCCAGTTTTTGATCGTACTCACCGACCAGTCCCTGCATGTCCTCTGTTTTTAAATAAATATCATAATATTTTTCAAATTCTTCCCAGACAGCTTCTATGATCGCCGCGCGCTTCTGTTTTTTTCCGCTCTCGATCCGAAGTGAGGTTGCAACCTCTCTGATTTCCTCCGGGAAAGATTCATTCTGTACATTGATGCCAATCCCGATAACGATATAATTAATGTAATCCATCTGGGTACTCATCTCTGTTAAAATCCCGCAGACTTTTTTTCCATGGACAACAATATCGTTCGGCCATTTGATCTTACACTCTAAACCGGTCGTCTTTTCGATTCCTCCTGCTACTGCCATGGCAGTGATCAAGGTCAGCATGGAGGCATTGTTTGGATCTATCTCCGGTTTTAAAACGAGGGACATATAGATGGATACTCCTTTTTGGGATTCCCACGCCCTGCCTCTTCTGCCGCGTCCACCTGTCTGCTCATCTGCAACCACTAAGGTTCCGTGGACAGAACCATCTTCCGCCAGCCGCTTTGCTCTGGTATTGGTAGAATCCGTACTGTCAAAATAGTAGATTTCTTCTCCGACCCATGCGGTTTTCCGGTTGCTCTCTAATTCAGTTTTACTCAAAATATCCGGGGAGGAAACGATGTGATATCCTTTATTCTGGACAGCTTCTATTTCATATCCCGCCTGTTTGAGCTGATTGATGGCTTTCCAGACGGCTGTTCTGGACACACCGAATTTTTCACATAATTCCTGTCCGGAAACATAGCCGTCAGCACTTCGCAGTGCCGCTAATATTTCTGATTTCACGGTTACTCTCCTAATGTCGCAAGCATCACTGCCTTGATCGTATGCATACGGTTCTCTGCTTCATCAAATACTACGGACTGCGGACTTTCAAATACTTCATCCGTTACTTCCATCTCACTGATACCGAATTTTTCATGGATTTCTTTTCCGATTTTTGTCTTTAAGTCATGGAATGCCGGGAGACAATGCATGAAGATTGCGCTGTCTTTTGCATTTGCCATTGCCTTTGCGTTCACCTGATATGGCATCAGTTCGCGGATACGCTCTTCCCAGACTTCGTCCGGCTCTCCCATGGATACCCAGACATCGGTATAGATTACGTCTGCATCTTTGGTTCCTGCTGCTACATCCTCTGTCAGCGTTACGCTGCCTCCTGTCTGTTTTGCAACTTCTACGCAATAGTCTACCAGTTCTTTTTCCGGGAAATAATTCTCAGAAGTACATGCTACAAAATGCATTCCCAGCTTTGCACAGGTTACCATCAGGGAATTTCCCATGTTATAACGTGCATCACCCATATAAACCAGCTTCACACCCTTTAATCTGCCTAAATGCTCACGGATGGTCAGCATATCTGCTAACATCTGTGTCGGATGAAATTCATTTGTCAGTCCGTTCCAGACCGGCACACCTGCATATTCCGCAAGCTCTTCTACGATGTCCTGTCCAAAACCACGATATTCGATTCCGTCAAACATTCTTCCAAGCACTCTTGCCGTATCAGCAATACTCTCTTTTTTTCCTATCTGGGAACCGGATGGGTCTAAGTATGTAACATGCATACCTAAGTCATGTGCTGCTACTTCAAAGGAGCAGCGGGTTCTGGTACTGGTTTTTTCAAAAATCAGTGCGATGTTCTTTCCGACTAAACTGTCATGACGGATGCCCTGCTTTTTCTTTGCCTTTAAATCTGCTGACAGATCGATCATGTAAAGTATTTCTTCCGGTGTGAAATCCTTTAATTTTAAAAAATTACGTCCTTTTAAGTTCATGTTATCTCCTCCTGTATTCTGATACTCCACGAATATCAAAGGGGCTGTCAGATATAACCCAACAGCCCGTAAGATTCTTTATAATACGCTCTCCTGTCGGATTGCTCTTCTACTCTGCATCAGATGCTACTTCGGTGACAGACTTCACCAGTCCGGCAATTCCCTGTATCTCCGATGGAATAATAATCTTGGTTGCCTTGCCGTCTGCTGCTTTTGCAAATGCTTCGAGGCTCTTTAACTGAAGTACGGCATCATCGGCTCCTGCTTCTTTGATAAATTTCAAACCATCTGCATTTGCCTGCTGGATTCGTAAGATTGCCTCTGCCTGACCTTCTGCCTCACGCACAGTTGCTTCTTTTTTCGCCTCTGCACGCAGGATTGCTGCCTGCTTCTCTGCCTCGGCATCGAGAATTGCTGACTCTTTCTTTCCCTGTGCTACAAGGATTGTTGCTGTCTTTTCTCCCTCTGCTCTGGTAACGGCTTCACGTCGTTCACGCTCTGCCTTCATCTGTTTTTCCATCGCATCCTGAATTGCCTGCGGTGGGATGATATTCTTTAATTCCACACGGTTCACTTTGATTCCCCATGGGTCTGTTGCCACATCTAAAGACGCTCGCATCTTGGTATTGATTGTTTCTCTTGATGTCAGTGTCTCATCTAACTCTAAATCTCCGATGATGTTACGAAGTGTGGTCGCTGTCAGATTTTCAATCGCCATAATCGGGTTATCTACACCGTATACAAACAGCTTCGGGTCTGTAATCTGGAAAAATACGACCGTATCAATTCTCATCGTTACATTATCCTTTGTGATAACCGGCTGCGGTGCAAAATCCACCACCTGCTCTTTTAACAGCACTTTTTTTGCTACACGGTCTAAAATCGGGACTTTGAAATGGATTCCCACATTCCATGTTGTCAGATAGCCACCAAGACGCTCAATAACCATTGCATACGCCTGTGGTACGATTCTTACAACGCAAAGTGCAAGAAGCACTAATATAATTACAAGTACAATAATAAATATCATAAATCCGCCCATATAGAACTCCTCCCTTGATATAAATATGTTCAATTCCTCTACATCTTACTATATTTTCCCTATGATTACAAGAAAAAAGACAATCATCTTTGATATAATCTCCAGATGATTGTCTTATTATACTTTTAGTAAAATGAATGATTTCCGATGACTAAGCCGCCTCTTCCGCTGCTTACCGGTGCGAAGGAAAGTGCTCCGCCTGTATTGTCCATGCCACCAATCGCTGCCTGTGCTGCCTGCATACAGGAAGATTTTACTCCTGATGCTGCGGTTGCTGCGATCCGACCACTTACAGAAAACTGTCCTGCCTGATATACAACGCCGCTGATGCTGTTCGGATATCCGCCGCTTCTGACACGGTTCATGATAACTGCTCCAACCGCTACCTGACCTTCGTATGGTTCATTTCCTGCTTCAAGCTGAATGGTTGCTGCTAAGATCGTTGTCTCATCATAGCTTGCGGCTGCCGGTGCATTCTGTACTGCCGCCTGTGCCTGCGCTGCTTCCTGAGCTCTTTTGGCTTCTTCCTCTGCCTTCTGCTTTGCGATGATCGCCTGCTCTTCTTCTACCGTGATTCCGGTTCCGGTTGCTAACGATACTTCTACATACTGGCTGCTGACATATGCAACACCATCGCCATGTGAAACTGCTACCCAGCCTTCCGGTGCTTCTACATCTTTTTTAACGGTAAGCACATCATCCTGCGCTGCTACGTCACAAATCTGAGCTTCTTCGCTGGCTTCTGCTCTTAAACGAAGACCACCTTCTAAGACTTTTGCATTGGTTGTACAGTTCTCATTTGCATAATTATGTGCATCGTCTCCAAAGACACAAAATTCATTTTTTACATAACCGCTGACATTTCCGGATGTAATCTTACTCCATTCCTCTCCACGCTCTGTAACTTCTGCCACATCGCCTTTGCGGAGCTTTCCGGCAAGTGCTGACTCTTCGCTTGCCTCTGTACGGACATTTAAAGATTCCTCCACGTTTGCCATCAGACGGTTCTGCCATTCATCCTGCGGCTCTTCTTCGGAAGCCTTCACAACCTCAACTTCTTTTTTTTCTATGGATGCCTGTTCATCCGCGTTCTGAAAACCTTCTGTTATTTTCAATGCCAGTCCTGCCGCAGTCTGGGTGGAGTTCTCACTCTCTGCCTCGATTGCTGTATTTTCCTGCTGTGGAGCTGCCATTGCAGTACACGTTCCGGCAGACATAATTGCTGCTGCTAACATTGCACTTCCAAACACTTTCTTTTTCAGTATCATATAATCCTCCGTAGCACACGATATTTGTTATCATAAATGTTACGCAATACCGTATGTTTTTATTCATATTTGTTACAAATGTTACGAATATATTACGGGATTATATCAGCATTTTTTATATTTGTCAAGTTTTAGTTTTTACAGACGTTTTAATAAGGCTTCTCTTTCTTCCTCATAACCAGGTTTTCCAAGGAGTGCAAACATGTTTCTCTTATAGCTTTCCACACCCGGCTGGTTGAATGGATTTACGCCAAGGATGTAGCCGCTCACACCGCATGCAAACTCGAAGAAATAGAACAACTGTCCTAAATGGAACTCGTCCATCTTCGGGATCTTGATCATCAGGTTCGGCACATTTCCGTCTGTATGTGCGAGGATGGTTCCGTTCATGGCACTCTTGTTGACAAAATCCATGGTTTTTCCGGCAAGATAATTGAGTCCGTCTAAGTCCTCTGCCTCTTTTTCAATGGTGATCGTCTCACGGGCTTCTTCGACATTCATGACGGTCTCAAACATAATTCTTGCACCGTCCTGGATGAACTGTCCCATGGAGTGCAGATCGGTTGTAAAATCAACTGCTGCCGGGAAAATTCCCTTCTGGTCTTTTCCTTCGGATTCACCGTATAACTGTTTCCACCACTCACCAATGTAGTGTAATGCAGGCTCATAATTTGCAAGCACTTCCACGGATTTTCCTTTTCTGAGCAGAATGTTGCGGATTGCCGCATATTTCATTGCTTCATTATCTTCAAATTTTTCATTTAATGCCAGTTCTCTTCCGCTTGCCGCACCATCCATCAATGCCTTGATATCTGCACCGCTGACTGCGATCGGAAGAAGTCCTACTGCGGTCAGTACGGAGAAACGTCCGCCGACATCATCCGGCACTACAAAACTCTCATAACCCTCTTTGGTTGCGAGGTCTTTTAATGCTCCTCTTGCCTTGTCGGTTGTTGCATAAATTCGCTTTGCTGCTTCCTCCTGTCCGTATTTGTCCTCTAACATTTTTTTGAAAATACGGAAAGCAATTGCCGGCTCTGTGGTTGTTCCCGATTTGGAAATAACATTTACAGAGAAATCTCTGTCACCGATGACATCAATGACACCCTGTAAGTATGTAGAGCTGATGCTGTTTCCGACATAGTAAATTTCCGGTGTTCCGCGTTTTTCTTTCGGAAGACTGTTATAAAATCCATGTCTTAAAAATTCAATGGCTGCTCTTGCACCTAAGTAAGAACCGCCGATACCGATCACGATCAATACGTCGGAATCTTTTTTGATCTTTTCTGCCGCCTTCTCAATCCGTGAAAACTCTTCTTTGTCATAGTCTACCGGAAGATCGATCCAGCCTAAGAAGTCGTTTCCCGCTCCGTTTTTAGATACCAATACATCCTTTGCCTGTTCCGTGAGTCTGCTCATATAACCGATCTCTTCTTCGCTGATAAAACCGGCTGTTTTTGAGTAATCAAATGTTATTTTTCCCATTGCCAACACTCCTTTGTATAATATACTTAAATTCTAGCAAACAGTCCCTTTATTTTCAAGAGAAATATTCCGTCAAAACGTCCTGTAAAAGCACTGCATCTTCGGCTTTTTTCGTGCTTTTTTCGTGCTTTCTTTCTACCGGTCGGATCTCCGGGATTTCCTCCTCTTCTTCTGCTTCTTCTTCCTCTAATATGTATTGGAAATAATCGTCTGCTTTTTGCAGCGTATCTGTCAGTTTTTTATTGATTTTTTTTGTCTGTCGTAAATTTGCAACCAGGATCAGAACCATGATCAGCAATAATGCCAAGATCCCGATCGGTGCGAAATGGATCACATTTGTAAGAATCGCTTCCTGCATAATTTACCTCTTTTCTTATTTTTTCTTTCTTCATTATAAGAAAAGAAACCTGCAATGAAAAGAGGACAAACCCCACTTTTCATCGCAAGTTTCGCCATTTTTCCTACTTTTCCACCAGATATCCGGAAAAACAGTACGCAAACTCTTCATTTACATTGATAAAACGGTTATATGCACTGGACATTGCAATATCCCGGATGACTTTGTCACCGGTATTCTTATCACAGGCACATATGTAATATTCTAAATCCGTACCCGTAAATACCGATAGCAGCTTTTCATTCCAAAATGCCTCTTTTCCGCTGTTTGGAACAGAGATCCCACGCACCTGTTCTACCACGGAACCATACCTCGCGATCACATTTTTTAGGCTGGTATTCAGGTTGACATTCCCAAGGTTCAGCAGTCCGACCCGGAGCATCTCGTGCTTGGAATCCATATGCTTTTTTAGCATATCATAATCATTCCGGTAAAGGCATTTGAGCGCACAGGTCTCATACTCTTCTTTTATCTGGATGTTACAATGCTGTTCCCTGGTAAAAACTTTGGTGGTGAACATACATTCCATTTCCCTGTTTCTTGCATACTGCGGCCCTGTAAACATCGTGATGGTGTCTAATTCTAATTTCACCCCGGTATTCATCTGCATTTCCACGCCATAAGTACCAAAATAATACAGCCACTGGTTTTCTACGATATATCCCGCATAATAGACCGGAATGAATACTCCTTCCATTTCCGTGACCATTTCCTGTATCCGCCTGTCTACTCTTTCAAAATAATGCCCCTCTAACAAATTATCCTGTTCTCTTGGTAACATCTGACCATTGCCATAGAGCAGATAAATATTTTCTACTCCCTGTTCCTTTAAATAGGAATATGGTGCACCTAAGAATCTTTGTAATTCCCTGTCTGTCGTTCCGTTTTTTTCGAGATATGTCATCATATTCATCCGGATCATCGGCGGTATATAAGGAAGGACTACGGTTCTTACACCCTGCTCCTGCAATATTTCTAACAGACGGCAGATATATGGAACGGTATATGCACCGAGAACAAAGATGTCTAAGATTGTCTCCGGCGCTTTTCTCCCCCATTTTTTCTCCTGATCCCTCGCTATCCTGGGAATGCCCGCATATTCGCCTGCTGCATAGAGATATGTCGTTTTCTTATCTACTCTTCTGTCCCAGATACATCCTGACTGAAGAATTCCATCTTGTGTATTTTCGTATTGATATCTAAAATATCTCGCTTCCATAAGAATATTGTAAGTTTCTCTATGCGTTTTTACAAGAAAAATATTTCTATTTTAGCGTTCTTATGATAAGATAAGAGCAGTAACCGTCATATTTATGCCGGAAAGAGGTGTTTCATGAAAATTAATATTTACTACGGAGGACGCGGACTTTTAGATGACCCGACTCTGTATGTTTTAAAAAAGATGCAGAACGTTTTTACGGAGCTGCGTGTCACTGTGGAGCGCTACAATATTTTTGAATATAAAAATAGTATCTCTACTCTTCCACAGACAATGAAAGATGCGGATGGTATTATCCTTGCAACTACTGTAGAATGGCTGGGTATCGGTGGATTTATGTATCAGTTCCTAGATGCCTGCTGGCTCTATGGTGATAAGGAAAAGATTCAGTCTCTCTATATGCAGCCCGTCGTTATGTCAACCACTTATGGAGAACGCGAGGGCATGACTTCCTTAGAAAATGCATGGGAGATGCTCGGTGGTCTTCCTTGTAACGGATTCTGCGGATATGTCGAAGATATGGTCGCTTTTGAAATGAACAAAGATTATTCTCTGATCATCGAAAAAAAAGCTGAAAATCTTTATCGTACGATTTCCCAGAAACAGAAAGGACTTCCTACCAGTAATCAGGCTGTAAAACAATCCGTTCTGCGTACACAGGCTTTAGAACTGACTCCACAAGAGAGCGAACAGCTTTCTAAGTATGTTTCCGATGATTCCTATGTGAAACAGCAGAAGGAAGATATCCAGGAGCTTGCCAGCATGTTTAAGGATTTACTGGATCAGTCCGACTCAGAGGAAGGTCCATCCTATATTCTGGATCTTGAATCTCATTTTGTACCGCAGAATGATTTTTCCGCTAATTATCTCTTTATGATCGAGGGACAAAAGAAACCACTCGTCATTGAGGTTTCCGGAGATTCCTTAAACTGCTATTATGGACAGCAGGAAGCAATTGATATCTATGCAAAAATGACTGCTTCCGTGATGGAGCGGATCATTTCCGGACAGATGACCTTCCAGCGTGCATTCATGACCGGAGAGATGACTGCTAAAGGTAATTTTAAAACACTGCGTATGTTAGACCATATTTTTATTTTTGAGTAATACAAGGAGTGATAAACATGAAAAAAGATGATTGTATTTTTTGTAAAATAGCTGCAGGCGAGATTCCTTCAAGAAAAATCTATGAAGATAGTGACCTGATCGCTATTATGGATCTGAATCCGACTTCTAAAGGACATTCTTTGATCATTCCAAAGGAGCACTGCACAAATATCTACGATATTGATGAAGATATTGCCGCAAAAGTCATGAAAACTGCAAAAAAACTTGCAACGAAGATGACAGTTGCGTTGAACTGCGACGGTTTTAACCTGTTACAGAATAATGGGGAAACTGCCGGACAGACAATGTTTCATTTTCATATGCATCTGATTCCACGCTATAAGGATGCGGACAATAATATGTTAAAATTTACTTCTGTTTCTTTCAGTGATGAAGAAATGGACGCGATCCGCGACCAGATCATAAAAGATTAAGTAGATTTGCGAATTTTTTGAATTATATAATAGATGATATTGTGTGAAAAGTTTCTTTTGATTATCACAAAAGAGACTTTTCACATTTTTTATTATTTACCGGCTTCACTCTCGATAAGTTGTAAGATCGTCTCGACAGAATCCATCTGATTGCTCTTCTCCATCGCCTGTCGGTAATCTTCCCTGTCGGCATAGACTTTCCGGATTGCCTCAAGCAGAATATCCACCGTCAGTGTCTCTTCCTCTATTACATAGCTGAATCCCTGTTTTTCAAAGGAGCGGGCATTTAAGATCTGGTCTCCGCGGCTTGCTGCTGCTGACAGCGGGATCAGGATATTTGGCTTATGTAATGCCAAAAGTTCGCAGATCGCATTTGCTCCTGCTCTTGATACTACGATATCTGCAAGTGCAAATAAATCTTTTAACTCATCTTTGATATATTCATACTGTGCATAACCTTTTGTCTGTGCCAAGCTGTTGTCTAAATTGCCTTTTCCACACAGATGGATCACCTGATATTCCTTTAATAACTGTGGCAGTGCTTCGCGTACCACCTGATTGATAAATACGGAACCGATGCTGCCACCAATCACCAGCATGACCGGTTTTCCTTTTTCAAATCCACAGAATTCCAGTGCCTTTTCCTTACTGCCCTGTAACAATTCGCTGCGGATCGGAGAACCTGTTAAAATTGCTTTTCCTTTTGGCAGATATTGCAGTGTCTCCGGGAAATTACAGCACACTTTTGTTGCCGATGGTATCGCCAGTTTGTTCGCAAGTCCCGGTGTAATGTCTGATTCATGGATAATTACCGGTATTCTGCGGTGTTTTGCCGCTAATACTACCGGAACAGAGACAAATCCGCCTTTAGAAAAGACGATATCCGGTTTCAATTTTCCCAACAGTCTGACTGCCTGATGATAACCCTTTAGAACTTTAAACGGATCTGTAAAGTTCTTTACATCAAAATATCTTCTGAGTTTACCGGAAGATATTCCATGATATGGAATATGATAGGATTCGATCAATCTCTTCTCGATCCCTTCATAAGAACCAATGTAATCTATCTGATAACCTAATTTTTGCAAACCCGGAAGAAGTGCGATATTTGGTGTTACATGTCCCGCTGTTCCTCCGCCCGTCAGTACAATTTTCTTCATTCTCGTTTCCTCTCGCTACTATCTGTTTTCTACTTTATTTATATTATACTGTTATTGCAAAAAGTCAAGAATCTATACGATATATCTGCAAAGGTAATCCTGTCACCTTCTTCTAATCTACGAACCTCTTTATAGATCAGGATTTCACCATTTACAAGTGTTCCATTTGCCGAATTCATATCTTCTATATAATAAGTATTTTCTGCTCTTGTAATTTTCGCCTGTATTTCTCCTGCTGCTCTTGATTTCAGTACTCCATCGACTGCTGATGCATCCGTTCCGATCAGAAAAATATCTTTATCTACTACAAAATCCCGCTCTTCTCCTCCGCCAAGGTAGATCAGTCTGGCACCGGTTACGGCTTCTTCTCTCTGCCCCGATAGATATGTTCTATCCTGTTCCATTGGATATGCCGGATCTTTTTCTGACGCACCTATTTTTCTATGCTCTGATAAATGGATCTTATTACGTTCCGGCGAAGATTCCTTTTGTTTCTTCTTAATAAAAGGAACCGGAATTGCAGGCATGGAAAGTTCCTTTTTCTTTCTATTTAATTTGTCCAGATGTAGTGCGGATATTCCTTTTTCTAAAACCTGTAATATTAATTTTTTTAATGACATTATTTTATCGCTTTTTTTCGGATTTTGAGGATTTACAGCTACCGGCTCTATCCCTGCTGTTTCGTTTTTCACTTCTTTGTATTCCTGCCACATTTCCCAGTCGTTTTCCTCTTCTGTCGCAAAAAATAATTCCTGCAGCTTTAACAGACTGTAGTTCTCTTCACGGGTTTTTTCATATATTGCATATACTTTTTCTGTATCCTCACGATTTTCATGGTCTAATTGCGGCAGCATATTCTCGATCAAATTTGCAAACTCTTCCCTGAGTTCTCCTTCTTTATTCGGATAGTAACAGAAATAAAACTGTTCTTCTCTGCTATCCATAAAGATCATATCTTCTTTTAACAGGATTTTCTCTTCTTTGAGCAGATAATGCTCCATTTCCCGGCACAGATGTATAAGGTTTTCAAGAATCTTTTTGATCATCACAAGATTTAACGCATTATTTTCAAGATAACACTCCAGCGACTTTTTTCCTGTAATATCGTAACAAAACCGGATTTCTCCTGTTTCCTGTACATCCTGCACCGGCAGCAATCCCATGACTGCATTGTGTTTTAACATTCTTAATTCATAGCTCTCTTCTTCCACATAACCTGTCACCAGCATAAAACTCCGGTTCCACGTTCTTCTATACTCTATTTCCATATATTTTCCCCTGCTTCTTCTAACATTTCGCTTCTTTTAAAAATATCTGCACCCGATAATTCCTGTAATCGTGCAGAGTAAACCGATGCCTTTTGAACTTCCTGACATAAGGAGATCCCGAGTGCAAATCCCTGAAAGATAAAAAACAGTACCAATGGCATAAGCATGGATGCTTCTACCGTATAGCTCGCTTTTAAAGATTTTTTCATATGATCTGTCCTCCCAAATATAACACATAGGCGGATAATACAAATGGTACAAACGGAATTTCTGATTTTGCACTTTTTTTCCGCACTAATATTTGTATTATGGCAAAAACAAACGCCAGTACAAGGCTTGTCATCAACAGGGAGCAATTATCCCATCCTCCCAGATAAATACCGGTAACCAGAAAGAGCAGCCCATCACCATAACCTAATGATTCACCTGTCATCTCAGCAATTCCGAGCAATCCCACTCCCAACAGCATACCTCCACAGATTTCCGGTATGGTCAAAGCCCTTGTCACTGTCTGATATATTGCTCCTATTACCGAAAATGCCAATAACGGCAGAATATCAATCCTCTTTTTCCTGACATCCTCTATTGAAAACAGCAGTAACATCATAAAAATTATACTTTTCTTTAACATTTCTCCTGACTATTTCCTATACTTTTATTTTTACATGAATTTTTATGTACATTTCTTACATGGATGACGTTTACCAACCTTGTCCATGGAAATTACATACACCGTTCGCTTTAATCCCCGACATTCCAAACTCACATGATAACAGGTTCCGTAATCTGTAATGTAACAGGTTTTTCCACTCTTCTTTTTGCAACAACTTCCACACCGCACATATTTGCTTCCATTTTTATTTCTTGAACTTTCTACTTCCTCTAATGACACTGTACGGATACTCAGATCCAGATAGGCACAATCCCTGCTGCCATGATAGGCCTTTCCGGTCTTTGTTACATAGACAAGCTTCTCTTTTCCTGCATCATCCTCCTGCGGAATATACCCTGTCCACTTCCTTGCGGATACCTCCTGTTCCGCCGGATATCTCAACGTTCCAAAGAATCCTACCGGTATTGTCATCCGGTAACTGGCGTGCAGTATCAGTTCACTTCCTTCATAATTGGATTTGCTAAAAGAAATCCCCGCTTTTCCCCCATCAATATATTCAAATGGTACGTTTTCTTCTTTTGCACTTTTTAAAAAATGCAACTGTACCTTTGCCGGATGTACAGTATCGGAGCTTTCACTCACACATGCTGCTTCTACCCTTGCTGTATACATCATTGCCTGCTCCATAGTGATCTCTGTCTGCATGATCCGAAAATAAAACAGCAGAAAAACCATAAAGCCAATAAACAACGGAAGTGCGACGGCTGCTTCCACCGTCAGGGATGCACGATAGAAAGTGCGTGGATATGTCTCTGTCAAACAGAGGATTTTTCTATTTCTTTTTCTTCTTGAGAGAGCTTTATTCACTACTTTTCCAAATAAATAATATTTACATTTAATTTTTATAAACAGAGACATATCCACGCACCTCCTATCCATTTTTTCTAAAAATATGTATATTGATTGCACCTGTCTATCTGGAAAGTCTCCATTCCAAGCCTTTGGATCGTGATCATATTCCAGAATAACGGCTCTGCTTCGTAACTTACCCTGCTCTCACATCCGGTCATCATATGATCCATCTGTATGCTCTTTCCATACATTGCGTTTGTATTTACCTCAATGATATCCATGGAACGGTAATTTACTGCACTATCTTTTTTCATACAGATTAAAAATTGCAGGTATTTCAAATAATCCCATCCATTCTCACAGTCCTTTGCCATCGCAAATCCATCTACTGCTTCCCCTGTCTGATTGATACCGGTTGTCCACTGTTCTGCATTTTTTATCCACGCAATTCTTCTGCCTTCTAACAATGCCCGTACATCCAGTATACTTTCAGAATATGCCCATGCAGCTAAGATTCCCCATTTGGTAGCATCCACAACTGGCGGATTCATACTCCAGCCCATCAATGCGACTGCCAGCTCTTCTGCCTCGATACACTTCTGCTGATCCTGTATCAGATATCCCATATTTGCTATTTCTCTAATCATTATTAAACTTTTCACGGTTTCCTTTAGATTATCACGGTCCGAAGACTCTCCATTTAAAATATATTCCCACTCATAGTCTAATGCATGATTGGATGAAATCTGTCGGTAAGAGCCCATATGGGTTTCTAAATACTTTACAAACCACAATTCTTCTAATATTGCTCCTTGTACCGGAAGATTTCCGGTTTCTTTCTGTCGATGCTCTAATGTATGTTCTAATGCTATTGCTTTGTTAGACAGCTGGCTCTCATCCCTTATCACCAGTGATAAAACAGCACTCTTTTTCCACTGATTTGCATCCTCAATGGGGTTTTTTACCTCTTCTTGTGGTTTCTGAGCGGAAATATCCCACACTTTCTCTTTTTCCTCTGTATTTCCTGTATTTTTTGTACTTTCTTTTTGTTCCGGCTTTTCTGCACTTTCTGTATTTTCTGCCTGTTTCGCCTGTTCCACTTCCTCTATTGTTTTGTTTGCCTCTTCTAAACGTTCTTCTACCGTTCCATTTTCCTGCTCTAAGGTTTCTTTTTGCTGTATCTCCTCTGCAAAATCATCCACTTCCTGTACCAGTGCTTCTCTTTTTGCTGTCCGGGCTGCAAGATGGCGAAATACATTTCCTCCGTTATCTGTTAGCAGCTGATATCCGGGAATTTTACACTCTGTCAGATTGATCCCGTAGAGTTCTTTTTCTGACTGCTTCAAATTATTAAGATTTTTTTCCTGTAAACGCTTTTCCACATTTTCTATGGCAAAATTCCCACTGCCATACGCACAATCTAACATTAACAGCCCATAATTCTCATAGATTTCTTTCTGGTATTCTGCAAAGACAGATTCTAAGGCAGCATCACTGACAATATCCGCTTTTGTACCAAGTCCCTTAAGCCGTGCCGTTTCTAACAATGCAAAGAAAAAGGATGCACTCAGCAATAATAACAGGGTAAGAAATACCGTGATACTTGCCTTCTTGCTATATACCTTTTGCATTTTCCGAAAGTGATGTAAACAGCTCACCAACAAGCGTCGTAAGCTGACTCTTGAAAATTGTTACCAGGGCAATTAACACGACTAAGATTAAGATCATCTCTACCGTACCAATTCCATCCTCTTCTAAAAATAAGTCTTTCAATCCTTTTTTCATAGATATCCTCCTTTACTTCTGTAAATCTTCCTAAAACTTTATCAATGCCGGAACAATGATAAGTGCCACGATCATGCAGAGCATCAGCATCATCGGTAATAATAATTTTGTTCCTGCTTCTTCTCCTAACCGTTTTGCCAGATTCCTCCGCTGTTCCATTGCCAGCTCTGACTCTTTCGATAACAATTCCGTAAGCTCCGAGCTTCCTTTTCGCAGATTTTGTGTTAATAGGGATGCCAGTCTTTTGTATTGCCAGAGTGCACAACGGTTCCCAAAGTTCTCATATGCTTTTCTTTCTCCGACACCATCCTGTATCTCATTCCAGGTGTAACAGATCTCCTCATATGCTGCATTTTTTACTGTGCCATTCTTCTTATAACGTCCTGCCATTCTCCCCCATGCCTTGGATACCGGCATTCCTGCTCCGATCAATAACGCTAATGTAGTTACTAACTGGGGATAGGATAATAGCAGTTCTTCTTCCCGTTTTTTCTTTTTCTTTCGCTCTTCCTCCAGTCCCCGGAATTTTAGGAGTACGCCTGTAACCACTCCAAGTAACAACAAAATTCCTACTGTATGTGGATTCTGTTCTTTCCATTGAATTTCTTTTTTTCCGAGTTTTTTCGGAAGAATAAAATTCTTTTTTGTTTTATTTTTCTGATTTTGCTTTTCTAAGGCTGTTTCAATCTGTTCTTTGACACTCAGGTCCGGCGAAAATACATGAAATCCAAAACTGTACTCTTCTGTTTCTTCTCCACAGCTTAATAACACACAGGCCTCTAATAATACCCCTTTTTTTGGCAGTTCTTTCTTTACGAACTCTCCTTCTGTATTGATGACATCATACGAATCCAGTCTCCACTCTGCTTCTACATTCCCGTTTCGGTAAGAATCTTTCATTACCACCGGCTTTTTTACGGAATTCAGGGATTTGTTATCTCCTAAGAAAGTTGCATCAATTTCCTTTTTCGCCTTTTTTAACTCTTTTTTCACTTCTTTTTTGGTAAACCGGCGTTCCGCAATCTCGACATTTATATCATAGGATTCACCGTCAACAATAGCCTCTAACGATTTCTGACTGCTTCCTTCTCCGGGTTCTTTTCTTTGCAAAGAGCCATGTTCTAAAGATCCCGCTGTCTGTTGTCTGACCATCACAAATACGATCAGAAGGAGGACTGCTGCTAAAATCTTTTTTATCTTTGTTTTTTCCGTTCCTTTTTCAGACTTCAATCCTTCCCATCCTTTCTGAGAGCAGGATAGATGCCAGATAGCCCAGCAGACAGATTGTCATAAAGATAACTCCTAATATATTGTGATATAGTACATCCAGGTAGCCCGGAGAGGTGATATCCAGATAGAACAGTAAAAACACTGGCATAACATTCATTACTTTTTGCTCTAATTTCTTCTGTGCGATCATCGTCTGTATCTCTTCTTCAATCCGGATTTTACTGCTGATATTTCTTACGGTATTCTGTATGATCCCCACCAGATTACCGCCGCCACGCTTTGCAAAAGAGAGCACCTCTGAAAAATTCTCAATTTCTTCTATACCGCTTTTTTTCGCAAATTCTTCAAATACGACTTCTAACGGCTGGTTCATACAAACCTTACGATTGATGATTTCTAATTCTGTCTGCATCAGTCCCCCCTCCCCATGTAGTTCTTTCATCTCTTTTCCGGCAACTAAAAATGCATTTTCTAATGCATATCCGGCAAGCAGATTTCCTTCGATCATTTCCATACAGTCCCTAAATTCCTGCAATAACTGGCGTTTTCTCTTCTCCTGCTCCTTTTTTGCACTGTACCTTCGATAGAAATAACATACCGGAAAGAACAGTAACAGTGCCTTCACACTCTGGTAGAATAATCTTGCGATCAGAGCCGTAATGCCGGCTGCGATGAGGATTTCCCGATACCTGCCCACTCTAATTTTCGTGTATTCTTTAATTTCTCCCTGCTTTTCCATTCCCCAATAACTTTTCCTCCTTTTTCACCCTTTTCCTGAAACTCCCACAATGGAGATAACTCTATCCTGCCATCCGTATATGCTCCAACTTCCATAATGTTTAGGAGTTTTCTTGAACCATCCCGCATCCGCCCCACATGGACTAAAATATCCACACCGGATGCAATCTGCCCCCGGATCGCCGTTAGCGGCAATTCCATTCCCATCAATACCATAGTTTCTAAACGGTGTAGCATATCTTCACAGGAATTTGCATGTCCGGTGCTGAGGCTTCCGTCATGTCCGGTATTCATTGCCTGCAGCATATCTAAAGCTTCTGCCCCACGACATTCTCCGACGATAATACGGTCGGGGCGCATTCGCAATGCTGCCCGGATCAGATCCCGGATCGTAATCTCTTCCATCCCTTTTACATTGGCACACCGCGTCTCTAAACGTATCAGATTCTCTATTCCATGAAGCTGCAGCTCTGCGGAATCCTCAATCGTAATGATACGCTCCCCCGATGGGATACAGCCGGAAAGTGCATTTAAAAACGTTGTCTTTCCGGAACCTGTACCGCCGGAGATAAAAATGTTATATCCCGCTTTTACCAGCATCTCTAAGAATTGGGCTGCCTCTTTACTGAGTGTCTGCAATTCTATCAGCCGTTCCATCGTCATCGGCTCTTTCGGAAACTTTCGGATGGTAATACAGGAGCCGTCTATTGCAGTCGGTTCTAATACGATATGGATTCTGGAACCATCTTCTAAGCGGGCATCCGCAATTGGCATTGCTTCATTTACAACCCGGTTATTCTTTGCCACCATCTTCTGTATGACATCCTCTAGTTTTTCTCTTCCTGTAAACTTTTTTTCCCAGGCATATAAACGCCCTGCTTTTTCATAAAAAATCTTCTGATACCCATTGACCATGATTTCCGTTACGGAATCATCCTGCAATAATTCCTCAAGGATATCCAGTTTTCTAAGGGAACAGAAGATTTCCTGTACATATCTCTGTTCTTCTTCTAACGAGATCAGATGCTCTTTTCCATATTCCCAGACTTTTTCTTCTATCTTTTTCTTTAACCGGGCATCATCATTCTCTTCACTTAAATCCATATCTTCCAGTACACGTTTTTGTATCTGTTCCATGTTATCAAGATGCATATTCTCCTCCTAATAAATGGCGTACACAGTTTCCTACTTCACCCATGTAGAATTCCTCTACCTGTATCGTTCCGTCTTCCCGCCACGCCTGTCCTCCCGGCAGGAATACTTCTTCCATTCTTCCTGTTAAACCTTCCTTAAACTTTTCCAAAAGTTCTTTTAATTCTTCTATTCCGGGATCTTTACTTGTCCGATTTTCCTTTAATATCCAGATTTTCTGACACAGATCCAGCACTTCAAAAAATCCGCTCATCACACATCCCAGATCCAAAAGTAAGACTTCAAACTCTGTCTTTTCTAAAAGAAGTTCTAAGAAATGCCTTACCTCGCCCTTTTTCCACTCCATGTAATGCTCCGGATTTGCCGGCGGTGGAATGACCTGATAGCTTCCCAGTGGATAAATACTACTCTTTAATTTTGCCAAGAGTTCTTCCTCGCCTTCCCTTAACAGATAAAATAAATCTCCCATATCCATATCCGGCTCTAAGCCCATGCTTTTGCAAAACCCACTGCACACGCTAAAATTCAAATACAATAATTTTTTTCCTGCCGACAACTGTTCTGCCGCTGTCAGTGCAAATGGTGTCCGAAGCCGATGATTCCAGGGAGAATACACGGCAAATATCTGCTTCTCACCTCTCCAGATACTCTTTGTATCCATGCTCCCTGCCACTTTTCCAATCCCGGCATGTATTTCCCGCAGTATCCGGTCTGCCGGCTGGTACTTAAAGAGCACCCGCATATTTTCCTGTTCCGTGGAAATTTCTCCATTGCTTAAGCAGATGGCTTTTTTGGCCCTGCCTGCTTCTTCTTTGTTTTGAAAAAAGGTCTCCTCATACAGCAACAGATCAAAGTTTTCGTCATTTTTCCGGTAAAGACTTTCATCAGAAAATCCAGTCACCTCAAAGCTGTCTTTTTCTTTCGCTGCAATATAATTTACAAGCTGTCTTGTGTATTCTACATCCTGATCACAGATTGCGATCTTTTGTTTTTTCATCTCACCACCCCCAGATAATAGAGATATCCTGCCAGAATCGGCACAGAAAAATGAATCGTATGTGCATCCTTCACATAGTTTTTGAATAGTAATTTGAACAGTCCCATTGCTGCTCCTACAAGAAAGGCAGCTTCCACGCAGACCCACCACGTTTTTAATGTCAAAAATCCTGCTATTACGGAAAAAAGTTTGATATCGCCGGCACCTAAAGCGCCTATGCGAAATATCGGATAAAATAAGAATATCGGTATTGATATTTGAATGAACCATAAGGGAATGAACGAAATTCCCTTTTCATAGATTTGAATCAGAAATCCTGTCGCCAGTCCTGCTAAAATCAGCTTATTTCTGATCTTTTCAGTACGGACATCGGAGCATACTGCCAGAATTAAAATCCCCAGCAATATAATATATTTTACTTTCCTAAGCCATCCCTCCTTTGTGTAGTTGCATTTTAGCCTATTCCATACAGACTGTCCATTGTATAGTTTTTACAAATATTTTTTGCCATTTTCCACAAAAATTCTGTGAACCCTTTGTTTTTCAACATTTTTGATGTCAAAAAAAGAATTTCTAAATATTGTATATTTTGGATTTTTCTTGATTATACTTTATAAAAAGGATTAGGGTGTCAAAGGGCGGCTCACAACTTAGTGGCTGGCAACTTGCACAAAACTGAGACTGCTTTTGTGACTTTGGGAGAAAATTAGTAAATCTTAGTCTGGCTGTTCATGTATAGTGTTTTGCTGCCATGGACGGCAGCAAAAGTCTTAAGCCCCATGGATGGGGTATTTAAGACGTACACGTCACTCCATCGTAACCGAACTCAGGCAGACTTAGATTTTCTTATTTTCGTACAACGGAACAAAACAGACTCGGCTTTGTGCAAGTTGCCAATCAAAAAACTGGAAACCGCCTTTTGACACCCTAATCTAAAAAGGAATGTATATTCCAGAAGGATGTGATAGAATGTTCCTACTGACGAAGGATGCGGGCAACAAAGACCCACATTATATGTTACTTTTAGATGATCTGCGAAAGACAAAAAAGGAACTCGATATTGCTTACGCAAATTTTGAACATGCTGTGGACCCGGATTTGATCGACAGTTCTATCTATGAGTTGAACGCTGTCCAGCTTCGTTACAAATTCCTTTTAGGCTGTGTAAAACAATTTGAAAATGCATAAACAGAGGATTCTATGCCAAGAATCCTCTGCTCTCATTTCCAATTTCATAGTTTTCCGTTAAATTATTCTTCTGATAGGTCATTCCTGCTATGACTTTCTCACTGTTTTCCATCAACGGACGGGAATAATCCTCTTTTGAGACTTCTTCAAATGCTCCGTAGAGATTTTTTAAGATCTTCTCTGCATTCTCTACCCTGCTGATATCGTTTTTCACCAGTGCCATTGCCAGTTCATCACGGCAAAAACGGTAAACCGGGTATAATTCTTTTGCGATCTCATATTCAAAATTCAAAGTTTCCATCAACCGGTTTACACACTCGGAGGCTTTCTGTACCTCTTTTTTGAAAACCTCATGCTCTTTCTGTGCATATGCCTTTTTCGCATCTACACAGTGAACAAAACATATTTCATATGTGATCAGTGTCAGCCCGCTTCGGTTGCACTGACTGATCCTTCTGGTAAACTCTGTGATCTTTTCTTTTTCCATACTTTCTCACCTGCTTACTGTAAGAGCTGAAGTACCTGCTGCGGGATATCATTTGCCTGTGCAAGTACACTGGTTGCTGCCTGTGTAAGCACGTTATCCTTTGTATATTCCGTCATCTCGCCCGCCATATCTACGTCTTCGATTCGGGAAAGTGCAGCTGTCATATCCTGACCTTCCTGCTCTAAGCTGTTGATCGCATGGTCTAAACGGTTCTGATATGCACCGATCTTAGAACGTGCGGAACTTACTTTTTCTAATGCATCATCTAACTGCATGATCGCACGGTCTGCACCATTAACGGTTGTAACATCCAGATTGTCAATATACAGGCTGTCTGTAGAAATCTCCGGAATCCGTACATCCATGGTCTGATGCTCGTTTGCTCCGATCTGCAGTGTCAGTGTTCCGATGTTTGTTACATCTAACTGGATCGGTGTTGTATCTGAATAACCTTCTTCTGCTAAAAAGCTGATCTCAAAGCCGGATCTGTTTGTGATCGTGATCTTATTTCCATCGGTTGTATAAGTACAGTGATTTCCAAATGCAGAGGTTGCATCGATCGTAAGTTTTGCATCCTTTCCGGTTGGGATATTATCTGCATTGCTCATCGGTAAGCCTAAGAACTGCGCCAGTTTCTCATTATCACAGGAGATTTTTACCTGTGAACCGCTTCCATAAAAATCAGAAGTAAGCTGTAACGGGTCGCCAAATGTGTAATCGGCATCCTTCTTCACATAAATACCGCCTGCCTGGATCAATGGATTGATACTGCACTCTCCAAGCTCTGCTCCTTCACGCAGTTTTCCATATACTTCGGTTGCCGTATCTCCTGCTTCAATCTTAATCTCACGGCCATTGATCACGACAACACCTGCCGCATCGTCCGGAATTGCATCCAGATCTGCTGCCGTATCTCCATTATCATCGACATAGCTTGGTGTTGTTACTGCTGCACCCAGCGGATCATTGTAAACTGCCTGTGTTGCAGCCTCATCGATCGTAAAATTGTATTTTCCTGCTGCTACGGCATCTGATACGGAAATTCTTGAAACATGATCCCCATACACTCTGGTATCGAGACTTCCGTTAAATAATGTCTTTGTATTAAACTCTGTATCGGTGGATACACGGTCAATTTCTTTTTTTAAGGATTCGATCTCATCCTGAATGGAGTCTTTGTCATCGTCTGTATTGGTTTCATTTGCCGCCTGAACAGCTAACTCACGCATACGCTGGATCATGCTCGTTACTTCATTTAAAGCTCCGTCTGCGGTCTGTAAAATACTGTTTCCATCGGATGCATTCCGGGATGCCTGATTCAGACCCTGGATCTGTGCGCGCATCTTTGTAGAAATCGCCATTCCTGCCGCATCGTCCTTTGCATGATTAATTCTAAGTCCTGAAGAGAGTTTCTCCATAGAAACGGACAGTGAATTTTCATTATTCAACAGCTGATGATTTGTGATAACTGCTGACATATTGTGATTGATCTTCATACTTGTTTCCTCTCTTTTCTTCTTCTTTCTCGTTGTCTTTTCCGCTTCCGTGCGCTGCTCTCCATCCTGTCATCTGTGGGATTTCCTCCCGTTACTTTATATATCGGTAAAACCTTTATTTTCTGTATGCCTTTTTTGTAAAATTACTGTGAAATCTCAAGACTCCGTAATGTCTTAAGAAAACTCTCCGCCATATGATACAGTGTCTTTGTCTGGGTCTGACTTTGTTCCTCATCGAAAGTCTCTGTGGTTTTTGCGGAAAATTTTTCTAAATCCACATCTTTTGCATGAACATAACGGATCTCTACTTCCTGCTCTTCTTCGGTCTTTAACATACCGCTTAAGGCTTCCTCCTGTTCACGCATGGCACTTAACGTTGCCTGACTGTCCGATACAATATAGCCTTCGATCTTATCGTCTTTGACAGAAATCTGGGCTGCGGTCTTTCCAAGAGCGTCTCCCTCAAATAAAATGTCCACTCTTCCTTTTTCTTCCTTGCCACGGACAATCTTCAATGACACGCCTGTAACGGAATCACCGACTAATACCGGGATCTGGTAAGTCTCCTCTTTGGACATTTTGGTACCTAACTCGATCTGCGTCTGCACCATACGCATCTCTTTTAAATCCAGACTGGTAACGTTGGATTCATTTTTCATGGACTTCATTACATTTTCTGCTGTCTCAGCAAGTACCTTCTGTGCCTTTGCCATATCCTTTGGAGATTTCACGGCTTCCGCAAATTCCTCTAAGACCTGCTGCTCAATATCTGCAAGCGTCACATCTTCGGTGTCTGCCGCTTTTGCAAACAGCTTTCTGAACATTCCGTTCCGGTTTCCGATCATTTCCTGTGCCGCTAAGATCGTACTGACCGTCTTTGGCAGATCATACTGCTCTAACATCTTATAGACTTCTTCCGATGCCACGGCACTGTTCCGGTACTCTGCCATTTCCTGCTCTGTATAGGATTTTTGCAGATTTACATCCTCCGGAAGCTGCTCTAATTCCTGTTTGAACTGCTCCGGTGTCATGTTCTCCCAATCCGGGATCTTTGCTAATTTCTCAGGACTTAACTCCCGCATGATATCTTTGATACAATCATTCTGATATCCGGCTTCGATCTGTTCTGTTACGGAGATTCCGCTTGTCTCAAGCTCCTCAAGTCCTCCGAAAGAATCATCTACCGCATATTCCCTGCCTTCTTTTTTACTGCTGCGGACAGCCGTTAACAGATTTCTCATCGTAAATTCCGCTCCCTGTTGTGCCAGCATGCCGATCGCCGCTCCGTCTGTCTGTTCCACACGGGCGATCAGACGGTAGATTCCGATATAGGCACTCCGCTCTTCTTCGGCAATTTCGCTGTTCTGCTCTAATTTATATAAATATTTGCTAAAACGCACATCTTCATTGTCGATGCCAAGCTGTTCCTTAATTTCTACCGCTGTACGGTTCAACTCTTCCAGATTCATGTCCAGTGGATTAATGCCGCTCTTTATCATTTCACGGACCACCTGCGGCTTCATGTTTTCAAATGTCTGCTGTACCTTTTCATCCACAGCCTTCATCTGTAATACCGCTTCTTTTGTAATCTCCATCTGATTATATGCAAGGATACGGACTGCTCTCTGGTTTGCAGGATTTGTTTCCATACCAAGGTCTGTTAAAATATCATCGACATTGCGGAACGCTTTCTGTATCGAATCTCCCATGTCCTTCCTTGGGGCTGTCATCAGTGTTTCATAGGATTCATTCGCCTTTTCAAAGGTATCCTGCAATACTTTTCCTGCTTTATGCAGCTCCTGCGGTGTCTCAATGCTTCCTTCCTCTACACCGAGTGTATATGCCGGAACGCCTTTTAACTCTTCAAATACCTGCTCAATATCCCGGTAAATTTTGATATTTTCTTCTGTCGGTTCAACGCCTCCCTGTGATAAAAATTTCTCGTAATATGCTTCTTCCGCTTTTTTTAAAGCCTCGATCGTCTCTGCGATCGCATCCGTATCAATCGAAAAATCTTTTCCGGCAAGTGCATAATTTGCTTTTGCACTCATTTCTAAACGCACTTCTTCTAACTGACGCTGTCTGGTGATCGCAAGAACGGCATCCTTCGGACGTTTTCCCTGTGCGATCGCATCCGTAATCGCCTTTAAGACCACCTCGTTATCCTGTGGAAGCCGTAAATCTTTTAAGCTCTGATAACTTTCTAAATTCTCGGCTGTTAAAGGGATCTCATTTTCTAAAAGCCACCGGCTGTCCTCGATATTTTCATCCGTAATCTCAAATCCGGTGTCTTGAAGCATTTTTTGAATTTGTTTATCCAATTGTGAAAAATCTGTATTTTCTTCGGTGGACGGCACGGAATAGGACTCTCCTGTTCCACCGGCACTGTATTCTGCCTTATAGAGATTGTCGATCGTAGCATCCAGTCCGTTGTCTAATATGTATTTTTTTGCACCATCCGAAAGCGGCTCTAGATTCTCTGCCATTTCCAGTGCTTCTTCCGTCTCACTGACGTTCTGCTCCGTTGCCGGAAGATCTGCAATACGCAATGCTGCCTCAATCTGTCCGACTCCGGCTCTTCCTAAGACTTCCGCAATTTTCTCGACGCTCACATCGTCTCCGAAAATACGGATGTCCACGCCCGCTTTTGCAAGCTGGATCTTGATCTTGTCCATTTCGGTGACAATTTCCGGTATCTCTGTATCATTTACGGAATATCCGTCTTCTTCCATTTTTTCATAGTCTTCTTCTGTAGTCGTATTCGCAAGCACTGCCATCTCATCATGCATTGCCTGTGGGTCAACCGCGTCCGCCTGCATTGCGATATCCTCTGCACTCTTTTTATCTTCTGCAAGCAGAGTCTCATATGTTACACTCTTAACGGTATAGGAATGTCCTGTCTTATCCGTCTCTTTTGTTGTGATATTTTCATTTAAAACAGCCTGCGTCCCTTTATTCTGGACTGCTGCACTTTTTTTCGTAATCTCTGTCAGATTGCCTAAGTCGACTCTCATAGATGCCTCCGGTTTCTTCTGTTTGTATTCTCTGCTATATATTTCGGATATTTGACCAAAAACTTAATGCAAAAAAGAGACATTCTCACAAATGCCTCTTTTCTGAATCCTCTAATATTCAAATACTGCGACACCATATGGAGGCAGCGGATATCTTATCGAATATTCCCTGTTATCCCATGGCCGTTTCTCTGCTTTGTAGGTTTTCTTTGCCGGTACATTGCCGCTGCCCGCAAAACGCTCTTCCTCACTTGTCAGGATCAGCTTGTAATCCTTTAATTCCGGTACACCGACACGGAAATCATCCCTTGCCACCGGAGTAAAATTAAAGACAAAGAGCAGACGTTTCTTTGCGTCTTTTCCTTTTCTTAAAAATGTATAAATGCTTTTTTCTGCATCGTCCGCATTGATCCACTCAAAGCCTTCTCCGCCACCGTCTAACTCATACATACACGGATACTTACGGTAAATATGAAGAAGTTCTTTGACAAATTCCTGCAACCCTTTGTTATGTGGATTTTCTAATACATACCAGTCTAATTCCCGTTCCTCACTCCACTCACGGTATTGCCCGATATCCTGTCCCATGAATAGGAGTTTCTTACCCGGATGGCCCATCATAAATGCATAGCCTGCTTTTAAATTAGCAAACTTATCTGCTTCTTCACCCGGCATCTTGTTGATCATAGAGCATTTTAAATGCACTACTTCATCATGTGAGAGCACTAAAATATAATGCTCACTTCCATTGTAACTCATTGCAAAGGTCATCTTGTGATGGTTATCTTTTCTAAAATACGGGTCGAGCTTCATATAATCCAAAAAGTCATGCATCCAGCCCATATTCCATTTGTAAGTAAAATTCAGTCCGCCGTACTGCGCCTTGCCGGTTACCTGCGGCCATGCCGTAGATTCCTCCGCAATCATCACGGTTCCCGGATTTCTGCCTAAGATCAGTGTGTTGATATGGCGGAAAAATTCGATCGCTTCTAAATTCTTGTTCTCGCCGTATTTATTCGGTATCCATTCTCCGTCATTTTTTCCGTAATCTAAATAGAGCATGGAAGCTACCGCGTCCACACGCAGTCCGTCAATATGGTAGTGCTCGATCCAAAGCAGTGCACTTCCGATCAGGAAATTCTTAACTTCGCTTTTTCCATAGTCAAAAATCTTTGTTCCCCAATCCGGATGTTCTCCCATCCGCGGGTCAGCATACTCATAGATTGGTGTTCCATCGAAGTCTGCCAGCCCATGCGCGTCTTTTGGAAAATGTGCCGGAACCCAGTCTAAGATAATACCAATGCCTTTTTTATGCAGATAGTCCACAAAATATGCAAAATCCTCCGGTGTACCATAACGGGAAGTTGGTGCATAGTAGCCGGTTACCTGATAGCCCCAGGAGCCGTCAAACGGATATTCCAAAATTCCCATCAATTCTACATGCGTATATCCCATCTCTTTTACATAGTCCGCTAACGCATGTGCAAGCTGACGATATGTATAAAATCCCTCATCCTCTCTTCCCGGATGACGCATCCAGGAACCCGGATGTACTTCATAGATCGCCATCGGTTTTTCATATGGATCCTTACATGCGGCACGGTCTTTCATCCACTTGCTGTCTGTCCATTTAAAATGCTCGATATCTGCTACTTTTGAGGCGGTTCCCGGACGAAGCTCTGCCTCGTTTGCATAAGGATCTGCCTTATACAGCAGGGTACCGTCCGCGGTCTCTATCAGATATTTGTAGAGAACGCCCGTTCCGATATTCGGAACGAACGTCTCGAACACACCGATACTCTCCGGTTCTACACGCTCCATCTCGTTCGCTGTCTCATCCCAGCCATTGAATTCTCCAATGACAAATACTCTCTTTGCATTTGGTGCCCAGACAGCAAACCGCACACCTTTTTTCTTTCCGTCTACAGACAGATGTGCTCCTAACTTCTTATAGATGTCGTAATGCGTTCCCTGTCCAAAGAGGTACGCATCCAGTTCTGTAAAGTTACCCATAGCTTTCCCCATAGTCTTTACCTCTTTCACTATTCCTCAAAATCTTTTTCTTGCAGTACTTTTCTATCGCCTTGTCCATGACGTTTGGATGCAAATACGCTGAACGCTTTTTTGAATCCGCCCTTTTCGGATTTTGCCACTGCTTCATCCACAATGTCTTTTACTTCAAACAGCGTTGTTGCTTCATCGAGTTTTTCAATACTGCTGATGCGGTTATAGAGTGCTAACACTCCCATTTCATCAATTTCGTACTCTAACTCCTGTGCATAGGATTTTGCAAATTCTACCAGTTCATCAATGGAAAAGATCGGTATATTGACTTTTTCGGTAAACTTCCTTGCAAATTCTTCATCGCGTCCAAGTGCCTTACGGATTCCTTCTTTGGTATCCTCTAAAATAACTAACATTCCTGCGGTGTCCTGTGACATCTGAAGAGACATCTTCACTGCCGTCTCACGCGTAATCTCTCCGGCTTTTTCAATGATCAGACAGCCTCCGCGGACTTTTTTCATCAATTCCGGAATATCCTTTTGATTTAAAGAAGCGGCTTCGATCTTACCGATCTTTCCTCCGATCAGTCCGGTTTCCTCCTGAATGACTTTGATCAGATCCGTTGCAAGTACGGTCTTACCACTGCCCGGTCCTCCCTGGATCATGATATTTCCCTCTGTAGAGTTCGTACTTCTTCCAAGTCTCCGTTTCACTCCGGTCAACACCTGACAGAGCTGCTGCTCCATTCCCTGGATCGGAACAAAATAAGAAAAGATCTCTTTTTGTGCCTTTGTCAGATGCATCGTTACATCTTCATCCTCAATCACATCTTCCGGTATCTGGATAGGCGGAAGTTCTTCCTGTTTTGCCGGCTCTTCCGGCATCAGTTCTTTTGCTGCTTCAATTTCCTCCGGTATCGGTTCTTCTACTAATAAATCTCCGATATCTGTGGAAACCTGCGGCAGTTCCTGTGGAATCTCCTCTGATAACTCTTCTGACATTTCATTTTCCATCTCCTGTCCAAAAGATTCCTCTGCTGGTTTATTCTCTTCTATCATCTGATCAATGCTGTTATTCTCTTTGGATAATTTCTCGATCTCTCTTGTAAGAATGTCATTGACATTCTGAAATAATCTGGCTGCTTTTTCGTCTTTTTCCGGCATATTCTGCATATACTCCTGTTCCAATAATTCTTTTGGCGACAGACCTGCATTCAACTGAGGAATGACATCGACTAAACGCTCCATGATCTCTTCTGCTTCCTGAAGTGCTCTGGCTTTTGCAGATTCTAACCGGCGCTGCTCTGCTTCCTGCAATGCTGCCTCTGCCGCACGCTTTGTCTTTTCCCATTCTTCCAGCACTTCCTGGATGCTCATCTGACCGGTAATCTGTCTTTCTACCATCGGATCCTTTGGAACGTACAGACTGATCTGTCCGTCCGAATCCTCTGCCAACATCTCTTTAAAATTAATCTTTAAAGAACCGTCGATCTCTTCATCCGTCTCAATATGTCCGTATTTTTCTTCCTTCTGCTCCTCACTCTCATGCGGAAGCTGTAAATAAGGAATCTCCTCCACCATTTTCTTAATGGCATCCATGGAATCGTTGACCTCTTCTTTTTCCGTCGCATCCATGATCTGCTGCATATTTTTTGCCAATTCATTCTGAAGATTTACCGTATTAAAACGGCTCGCATTCATCGTAACCTGCGGGATCTTCACAACTTCGGATACGATCTCACCGGAATTGAGCATATCATTCGGACGCACCTCAACCACTCCGTCCCGTTTCTGGCGGAACTGGCGGTATTTCTCTTCCTGCTGCTTGGTCAACGGTTGATAGAGCATCTTTAATTCGAGCGCTTTTTCAACATATGCACCATCACCAAACCATAGAATCAGTTCATCACATGCTTCCACACATTTCTCGCTCATTCCTGCCTGATGATAGAGGTATGCCAGCTCATATGCCCACTCTTCAATATATTCCTGTTCCTTTAAATCCTCAAGAATCTGTATCTGCTCTGCAAGGGATTCTCCCTTTGCTTTGTATATCTTATATTTTAACACAAATTTGAGACTATCATTCGGAGCCATCTCTACAAACTCCTCATAATACTCCATTGCTTCATCGTAATTGCCTACATGGATTGCCAGTTCTGCAAGACGGTATACGATCGTTCTTCCAATCGGAGAACGTTCATATGCAAGCAGAAACATTTCTTTTGCATCATCATATCTTTCTGCCGTCTCATAGACTTCTCCTGCTTTTATCAGGGAATTTGCATTGCGAACACGTTTCCAGTTAATGGAATCTGCAAGTTCTTCTGCCATGTGATAATTTCCCTCTGCAAAAGCACTTTTCATCTGATCGAGTTTTAATTTATATTCATATTTATCCAACTTGTGTCACCTCTGAATATGCCTATAATAGACAGATTTTTATCCATTTTAGTGTACCATAGGATACCCTGTGTGTCAAAATTTATTATTTTAAAGCCGTATTCGGCAAATCCTGTCGAATACGGCTTTTCCTTAGTTTTTATTCTCTGTATTTTCCTCTGTTTGATCTTCTTTTTTTACATCAATTTCTTCTTTTTGAAAATAGCAGAGTTCATTCGTACGGGTATCTACTTTGTCCAGCTCGATATACTGCTCTGTCGCTTCCGGCAGCTTTTTCTTACGCAGGAAGTGATAGATGACCCTCTGTATAATGTAATAAATTACGGCAAAGACCGGAACTCCAAGGAGCATTCCCGCAAATCCGAACAATCCGCCTCCGACCATGATCGCAAAGACTACCCAGAACGGAGAAAGTCCTGTGGAATCTCCTAAGATCGTTGGTCCGATGATATTTCCATCTACCTGCTGCAGGATAAAAATAACGATCAGGAAATAAAGTCCCTGCAACGGATTGGCAAGTACGATAATGATAAATCCCGGTACTGCACCGATAAACGGTCCAAAGAACGGAATCACATTCGTAACACCGACGATCACACTGACCAATACGGCATATGGCATCTTCATGATCAAAAGAACGATATAGCAGATAATTCCGATAATGGTAGAATCCAATATCTTTCCGCTGATAAATCCGCCAAAGATCTCGTTGCTCTTTCTAGCTGTCTCTATGATAATGTTTGCCCGTTTCGGTTTAAACAGTGCATAGGTCAGCTTTTTAAACTGTCCGACAAAAGTCTCTTTACTGAACAGCAGATATACTGATACGATCAATCCGACTACAATATTTAACAGAACTTTAAAAATACTGATCAGTCCTGAAGTAATAGAGGTCAGATACTGGTTGCTCTTTGGTAACAGATCGTTCATTGCCCAGTTACGCAGATAATCCGTTGCATGCAGCAGCGTATTCTCAAACATGTCTGCGATTTCTGAATCGTTCTTCAAAATTCCATTGACCTTGTCTATCAACTCCTGCACCTCACCCGGCAATGTGACCACTAAGCCCTGAATACTCTCTGCAAGCTGTGGTATTAAGAGTATCAGCAAAATTGCAATGATCATAATGAAAACTGCTAATGCGCCAAATGTCGCAAGACTTCGGCATAATTTTTTTGCCTTGTCTTTTTTCTGTATCTTTGGCTCGATCCAGCGCAGCAGATATTTTTCAAAAAACATCATGATCGGATTGATCAGATAAGCGATCACGATTCCGATGATGATCGGCTGCAATATGACAGTGAGTTTTCTCCATCCTGCCGCAAACCCGTTATAGCGGTAGATCAGGAAGAAGAAAATGATACTCAGTGTGATCACTAAAAATGCGGTTAATGCAATTGCCATATAAGGTCTGATATTCCAGTGTGATTTTTTTTTCAGTTCGGGGGAATTGTTCTCCTTATTCTCCATGTATTCTCCTTAATTTACGCGGTTGTAATTGATCAGGCATCCCTTTAAGATGATCTCTCTTTCATCATCGGTAAGCTCACCCATCTTTAAGTGGAACTCTTCTAAGTGATCTCCTTTTACGACATAAGCGGTAATATCAGATGCCTTTTCCTCTACGGCTTTTCTGATCTCCGGAATAAAAAGATAATCTCCATTTGCAAACGGAAGGTCTCCCTCTTCAATTAAGAATGGAAGCATACCCCAGTTAATGAGGTTGGAACGATAACGTTTTGTTGCATACTCATTTGCAATATTTGCCCAGCCGCCAAGTACTTTCTGGCAGGATGCTGCCTGCTCACGGGCAGAACCGTCACCCGGTTTTACTGCGAAAATCGTACTTCCTACACCAAGATTGCCTTCGCCTGCATCCGGGAAAGTTTTCCGTACGGTATCCATCACCGGTTTTAATTCCGGAAGTGCCTCTAACGGACAGTTGCCTTCTTCAATGGCTTTCTGTGCTTTCTGTACTTCTTTTGCTTTTCCAACATAAGCAGGGTCTTTTCTGGATAATGTAAACTCTGCTAATCCAAGTGGGTTCGAACGGTAGGATGAAGTCTCTCCGGATGGGATCAGCTCATCGGTTGTTGTAACCGGATCATGGATCTCAGATACTACTTTTAATACCATGTTCTGTGGTAAAGCACTCATCTGCGGCCAGTCTTTGATGTTTGGACCAAACTTGATCTCTACGCTTGGATCTGCAACACCCTTGCTGTCAAATACGCGGTTCTCGTAGATGGTCTTATCAAAGTGATATGCCGGTTTTGTATATTCTGTATCCATATCTGCTGCAGAAGTCAGATATCCTTTGTTTGCTGCTGTTGCTGCAATAGAACGTGCATCCATTAATGCTACGGATGCGATCTGGCCATTCTGTAACTTAGAACCTTCGCGGTTCGGGAAGTTTCTGGTGGAATGACGAATGGAAAGTCCGTTGTTGCTTGGGGTATCACCTGCTCCGAAGCATGGTCCGCAGAATGCTGTCTTAACGATCGCACCTGTCTCAAGTAAATCTGCAACGGCTCCGTTTCTTACAAGTTCCATATAAACCGGGGTACTTGCCGGATATACGCTTAAGGTAAACTCGTCCGGTCCGATGCTTGTACCTCTTAAAATGTCTGCTGCATCGCAGATATTTTCATAACCACCGCCTGCACAGCCGGCAATGATTCCCTGATCCACATAGAGCTTTCCGTTTCTGACTTTGTCTTTTAATGTAAAGTCTACGGCTCCGTCTAAGCTGACTAAGGCTCTCTTTTCACAGTCATCTAAAATATCCATAAGATTTGCATTTAACTCTTCGATCGTATACACATTGCTTGGATGGAACGGCATAGCGATCATTGGTTTAATCTCACTTAAGTTGATCTCGATCATTCCATCATAGTAAGCAACATTTCCCGGATTCAGTTCTTTGTAATCTTCACTTCTTCCGTGGATATCGTAAAATTCTTTGATCTTTTCGTCGGTTCTCCAGATAGAGGACAGACAGGTGGTTTCTGTTGTCATAACATCGACACCGATACGGTAGTCTGCACTTAAGTTGGACACACCCGGTCCTACAAACTCCATTACTTTATTCTTTACATAACCGTTTGCAAAGACTGCTCCGATAATCGCAAGTGCGATATCCTGCGGTCCTACGCCATGCTGTGGCTCTCCGGTCATATAGACTCCGACTACGCCCGGCATATTGATATCATAGGTCTGGCTTAAAAGCTGTTTTACTAACTCCGGTCCGCCCTCTCCCATTGCCATTGTTCCAAGTGCTCCGTAACGTGTATGGGAATCGGAACCTAAGATCATCTTTCCGCCGCCTGCAAGCATCTCTCTTGCAAACTGATGGATAACCGCCTGATGAGGTGGTACATAGACTCCGCCGTATTTTTTTGCACAGGTCAGACCAAACATGTGGTCATCCTCGTTGATGGTTCCACCAACTGCACAAAGGGAGTTGTGACAGTTTGTCAGCACATATGGGATCGGGAATTTTTCAAGTCCTGATGCACGCGCTGTCTGTATGATTCCTACGAATGTAATATCGTGGGAAGTCAGTTTATCAAACTTAATTTTAAGTTTATCCATATTTCCGGATGTGTTATGGTCTTTTAAAATACCATAGGCAATCGTATTCTTTGCTGCCTCTTCCTTCGATACGGCTGCACCCGTCTTTGCTGAGATCTGTGCAGCTGCTTCCGGTCCCTCCGGAATTAACTCTGTGCCGTTTACTAAGTAAACGCCGCCTTCATGTAACTTCATATGATATATCCTCCTTACTGAAAATCGGCGGTAAAAAGCTCACCGCCGACATACTTTTCCACAAAAAATTATAATAAAAGCCCCACTAAAAAGCAAGTGGAAATGTGATCATTACCTTGAACAGGTCCCCGTCTAAAATAATATCGAAGGTTCCGCCCATCAATGTGGTAAGATTTTTCGCGATCGACAGACCCAGTCCGCTTCCCTCCGTTGTCCTTGAGACATCTCCCCGGATAAAACGCTCTGTCAGCTCATCCGATGGGATATTGAGTGGTTTTGAGGAAATATTTTTAATAGAAAATACGGCTTCGTCTTCTTTTTTGTCCAATTCCACATAGACACGCGTGCCCTCCAGTGCATATTTTGCGACATTGTTATAAAGGTTTTCCAACACGCGCCAGATCCGCCTGCCGTCTGCCATGACAACAATCGATTCTTTTGGCATTTTTGTAAATATGGTCAGATTCCGCTGCTCGAATTTTTCATTGAATTCTCCGGCGGTCTGATAAACCAGTTCCACTAAGTTGATCCGGACCATCTCTAACACAATATTGCCGGAGCTGATCTTGGATGCTTCTACCAAATCTTCCGTCAGCTGCTCTAAACGTGCTGATTTTTCTTTCAGAATGTGGATATAATTATTTACTTTCTCATTCTCGATCTTTTCATTTTCCAGTAAATTTACATAATTTATAATGGATGTCAGCGGTGTCTTGATGTCGTGCGATACATTTGTGATCAGATCTGCCTTCATCCGTTCATTTTTCATGCTCGCATCTACCGCTTTTTCCAATCCGTCTCCGAGATTGTTAATTCCTTCACTTAGTATCTTGTTATCCCCGGTAAACTCTTCCGACCGGATCTTATATTCCAGATTTCCGGATTTGATCTCTTCAATTCCTTCGATAATCTGTTGGCGCTGTACGCGGTCTTTTAAGATAAAAATTCCAAATACAATAAGCAGGATCGCCAGTGCCGCTAAAAACAACGGCTGCGAATAATAATAGCCCCATGCAGCAAAGATCAGTATCACGGCTCCTTCTAAAATATACAGTACCAGAAATCTTCCGGTTGCCTTTCCGCCTCTATAATAGGTCTGTATTAAATCTATGACCATATAAAACACGCTGTTATTCCAGAGTGTTCCTGCGCGGAGTCTGCGGATCATACTCAGATAAAACAGTAAAAAGCAGGCATTTCCTACAAACGCTAAGATTCCTCCCATGATCAGAAGTCCCGAAATCTCCCATGAATGGGAGCGCAGTCTGCCTGTCATCATGTTTCCTGCACTGATCAGCAGAATTCCCGCCACTATGACGATTTCTGTTTTGATCTTATCAAAGCCGTTCAGATGCACCTCATCTTCGTGGGATTTTCGTCCCGTGACAGTACTCAGGTAAACCAGTGCCGCTATCCAGCCTATGATACTCACAAAAGTTGTGATAATACTGATCTTTATCCACGGATGCAGTCGGTTATAGGACTCTTTTGCTTTATAAAAATGGTCTTTATATGGAAGTTTTGCATTCACTCCCATCATAAATACGGCATCGGTGTCCATGTTTCCGGTAATGTAGGTCTCATCCTGATAAAAATATTCTTCTAAGTTATTGATATTTGTATCGAAATGTATGTCCTCATCATCGTAGCACAGATATTGTCCGAGATCTTCGATCTTTTGTCTTGCCTCTTCTTTTCCACCTTCCTCTAATTTCAGGTTGGTGTATACCGCTCCATTAATACTCCTGTAATAATATGCTACGTTTGATTTTCCTGCATCATACTTGTTGATCAGTCTCTTATAGGTATCTATGTCTTTTGTGATAGAGAACATCATATTCTCAATGGCATTAGAAATATTCGTCGCTTCCTGCGTACTGATCTCTCCGTTCAGATACCGCTCAATATAGCCGCCGCCGTTGACTGCCGGATAGGTCTCTTCCACCAGACTTAAATATCCTGCCGCCTGATAGCTGCATCCCTCTTTTGCCCATGCCTCTAGATCTCCCAGCCGATACTGGAGATCTCCGGTAACCGTCACGGCTTTTGACGGGTCATACTCTCCGTTTGTCTCAAATTTCTTACGCAGATTAATAAGATTTTGTACCTCGACGGTGGTACTCTTAAATTCCTGTGTAAAATATCCGGAATCTAAAAATCCGCCTTTTCCGATATCCTGAAATTCCAGCATGCTCTTACTAAACAGACTTCCTAACAATAACAGGAATACCACTAGCAGGACCGCCATGAACTGCTGTATAATGACCGTTGCTATTTTTCCTGCCGTTGAATAACGGTGATTCTTCATGCTATACTCCTTTTTCTACTTTATAGCCAACACCCCAGACCACCTTTAAATAGCGTGGTTCTTTCGGGTTTATCTCTATCTTTTCCCGGATATGACGGATATGGACTGCCACGGTATTGTCTGCTCCGACCGCCTCTTCGTTCCAGATGCTTTCATAGATCTGCTCAATGGAGAATACTTTTCCTGCATTTTTTACAAGGAGAAGTAAAATATTATATTCTATCGGTGTCAGGCGGATCGTCTCTCCATCCACTTTTACTTCTTTTAAGTCATCGTTGATCTCCAGACCGCCTACCCGGTATACGCTCATATTCTCATCTGCCACATTGCCCAGATGCATATAACGCCGAAGCTGTGATTTGACACGCGCCACCAGTTCCAGTGGATTAAATGGTTTGCTGATATAGTCATCTGCCCCGATATTGAGTCCTAATATTTTATCTGCATCCTCTGTCTTTGCAGAGAGAATGATGATCGGAATACTGCTGTTCTCACGGATCTTCAAGGTTGCCCGAATGCCATCCAGTCTTGGCATCATAACATCCATAATGAGAAGCTGTACATCATTTTTTTCTAACTGCTCGATCGCCTGCTCTCCGTCATATGCCTTGATCACATGATACCCTTCCTGCTGTAAATATATCTCTATTGCATCGACAATTTCTTTATCATCGTCACACACTAAAATATTGACCTTGTCCATTTTTCTTCGTCCTTTCCTGTTTTCCCTATTCTACCATGAATTATGGGGTTTCACACGGAATTATTTCTTAAGATATTTTGAAGATGTTGTTTTGGAAAATTCAAAGATAAAAATTATAGGATATGTGTTACCTAAATGATTGTGCCCATCAGATATGGAAAGTTTCTTTCCATATCTGATGGGCACGTTTTTTAACCATCTGCTTTTTTCTTCTGTCTCCAGCGGAAGTATTCCGCATCTAGATTTACTTTGATATCCAGCTCCGGTGCTGCCTTTGTCTCCGACACATCCGGTACCGGAACAGGCCTTCCGATCTTTTCAAAGTATGCCGGGTTTACTTTTATTTCCGGTTTTCCTGCCGGAAATGCCGTCATTCCAGCCCCGGTATTCTCTTTTACTTTTTTCTGGCTGTCCTGTTCTTTCTTTTTCTTGATCTCTTTATTTCGTTCCTCGATTACTTTTCGGTATTTATCTGTATCCTTCAAATCTTCTAACGAAGACTTCAGCTCCAACTGATTTTCACGAACGGTCTGCTGCTGCTTCATCATTTCTTTCTTTGCAGTATGGAACATCTTTTCCATTTCATCCGTTGCATTCTGTATAATTGTCTGGATATGCCCGAGTGCTTCATTAGAATAGAGAACTGATGCCGCATAAATATCTTCTGCCTTGTGATTTGCATCCCAGATGATATCATCCCGGCGTCTTCTCGCTTCACGCTCGCCGCGTTCTCTGCTGTTTGAAGTCATTTCGTATTCTTCCATCATTTCATTCATGCAGCTTTTCAACTGCTCAAGCAATGCCAATGCCTCTTTTTTGTTGACGATCACCCGTTCAGCATTCTTGTCATATGGCTCGCTTCTCGAATATAACACATAGAATTCACGAAGAACCCGCTCTACTTTGTCCTGTACACTCATTCCTGCTCTCCCTATGTACTGCCTTAATTTTACTTATTCTAAGATAGCACAAAATAGTACGCTTTTCAAGAAAGAATACACAAGATGTAGAATTTCCTAGAACCGGAAATCTCTCTGTCCATTATGGATATTCGCAATGTATTCTGCTGTTTTTTCTTTGACCTTTGGATTCGTGATGACATTCAATTCTTTCTGTATCAGGGCTTCACCGATTTCTTTTGTTTTCGGGGAAGCATAATCCTCTAAGTATTCTTTTAAGGTCATCAGTGCATTCGGATGACAGCAGTTGACGATCTGGCGGCTCTTTAACAGCTTCATAAAACGGTCACCGGTTCTTCCCTCACGGTAGCATGCAGTACAAAAACTCGGTACAAAGCCCATTTCCATCAACCAACAGACTACTTCATCTAACGTTCTTCTGTCGCTTACGTCAAACTGTGCAGAATTTTCTTCTTCCGGCTCTTCTTCTACATAGCCGCCGACACTGGTTCTTGAACCACCGCTGATCTGGGAAATTCCAAGCTGTAATACTTTTTTTCTGGTCTCGGCACTTTCTCTGGTGGACACGATCATGCCTGTATATGGAACGGCAATACGGATGCAGGCTACGATTTTTGCAAAGAGATCGTCAGAAATTCCATTGTCAAATACATCCGGATCGATATCATCGGCACGGCGCAGACGCGGTACGCTGATGGTATGTGGTCCGACTCCCTTTGCTGCCTCTAAATGCTCGGCATGCATGATGATCCCTGCAAAATCATAACGATAGTTATTGAGTCCGAACAGCACGCCTAAGCCGACATCATCAATACCTCCATCCATTGCACGGTCCATTGCTTCTGTGTGATATGCATAGTCATGTTTCGGTCCTGTCGGATGAAGTTTCTCATAGTTTTCTTTGTGATAGGTTTCCTGGAATAAAATATAGGTTCCGATTCCGGCTTCTTTTAATTTACGGTAATTCTCGACAGTTGTTGCTGCTATGTTGACATTGACACGACGGATGGCTCCGTTTTTATGCTTGATACCGTAAATCGTCTGGATACACTCAAGAATATACTCGATCGGATTGTTGACCGGGTCCTCTCCTGCTTCTAATGCAAGGCGTTTGTGTCCCATGTCCTGAAGCGCCGTAACTTCTTTGACAATCTCCTCCTGGGACAGTTTCTTTCTTGCAATATGCTTGTTTCTTGCATGATATGGACAGTATTCACAACCGTTAATACAATAATTAGACAGATACAACGGTGCAAACATTACAATACGGTTACCGTAAAATTCCTCTTTAATTTCTTTTGCCAATGCGTAGATTTCCTGATTTTTTTCTTCAATATCACAATCTAAAAGCACCATTGCCTCCCGGTGTGTGATACCTTTTTTCTCCCGTGCCTTATTCAGGATACGGTCAATCTCTTCCACATTGCTCTTGTTTTTTTCTCCATATTCCAAGGAAGCTAAGACTTCCTCATGTGCGATAAATTCCTCTGCTTTGCTTGATTTTGGATTATACATTATTTTTCCTCCTTCTATTTCCTAACGGTGTTCCCAGCCCGGTGCATCGCCCCGGTCGGTTGCAAGTTCACAGCCGATGGTTTCCATTCTGCGGTTTAGGCAGTAACGACATTCTGCTGCTTCGTCCCCCGTACAGATTTTGTTATCATATAATTCATATTTTTTTCTTACATTGGTCGGCGAAAGATTCGGCATCACTACGTTTGCCCCTGCCTGTACGCCTTTTTCCCGCCCTAACGGGTCAATGGTTCCTAACGCTGTGGTTGCCGGAAGCAGAACATCCGGTTTTAACATCCGGATCAGGCTGAGCAGATATAGGGTCTGTTCCACGGTTCCGCCCGCTTCTTTTCCAAATGGGGTCTCGTGATGCGGCACAAACGGTCCGATCCCGACCATATGCGGCTGTAATTCCTGTATAAAAAACAGATCCTCTGCCAATGTCTGTGTTGTCTGATAAGGACTTCCCACCATAAAACCGCATCCGACCTGATAGCCGATGTCTTTTAATGTTCGCAGACACTCCATGCGGTGTTCAAAAGACATCTCCTTGGGATGAAGTTTCTCGTAATGCTCTTTATCGGCAGTCTCATGGCGAAGCAGATAACGGTCCGCCCCTGCCTTAAAAAATGCTTCATAGCTGTCGCGGTTTCTCTCACCAAGGGAGAGCGTGATCGCACAGTCCGGATGACGCTCCCTGATCGCATGCACAAGCTCTAGTATCCGCTCATCCGTATACCATACATCTTCTCCGCCCTGAAGGACAAACGTGCGAAATCCCAGCTCATATCCGGTATCCGTACATTCTAAAATCTGCTCTGTACTCAGACGATAACGCTCTGCATTCTGATTGCTTTTTCGTATCCCACAGTAATAACAGTCATTTTTGCAATAATTTGTAAATTCGATCAATCCGCGTACATAAATCCGGTTGCCAAAATTCTGCTCCCGCAGGATATTTGCTCTCTTTTCCGCTTCTTTTTGATATTCTGACTGTTTCTGGATCAGCGCTTGCCACTCTTCTAAGGTAAGATTTCTGTTTTGCTCTAATTTTTCTAACAGATGCATACTTATCTCTCTATACTTTCTTTTTTATTTTGTCTCCTGCTATATTTTCCTAAAATCAGTTTTCAGACTTTGGAATAGACGGCCTTCGCCGTTACACCGTCTAACATTCCGAGTTTTCCGGAAAGACTGCTGATCTCATTTTGCGGTGCATCGATCGCGATACTGATGATATTTACTCCACGTTCTTTGTGCGGTATTCCCATTCTGCCTATGATATAACTGCCATATTTATGGAGGATCTGGTTTAAACGCTCCACACTTTCTTCTTTTTCCACAATGATTGCAATGTTTGCAAGTCTGGTCTCCATACTGCCTCCTTTATAATTTTTATATGATATAAAATAACGTGCACAAATTTAAAAAACCTGTGCCCTAAGGCACAGGTTTTATTTACGCAAAATCCCCATCTGTCAGCTCTCCTAAAAACTCTTTTAAAAACATCCTTCAGATGGATTTTCTTTTACTGTCTGTGCCTTTTTTCGCAGGACGAACCTTTGAAATCAGGTGTTTGTTTTTATAGAGTAACATATTCTATGAGGTTTGTCTATTTTTATGAATATTCTTTTAAGAAGTCTGCTATAAAACCTACCGCTTGATATCCAGCCGCACCAATGCTCTTCTGAGTGCATACTCTGCCCTCTTGACATCTACTTCTTCCTGATGGGAAGCCAGCCGCTTCTCGGCACGCTCTTTTGCCGCCTCGGCACGAGCCACGTCAATCTCATCCGGCCACTCTGCGATCTCTGCTAAAAATGTTACTTTGTCCTGCAAAATCTCAGCAAAGCCGGAATGCACTGCTGCTTCTTTCTTTCCTTCCGGTCCTGTAATCGTAACAATTCCCGGCGCTAAAACGGTTGTCAGCGGAATATGGTTCTTATAGACTCCTATTTCTCCATTTACCGTTGTGAACTCGATCATCTCAGCTTCGCCCTTATAAAATATCCGGTCCGGCGTAATGATCTCTACCGAAAATATTCTGTCGTCTGCCATATGCTCACTCCTTACTTCATGCGGGCACGCACCTCATCAATGCTGCCTGCATTTAAGAAATAACTCTCCGGAATGTCATCATGTTTTCCTTCCAGAATCTCTCTGAATCCACGGATCGTCTCAGCAATCGGTACATATTTTCCGTCTAAGCCTGTAAACTGTGTTGCCACAAAGAACGGCTGGGATAAGAATCTCTGTACTTTTCTGGCACGGTTTACTACCAGCTTGTCATCCTCTGACAGCTCGTCCATACCTAAGATTGCGATGATATCCTGTAATTCCTTATATTTCTGTAAAATCTCCTGTACACCACGCGCTACCTGGAAATGCTCCTCACCTACAATACGAGGGTCAAGAATTCTTGAAGTGGAAGCTAACGGGTCTACTGCCGGATAAATACCAAGCTCTACGATAGAACGGTCTAATACGGTTGTTGCATCCAGATGTGCAAATGTCGTTGCCGGAGCCGGGTCCGTTAAATCGTCTGCCGGCACATAAACTGCCTGAACGGAAGTAATGGAACCATTCTTTGTAGAAGTGATACGCTCCTGTAATGCACCCATCTCTGTCTGTAATGTCGGCTGATAACCAACGGCAGAAGGTACACGTCCAAGTAATGCGGACACCTCAGAACCTGCCTGTGTAAAACGGAAAATATTGTCGATGAATAACAATACATCTTTTCCACCTTTATCACGGAAATATTCTGCCATCGTAAGTCCCGTTAAACCAACACGCATACGCGCTCCCGGCGGCTCATTCATCTGACCGAATACCATACAGGTCTTGTCAATAACTCCGGATTCTTTCATTTCATAGTAAAGGTCATTACCTTCTCTGGTACGCTCACCAACTCCGGTAAATACGGAGTAACCACCATGCTCTGTCGCAATGTTGTGAATTAACTCCTGAATCAGTACCGTTTTTCCTACACCGGCACCGCCGAACAGACCTGTTTTTCCACCCTTCTGGTATGGGCAGAGCAGGTCTACGACCTTGATACCTGTCTCTAACATTTCTGTAGAAGTTGCCTGCTCTTCAAAGGCCGGTGCCTTTCTGTGAATCGGCATATACTCTACATCTTTCGGTGCTTCAACTTCATCAATGGGTTCACCTAAGACATTAAACATACGTCCTAAAGTTGCCTCGCCAACCGGAACTGAAATTGGTCCTCCGGTTGCAACTGCATCCATTCCACGCACTAATCCGTCTGTAGGACCCATGGCAATACACCGTACCGTATCGTCACCCAGATGCTGTGATACCTCGACGGTTAATTTTCCTCCGTCTTTTCTCTGAATTTCAATTGCGTCATTTATCTCCGGAAGATGTCCTTCCATAAACTTAACATCCAGTACGGCACCAATAATCTGAGTGATTTTTCCCACGTTTGTTTCTGCCATCTTTCCTATCACTCCTTTTCTGTTTTTTCCTAACACAACTGCTAGGAAATCGCCTCCGCTCCCGCAATGATCTCTGTTAATTCCTGCGTAATGGAGCCCTGACGTGCTCTGTTATATTTCAATGTTAAATCGCTGATCATATCTTCCGCATTGCTTGTTGCGGAATCCATCGCCTGCATTCTTGCACCATTCTCACTTGCCACTGCTTCCACAAAGGCTCCGTAAAAAAGACTTGTCACATACTTCGGTATGATCATATCCAAAGCATCTTCCTCATTCGGTTCATAGTTCATAAGCACGTTGCTCTCGTCCTCATCCGGTATCTCTAGATCATCGAATTCCACCGGAAGGAGTTTCATCAGTTTCGGCTCATGAACAACCGTATTCTTAAAATGCGTATACGCTAAATAGATTTCTCCGATCTCACCACGCTGATAAGACGCGAGCACCTCGTTACAGATTGCTGCTGCATCTGCGTACTCCGGGGATTCTATCACCTCCGGATAGGATGCCTTGATCTCATAGCCACGGCGTTCTAAGACTTCTCTACCTTTATTTCCGATCGTATAACATTCTACATCTTCTTTCTGAAAACCGGCTCCCGTAATCATCTTGACTACGTTGGCATTATAACCTCCTGCCAGTCCACGGTTTGAAGTAATGACGATCACGGCTTTTTTATCGGAATCATTTTTATTTAAATAAGGGTGGTTCAGATTTCCCGTTTTTGCAAGCATTGATGTTACTGTCCGATACATATAATTAAAGTATGGATTTGCCTGTTCTGCATGGACTTTTGCCTTCTGCAGTTTTACGGTAGATACAAGCTTCATGGCTTTTGTGATCTGCTGCGTACTCTGTATGCTGCTTTTTCTTCTTTTAATATCTCTCATTGAGGCCATATCTGCTCACCGCCATTCTTATTTAAAATCTGCCTTGCTTTCTTCAATCGCTTTGATCAATTTCTGCTCTGTCTCTTCTGCAAGCTCTTTTGTCTCCCGGATCGATGTGATGATCTCCGGATATTTTGTATCAATACATTCAAATAATGCCTGTTCAAAATCCAGAATTTTCTCTACCGGAATATCTAAAAGATACTTCTTCGTAGCCGCATAAATAATTGCAACCTGATACTCTACCGGAAGTGGTTTGTACTGAGGCTGTTTTAAGATCTCACGGATCCTTTCACCCTGTGCTAACTTCTCAGTCGTATCCGCATCTAACTCGGAACCAAACTGTGAGAATGCTGCTAACTCACGGTACTGTGCTAACTCTACACGGATCGGTGCTGCAATCTTCTTGATCGCCTTGATCTGTGCCGCACCACCTACACGGGATACGGAAAGACCCGCATTGATCGCCGGACGGAAACCTGCATTAAACATCTCTGTCTCTAAATAAATCTGACCATCTGTAATGGAAATAACATTGGTCGGAATATATGCGGATACGTCTCCTGCCTGTGTCTCAATGATCGGAAGTGCTGTCAGGGAACCTCCGCCTAATTTGTCGGAAAGTCTTGCTGCACGCTCTAACAATCTGGAATGTAAGTAGAATACGTCTCCCGGATATGCTTCACGTCCAGGTGGTCTTCTAAGGAGTAAGGAAAGTGTACGGTATGCTGTTGCATGTTTACTCAGATCGTCGTACACAACAAGTACATCTTCTCCATTTTCCATCCATTCTTCTCCGATCGCACATCCTGCGTATGGAGCAATATACTGTAACGGTGCAAGCTCACTTGCTGTAGATGCTACTACCGTGGTGTAACTCATTGCACCAAATTCTTCTAATGTATTTACAATCGATGCTACCGTAGAGGACTTCTGTCCAATGGCAACATAGATACATTTTACATTCTGACCCTTCTGATTGATGATCGTATCAATTGCGATCGCTGTCTTACCGGTCTGTCTGTCACCGATGATCAACTCACGCTGACCTCTTCCAATCGGCACCATGGAGTCGATTGCTTTGATACCCGTCTGTAACGGAGTATCTACAGATTTTCTGGAAATAACACCGGATGCTACTCTTTCGATCTGACGATATTTTGTAGTTTCAATCGGTCCTTTGCCGTCGATCGGCTGACCCAGTGCATTTACTACACGTCCGATCATTGCATCGCCTACCGGTACTTCCACGACTCTTCCGGTTGTTTTTACGGTATCTCCTTCGTTGATATTCTTCTGGTCACCTAATAATACGGCACCAACATTATCTTCTTCGAGGTTTAATACCATTCCATATACTTCTCCAGGGAATTCTAAAAGCTCTCCCTGCATTGCATTCTCAAGGCCATGAATACGAGCGATACCGTCTGCTACCTGGATAACTGTACCAACGTCAGTCACTTCCAGTTTGTCCGCATAACGTAAGATCTGCTCTTTAATAACGGAACTGATTTCCTCTGGTCTTAAATTCATGGAACTTCCTCACCTACTTTCAACTAAATTTCTTATTGTCCACTCTCTACCATTCCGATCGGAATATGGTAAAGCTCCTTGGACAGATTGTATAACTTTGTACGGATGCTGCTGTCTACCACTCTGTCGCCCATACGGATGACCATTCCTCCGATCAAAGCCGTATCCACTTCATAATGCATCTCAAAAGACACATAGTTTGTCGTTTCTAACAGCTTTTTCTCTACCTGCTCTTTCTGCTCTTTGGACAGTTCCATGGCAGAAGTTACATGAACGGTTCCAATCTTCTTATATTCCTTTACTTCATCTCTGAAGTAAACCAGAACATCCTTTGTTTTTCCAAAATGGTCCTTTTCCACTAAAAGTTCTAACAGTCCGACAATCTCATCTGACACCTTTCCTTTGAAGATATTCTCGATGAGCTGCATTTTTTCTTCTTTTACAACCTGTGGATGACTCATCAGCCGGGATAATTCTTCATTTTCCTCAAGGACACGCAGAATTCCTTCCGTCTCCTCAAAAAAATCATCTACACGGTGTTCTTCCACAGCAGTTTCAAATAAAGCGTCCCCATATGTTTTGGATACTAATTTTGCCATGTTGAATCACCCATCTCTTTCAATGTTTCTTCCACTAAGGTATCCTGTATCGTTGTATCAATGGAAGCCGATACAACCTTTTGTGCCATCATGGACGCAATACCAATGACTTCCTGCTTCATCTCGTCCATTGCACGTTTCTTTTCAAGTATTGCTTCTTCGTTCGCACGTTTGATGATGCGGGAAGCCTCTTCCTTCGCTTCTTCCACGATCCGTGCTTCGTTTTTCAATGCTTTCTGGCGGGCTTCGCTTAAAATCTCCTCAGCCTCTTTTTCAATATTTTTCAGCTTTGCATCATATTCTGCTTTTAATGCCGCCGCATCCTCTTTATCGAGTTTTGCCGTATCTAAGTCTGTCTTGATCTTCATCTTACGGTCTTCTAACATCTTACGGACCGGATTAAATAAAAGGTAAGATAAAAACAGAAACAGTACAAACACAGCGATCGCCGCTAACACGGTATCATGCAATAACTGAAAATCCAGATCAAATAACCTTGTCATAACTTAGAAGTATGCCTCCTTTCCGTTATTCTTATATCGTGAGTATGACTCACTCTTAAAATCCGCCATTATTTTGCCAGTGGCTTTACGAAAAGTAAGAGCATTGCAACTAACAGACCATAAAGACCTGTTGTCTCTGCTACCGCCTGTCCTAATAACATGGTAGAAGTGATATCGGATTTTGCACCCGGATTTCTTCCTACTGCTGCTGCTGCATGTCCTGCTGCAATACCCTGACCAATACCAGGTCCGATACCTGCGATAACTGCAAGACCTGCTCCGATTGCTGAGCATGCTAAAATTAAATCATTTCCTGTAATCATAATATAATCCTCCTAAAATAACTTATTCTGTGTCCATTGCCTGATTTACATACGTCATTGTCAGCATACAGAATACATATGTCTGAATTGCTCCTGAGAATAAATCAAAGTAGACATGTAATGCTGCCGGCCATGCGATTGCAATTTTCGCTAAAAGGCCATAAATCAATGCCATGATTACGGTTCCCGATAATACATTTGCGAATAAACGCAAAGACAGGGATACCGGCACTGCCAAATCTCCAATAATATTAATCGGTGCCCAGAATGGCCACGGATCACAAAGACCCTGGAGCACACCTTTTACCTTCTGATACTTGAATTTACAGAATGTGATCATGGTAAATGTAATCAATGCCATTGCCAGCGTTGTTCCATAATCCGCAGTTGGTGGTCTGAGTCCAAACAGACCGGATATATTGCTGAATAAAATAAATAAAAAGATGGTGCTGATATAGTTCTTAAACTTCCGGGAATTCTCTCCCATTACATTTTCCACCATACCATCTAATTTCTCCACTATCAGCTCTGCGATATTCTGTAACGTATCAGGTACATCCGTTGCATGCTTCATCTTACGGTTTATTACAAAGGCAAATCCGATCAATACCAGCATTACGATCAGCACACATACATGTGTCGTCGTGATCCATACTTTATGACCGAATAATTCATAGGAAAAAAGCCCATGTATCATAAAATCAATATCATCTGCTCCGGACGCCATCAAAATTGCATCACTCACAATTTCACCTCCTTAGTTACTGTTATATGACAGTACTGTTCTCTGACGGTTTCTCCTCCCCCTCACTACCATACAGTACTCTATGAATAAAAGGCTGCAGATAGGCCGCTGCCTTTAATCCCATAACTCCGACAAATTCCATTAGTACATTTCCTAAGCGGAATTTTAACGTGACAAAAAATATGATCACTACTATCATATATCTTAGAAGGGACCATGCGACAATCTTATTTTTTGCATGATTCTCGCCATTGAGTGCAATCGCATCTTCGATCACAACAGCAATATGGATCGCCATTCCCATTGCCATCGCAATGCCAATCCAAAGTCCCGTGCTATAAAGCAATTTATCTTTTACAAACCAGACTCCTATGAACTGCACCAGCAGACCATAGAGTACAATCCCAAGCAAAAGAGCCGGAAGTGCCTTGTTAAGTCTCTTTATCATGCTTCTTATCATCACTTTCGTATATTTTTTTTGCTACGATATAGCAATTTCGGAACCCGGCAAGAGCTCCTAAAATAAATAATGGAATTATAAAAAAGCCGAGACCTGACTTTTTATCAATAAAAATACCAAGTCCCGTACATAAAAAAATAGGAACTATCATGTTAATACCAAATTGTGTAATCAGAACAAGTGACTGATAAACGCTCTTTTTGTACTTCACACATAGCTCCTTTCCGTTTGCATACCGCAAACTATATAGATTCATATTATACTATTTTTCTTAAAATTGTCCACAGTATTTCTCAAAATTTTCACACATTTTATTTTTCCATATTCCACCTGTTTTATAACTGATTTCCTATGGTTTTCCGGGTATTTTATAAAATCATCTTAATCTCCCGGTTCGTATGTTCATATTTGCGGTATTTTACACCTGCTGCATCTAACATTCTCTTAGACGCAATGACTCCCGGTGTGTTTTTGTATTTATCTTCATCGTAGATGATATAGCGGATCCCGGACTGTATAATGGCTTTTGCACATTCGTTACACGGAAAAAGTGAAACATATAACGTAGAACCCTCCAGACTGCCGCCACGGTAATTCAAAATGGCATTCAATTCACTGTGTGTCGTGTAAAAATATTTGTTGTCTAACGGTTCGCCCTCTCTCGCCCATGGAAACTCATCATCGGAACATCCTGACGGAAATCCGTTGTAGCCCATGGATAAGATCTTATGATCCGGACTTACGATACAGGCTCCCACCTGTGTATTCGGGTCTTTTGAACGCATGCCGGAAAGCATTGCCACGCCCATAAAATATTCATCCCAACTGATATAGTCTTCCCTTTTGTCACTCATATGTATTCCTCCTTCCAATATATATGAAGAACGGATTGTCAAATATTTGACAATCCGCTGTATTCTTTCTCCTATTTTGTACCGAAAATACGGTCTCCCGCATCTCCAAGTCCCGGTACGATATATCCATGCTCATTCAGATGATCATCTAATGCTCCAACGATCACATCAACATCCGGGTGTGCTTCCTGCATACGTTTTACACCTTCCGGTGCTGCAATAATGCACATGAAATGAATTCTCTTTACACCCTTGTCCTTTAACATCTGGATCGCAGCAACGGAAGAACCTCCGGTTGCAAGCATCGGGTCTACCACGAATACTTCACGCTCATCACAGTCTTTTGGCAGCTTGCAGTAATATTCTACCGGCTCTAAAGTCTCTTCATTTCGGTATAATCCGATATGACCTACTTTTGCGGATGGGATCATTGCTAACATTCCATCTACCATTCCAAGACCTGCTCTTAAGATCGGAACGACTGCTAATTTCTTTCCTTTTAATTCCTTTACGGTTGTAGCACAGATCGGTGTGGTGATCTCCACATCTGTTAACTCTAAATCTCTGGTTGCCTCATAGCACATCAGCATTGCAATCTCACTGATCAGTGTTCTGAAATCCTTTGAACCGGTATCTGCTCTTCGTATCCATCCGATTTTATGCTGAATGAGCGGGTGATCCATAACAATTACTTTTGACATTTTTCTTCTCCTTCATTAAGTATTTTAACTAATTTTTTTATCGACTTATTCAATGTTTCATAACAGATCCCATATGCCTGAAGGTTTCCGCCATATGGATTTAAAATCTCTAACTCATCCCCTACAAACTCTGTCAGTACCGCAACATCTTCTTTTTCCACATTCGGAAAAAGCTCAAATATCTTCTGACGGCTCTCCTCACTCATAGTAAGGATCAATGTATTGTCTGTAATATCCTCTTCGGTGATCTGCTCCGACATAAAACCTTCCGACTTTAAACCGTTACTGATCATGACCGCCTCTGCCTTCTGATTCAAAGGTTCAGGGAAAAGCACTACCAGTCCACGCGAAAGTACTTCCACCGGACGGTTTAATATCTGTTCCTCTAAAATGCCTGCCGCCATCGGTGCCCGGCATGTCCCCCCATCCTCTGCAAATATGATCCTGTCGTATGCCTTCATCTTTTTCTCCTGTACTGCCTGCAAAACATGGTGACCTGCTGCTTTTAACAGACGGTTCATAATTGCCTGCCCCAGTCCTTCGGATTCAAAGCTCTCAGAGTAGATGGTATCCACATCCAGATCATCAAATTTACGCAGTATGCCATAAAGATGTCTTGCAATCGCATCTTCGTCTTCTCTTGCTCCAATGCTGATGACATCTCCACACCGGTATTCTCCGGCTGTTTCATCGGTTGCTATAATTCCTATCTTTTTCCCCTGTGATATCCCTGTATGTGATAAATAGTTAATCGTGCCTATCACATCCTTTTTTTCACCGGTAACGACGGTAAGATCTGCCTTTGGTGCATAATGCCTGTACTTCATCCCCGGTGCTTTCGGTTTCTGCAATGAATCAGATGCGATCAATCCCGGATCTACATGAACCTCTCCGATCACTTCTTCTAACATCTCCTGTGTAATATATCCCGGACGCAGGATCATCGGTGTCTCTTCCGTTAAATCGATGATCGTAGATTCAATTCCGATCCCTACGCTTCCACCGTCTAAGATCAAAGGAATCTTCTCGTTTAAGTCTGTCATGACATGCTCTGCTGTCGTAGGACTTGGTCTGCCGGATGTATTGGCACTTGGTGCCGCAATATAAGTTCCGCTTGCCGCTATCAATGCCAGCGCTACCGGATGGTTCGGCATCCGCACTGCCACGGTGTCCATTCCACCGGTTGTCTCATATGGAACTGCTGCACTCTTTTTTACGATCATGGTCAGTGGTCCCGGCCAGAATGCTTTCGCAAGTTTTACTGCCTTTCCCGGCACTTCATCCGTCAGATTTCTTAAAGCTGACACATCTGCTATATGAACGATCAAAGGGTTGTCAGATGGTCTTCCCTTTGCTTCGTAAATCTTCTTTGCTGCGGATGCCTGCATGGCATCTGCTCCGAGCCCGTATACTGTCTCGGTTGGAAATGCTACCAGCCCGCCATCACGAATGATAGCTGCTGCTTTTGCAATGATTTTATCATCTATGGCTTCTAAATTTAGCTTCTCTATTTCTGTTTTCATAATTTTTATTATACCACGTTATGAAAATATCGCAACAAAAGAAACAATTCTTACAAGATTTGTAATATTTCTATCTACGGTTTCTTTCCATCCTTTGCTTCTTCATTCAGATAATTTTCAATTCCTTTGCTGATCGCCACGGCAACTTTCTGCTGATATTCCGCGTCTGACAGCAGCTCTGCTTCCTGACGGTTACTCAAAAATCCACACTCTACAATAACCGTCGGTGTTTTTGTCTTTTTGAGCAGATAATAACTCTCATTCGCTTTGGCTGTCCGGTGATTTTCTTTATCCAGTTCTGCAACCAGACTCTTTTGGAGAACTTCTGCTAACTCTTTTCCCTCCTGCGATTCTCCATAATAAAAGACCTGTGCTCCCTTTACATATTCCTCAGGGTAACTGTTCTGATGAATACTAATGGTAAAAACAGGCTTTTCCTTATTAATAATTTCACAGCGTTTCTTCATGTCCTCTACTTTTTTATTGCGGGCAGTTCTGTGATATAACCCTTTATTGCTGTCTCTGGTCAGGACAATTCTGTATCCTTTTTTTTCTAAAATCTTTTGGAGTTTCTTTGCGATAGCAAGATTTAATTTCTTTTCTTTTTCCCCATTGATACCGATTTTCCCCGGATCATCTCCGCCATGACCGGCATCAATCACGATACAGGTCTGCGTTTTGGCAACTTTACTCTGCTGCACATAGATTGCACCGCGTTTTGCTAAAAATCCCGCGGACACAAGAAGAATGACTGCCATAATAAGTTCTATTTTCTTTTTCATACCGAGCTTTGCCTGAGATATTTAAGTTGTTGTAGTCTATGCGAGCTAAACTCTAAATATGTTTCTCTGTGCAAGGAACTCCATATTCTCTGATATAATTAAGATATGGAAATTATGTTCCGCTCACATTGTTTGCCGCTTGCACAGATCAGATATGGAAAGTTTCTTTTTGTGCAATGGAAATGAAACTCAAAAAATCGTGTCACCCACTGGTGGCACGATTTTTGTTTTAAGAGGTTCATTGGAATGGTTTGCACAAGGAAACTTGGAATGTCTGATTTGTGCAAACTACAAAGAACCTTAATTTACATATTTAATAATAGTATCCCAGACCGTAGGATCTTCCATGCCAAGCTTCCATACGGATGTTCCGGCAATCTTGGCTTTTTTTGCTGCCTTTAATTTCTGCTCAATGGACTGCGATTCTTCCATCCACATTTTGTAGGTCTTTCCATCCTTCTGGTACTCGATATAATACTGACCGTATTTATCTGACCATTTTGGTGAAGCTCCACTGTTATTCACTACGGTCTGCTGGTTATTCATCTTCACTACTTCAGAGGTTACCGTTACCTTTTTATCTTCACCTGTTGTCTCTGCCCAAAGTCTGGTATAGAACGGAAGTGCAAGGATCGTCTGCTCTGCCGGTACCTCTTTTAATGTATCTTTTATTCCATTCTTTACAAAATCAATGGATGCTACAGAACCGGCTTCTTCCGAGCCTTTGTAATGTTCATCATAGCCCATGATAATAATATAATCTGCAAAGCAGGACTGCTCTTTCCGATTATAAAATGCGGTATAAGAAGATGGTACATAATTATCTATGGATAATACAAGGTCATTTTTCTTACACTTTATGGAAAGCTCACGGATAAACTGTATATATCCTTCCCCGGCATCCGTACTCAAGGCTTCCATATCTACATTGATACCGTCTAAATCATACCGGATCGCTGCAGAGATCAGATTATTAGTCAGATTCTCCCGTGTAGAGGTATGCGTCAGCACCTGTGTCGTATCCACATCCGGATTCTCCAGATTGCTTACCAATGCCCAGACTTCTACATTATGCTGATGTGCATAAGTCACATAATCACTGCTTACTAAAGTTTTGATCCCTCCGTTATTATCGTCCAGATAAAACCATGTCGGAGAGATGACATTGACACCCTTTGTCGCAGAAATTACATTCGCAAGTGTACTGTTGGCTGTCGGTTCCGTTACCTGATGCCATGCCATGTTGATCTTTTCTTTTTTCAGATTATGTGTGATCTGTGGTTCCTTAAAATCACTTTTTAATTCTTTCTTTTCTGCCTTATCAAGCTGGCGGTTCTTCACATAACCGATATATCCGTCTTTGGTGCAGACTTTTGTCCACTTTTCACCTGACTCTACAATGGTAACTGTTTCATCCTTTTTTACAGTTCTTAAAATAGGACTCTTAATGCCGCCCTTTACACGAAGCTCCGCATCCTTTTTAACAGAAGACTGCTCGATGGTTCCCCAGGTCTTTGTTAAGGTGATACGATTCGGATCTTTGTACATTTTATATTTAATATTTGTATATTTTTTCACAAAATCCAGTGCCACATATGTTTTATCTGCATCGGCATATACGATGGTATAATTCTCCGTATGCTTTTCTTTTGCTGTCTGATATTCACTGCTGCCCGCTGCTACGGAAGTGACTTCCGAAGGTGTTGTATACAGAAGTTTGTTCTCATTTCCATCCCAGTAAAATCTCTGATTTAACGTATCATGCAAAAAACGGTATTCAATATAAATCTTTCCTGCCACTAACTTTGCCGTGGTATCCTGTTTTACATTGTCTACGATCACTGCTGTATCGTCAGCTTCCTTTAACTGATAGTATTCTTTTAAATCAGCCTTTTCCTTAGACGGAACATACTTCTCTATGACTGCTTTTCCTGTTAACATGAGGACTACTACTACAATCAAAAGCACGACCGCAAGGACAGGCGATGTTTTTTTCTTCATGTGTTACCTCCCTTATGATGTCTTTTGGTATTATAGCATATCTTGTCGCTTTCAATCCACCCTAAGAACAGAATTTTCATAATATTGGAGGGAAGACGTTCTCCCCTCCGTTTTTCGCAGGCATATCCGTCTCCTTCAATGCTTTTTATTATCGATCTGTTATTTTGTCAAAATGTATCTCTTTCAACACCCCTTTCTGAAAAATATAATCACGCATATAAGTGGAATCCTCATTCACGGACATGGTTTCCATCACTTTTTTGGAATCACTTGCATGCCCTTCCATCCAGATGCCGACTCCGCGTTCCTCTAACGTTTTTAATTCCATAAATAACTTGACTTCTTCTTTGTCTGGTACCATCTCATTCCTCATTTCTCCCGAACCCAAAAGGATCTTCTCTGTTCCGTTCTTTATCTTTTTAAGCTATGTTGTGATATATTATCGTTGATCCTACCAGATATGCTGACAGACAGAGAAATCTGCTACAGTGTCTCGGGTTGCTTTTTTTCTTATCTTTTTTATCCCATCATCACCATATCCCTGTACTTTCACAAATTCCTTCCAGCCTGTCAGCCGGCCTCACCTCTCTTCTTCATCCGAACGGACGTTATTAGAGCATCCCTTTCTGTTAAAAAATATAAAATTATCCCTTTTCATTTTTCACTTACTTGGAAAACTAATTGACAAACAGGATTGAACCTGTTTTTCAGATCTAAACTACAGATGCCGATGAATCATTTTGAATATATAATGAACGGCATGACTTTCTGTAATCTATAGATGGTCTTTCTTCTTTAGAATATTTCAGAAAGGTATCTCATATCTTTTTATATCATACTGGTAACAGAAAGACAACCCATTTTTACATTTTTTTGAATCTTTATGCTTTTTTTATAATCTCTTTCCTTAAAATTACATTTACATATTCTGATTATTTGATTATAATAATAGTACCAATTACTTGAGTTTCTTGAAAAGGAAGTGATTTTATGAAAATAGAGAAAGTAAATGATAACCAGATTCGCTGCACACTGACAAAAGAAGATCTTGCTGACCGTCAGTTAAAGCTGAGTGAATTAGCATACGGAACAGAAAAAGCAAAAGTCCTGTTTCGCGATATGATGCAGCAGGCAGCCTATGAGTTTGGTTTCGAGGCGGAAGATATTCCTCTGATGATCGAAGCAATTCCTTTATCTGCTGATACCATTATCCTGATCATTACCAAAGTGGAATATCCGGAAGAGATTGATACTCGTTTTTCTAAATTTTCAGAGGGAGATGAAAGTGATTTTGATTCCTACTCGCAGGAGGATGGTTCCGGTGTTGCTTTAGAAGGTGCTGACGATATCTTAGGTCTTTACAGAAAGATGCAGGAAGAGCGTCAGAAAGCAGAACAGGAGTTAAAGCAAAGTGCAGATTTTGTTCCATTAGAAGCAACATTTTCTAACAAGGAACAGGAAGTACCTGAAAAAAATGATGCGAAGAAGGAACCGGTAGATGTCTTTACCGACATTACCAAATTATTTGTTTTCCAGAATTTAGACAACGTTACCAGACTTGCTCACGTTCTCAATGGTTTTTACCATGATCAGAACGACTTATATAAAAATCCGGCGAATAAGAAATTTTATCTTGTTATCCATAAAGGAAAACACACACCGGAAGATTTCAACAAGGTCTGCAATATTCTTTCTGAATATGCACATCAGGAACGCTATACCGATGCTTTAGCCGCATACTTTGAAGAACATTATAATGTGATCGTTTCTTCTAATGCACTTGAAGTTTTAGCGGAACTGTAAGCCGTATGATAGAGAATATATAAAAACGTATCAAAAAAGCCGCGACATTTACTGCCGCGGCTTTCATTTTTTCTTTCTTAACCCTGCTGCTCTAAGAAATTATTGATATCTTCTACAAGTCCGTCCGGATCTACACCATGAACCATTGCTGCTTCTTCGATCGTCTCCATCTGGGAAGAAGGACATCCAAGGCAGTGCATTCCGATTCCTAAAAGAAGTGGTGCAATATTCTCATCAATACGGAGTAATTCTCCGATCATGGTTGATTTCGTAACCTTTGCCATCTTGTTATACCTCCAATCTGTACTGCCTGTCCCATGACAGGTTATTAGTAGTATAATACCTTTTCGTATTTTTTTCAATGCATTTTCTATTTGAAGTATTTTACACTTGTATTTGCCCTGTTTTTGTAATAAAATGTGACTAAGCGCAGAGGTTATCTGCGAAAAGTAAACTTTTATATATTAAGGAGGAACAACATTATGGCATACGTAATTACAGATTCTTGCGTAAACTGTGGAACTTGTGAAGGTGAGTGTCCAGTAGGAGCTATCTCTGCAGGAGACAGCAAATATGAAATCGACGCTTCTTCTTGCGTTGATTGTGGAACATGTGCTGGTGCCTGTCCTACAGGAGCTATCGAGTCCGAGTAATATGTACATGTACAAATAGAACCGTCACGGATGTGGCGGTTTTATTTTTTGTATGTATTTATTCTTTTTGCAATTCTTTCTTCTTATTTAAAAATGTTATGGTTCTTCCCGCTATATAATAACCGATTTCATAGACAATGATTCCGCCAAATACATCCACCAACACATGCTGCTTTACAAAAAGTGTCGATGCAAATACGCCAAGTGCCATCACTGTAGTCGCATAGCGATACCACTTCGGAGGTTTTTTCATGGCAAATGCTGCATGGATACAACACCAGCTTTCTAAACAGTGAATGGATGGAAAGAGGTTTACCGGTGCATCCATGCGATAGATAAATCTGACCAGGTCATTGCAGAATCCGCTTCCTGTCACCTCCGGTCTTGCCAGTGTCGTTGGAAAAAATAAAAAGAACAACAGACAGATCACTTTTGCTGCCACATCTCCGTAAACGATCCGGTAACAGAACTCTTTTCCTTCCCGGGCAACCAGCAGATAATTCGCAATCCACTGAATATATGCCAGTACATAAAACAGAATGAACGGCGCTACAAAAGGAATCCATTCATCCAGTGCCGTTGTAATCGTATGAAACGTCAGATAATCCCGCAACTGTGACGTTCCAAAATAAACCAGCATATTGATACTGACCGCCAGGATCAAAGGCAGAACCGAATATCCGGGTAAAATCTTTTCAATCCATTTACGCATGTCCTATTACTTCTCCCATTCTTACAGGTGTCTCTATTCCGTGCCTGGAACGCTCCAACACATCCTGACGGATCTTTACTCTGTCTTTTTTTACCAAAAGAACGATCGTAGAACCGCCATACTGAAACATCCCTTTTTCTTCGCCGCGAAAAACCATTCCCGCTTCTTTATAATTCACAATTCTTCCTACCAGCATTGCACCTACTTCCATCTGCACAACCGGCCCGAATGTGTCTGTCTTAATAACCGTGTACTCCCTGCTGTTTTCCGTATACACCGGAAGCTGATCTAATGCCACCGGCCTTACCGTATGAAAAATTCCCGGCAGATGAATATTTCTGCTCTTCTTTCCGGAATCCACATAACAATATCTGTGATAGTGATCGACGCACAGGCGAAATACCAGACAATAACCCTCCTGATAATGCTTTGCTATCTTCTCATTCCGCAGCAAAGAAGATACCGTATAATGACTCTGTTTGATGGGAAGCACTGTCCCTTCTTCGATCTTCCAGACAGAAAGCAATCCATCGCATGGTGCGATCAGATGCTCCGAATTCCTGTCGATCGAACGACGATCCTCTTTTATTTTTCTTGAGAAAAAATCATTAAAACTTCCAATCTGCTCTAACTCATATTCCGACAGATCGATCTGATTCTTTTTTACAAACGGACATATCAGGCATTTTGACAAGGAAGAATCTAAAAACCGTCCACAGATCTCTGAAACAGATGGCTGCGTCAGAACCTTCAGTACCATTCTTCCCGGTACCGTCCTATATAAAAAATGCAATGATTCCACGTTTACCTCCTGACACATGCCAGCACGATAGCTAAAGCCGCAAATTCTACAATTCCTAACAGGATCATCAACGCAATCTGCCGGTTTTCCGGCTTCCTGATCTGGATTTTAGAGATAAATAAAAATCCCATAACGATCATAACGCCAAAATATAAAAGCGTTAAATCTGCTTTTACAAAAATATGTATCAGCAATACCGCAGGAAACACCAGTGCTGCACTTGTTACCGGCAGTCCGGTATATACCTTCTGTCCGCTTTCATCCCTGTTCTCATCCTCTTCTTCTAACACATTAAAGTATGCTAAACGGATCATTGCAACCAGCACATAAAAGATTGCAATCATAATAGAAATGACCTGATAAACAATTGTTTCTCTTCCTACACTGACAAAACGGAAGTTCGGCAGCGTTGTACCCTCTAAACCACGTCTTATCATTGCGATCCCGATGCATGCCGGCAATACACCAAATGCGATCAGATCGGAAAGGGAATCGATCTGGATACCAAATTTTTTCATCTGCTCCGTGCGGTCTTTTTTCGACCTTGCTACTTTTCCATCAAAGGTATCACACAATCCTGAAAACAGCAGGAAAAACATGCCAAGATAAGGATGTCCCACACCGTTTAAACACAATATAATCCCTGTGGTACCGGATAAAATGGATAAATATGTCAATATTACCGTGTAATCGTAAAATCCAATCATTTTATTTATCTCTCCGTATTTCTTTTTTTCTTAAACATATGTAACCGACAAGCACTGTGATCATACTGATCATCATACAGCCGTAAAAGGATAGCCCTCTGCTTAAAATCTCTAAATGATAAGCGTCACTTTTACTCATTAACTCTTTATATCCACTCAACATCAGATAATCGGCAACTCCGATCGCGCCCGGGATCGGTACGCAGTTAGAACCTAAAACAACATAAATCTGTGTTGCAAACAATTCCCATATCTTTGATAAATCCCCGTGGATTGCAAAAAAAGTAAACAGTGTTACCATTATCTGTGACATTCTCTGAAGTAAATTCAAAAGAAATGCTTTCCACAAAACCCTTTTCTTATGAAAGATCAGCTCCACACAATTTGCATAGTCCTTTAATGCAGCTTCCATTTTATTCTGTACTCTGTCAGCAGCATGAACGCAGTGAATCTTCCTTAAAAATGCCTCCAGCCAGACTGCTAATTTTTTCAAAATTTCCTGTTTTCTTAACAATAAGTAAAATATGATTGCAAGAACACTTAAGACAATAATCCCACTTACAATAAAGATCTTACATACTACGCTGAAATTCAAAAATATCTTTGGAAATGCTAGAATTGCAAACACACCAATGGAAATCACCGCTAACGTATACATGATCAGATTTACTAACAACGCTGCCATAACTGTGGTCGCCGGCATTCCGTCTTTTATCATAAAAAAAGCACTGGCAGGCTGTCCGCCCGATGCCGATGGTGTGATCGCAGAAAAATAGATATCCGCTGCGGAATATACAAAAGCATCCTTATGCTTTGTCGGATATCCCATATGAAAAACAATCTCCCGCAGTGCCTCACCTTCAAAAAAGATAAAGCCAAACATACTGATACAGGAAAGTATGATCCCCGGGACGGATGCTTCTTTAATACTCTCTGCAAGCTGCCCGAAAGATACACCTCCACCACGAAAGACCACATAGATTGTTACTGCTGCTATTATGATTGTAGCAAAAAAGCATAGTATCTTATTTCGCTGCATATTCGTGCCTCTTTAACTTTAATCTATCGTTACATTTTGCATATTACATGGTGCTATTATAGCATACTGTATGATAACTGACTACAAATCTTAAGGAACATTAAGAAACAGAGCTATAAAAATTATAGGAATAATGTTAATTGTACTTGTCCATTAAATCCTTTTTATATTGTTCTCTATCATATTCATATTGAGTGTATTCATCCTGTGCATATTCACTTTGAGTATATTCGTTTTTGGTATATTCATCCTGAGTGTATTCATATTTTGGAAATTCCTCACTCATTCTCACTGCATTTGCTTTCTTTCTCGTGATTATAATTGAAAATATCATATTAAGAACAAAGAGAACGATCCAACTTATTCTGAATATATTAATTCTTAACTCATATTTCTTAATCAACTTATCTGCCTGCTCTATATCTAAAAGTAAATATTCACTATGGTGCGAATTATTAACAATTATTTTTCGCTCGCTAAAGCTATTCGGAAATAACTGTCTTGCGATTTCCAAAGGTATATACTGAGTATCATTCCATGCTGTATCATAATATTCCTCATAAGTCCATTTATGTTTTATTATTTCATTTACAATAATCCTTGCTTTTGAATTAAATAATGATGATACCTTAGAACCATATGTGATACTATCAGAGACTCCCACATATTTCAATCCATCTGAATTGTCCGGGTTAGATATTTCAACCGAGTCTGCTTCATAATATATCACTGCATAATCATCATCAATTAAATCTTTTACATATTTCTCAGCCCATTCTTCTGCATCTTTATCATTTTTAATTTCTTTTCCTGCTTTTTCTAAATCCACATTTACATAATATAACTGGCAACCGGTAGTATCATAAAATTTTATTGCCGTTGAAACTAAAGTATCCGCATCAAAGGAAAACATATTATCTTTCTCATCGATTACAAAATTCTCATTAAATTCATTTGGATTTTTTATTTTCTTAAACTCCAATTCTTTCGGTTTTATCATATCCGTGTATTCTATTGCCTTATTTAAAGTCGTTATGTAAGACTTCATGCTTACATTATATATAGCAGTGGTGAACCAATATACAAATAATAATCCCCATAAAATAGCAAAAACTAAATTATAACTATCCTTTTTTTTCTTATACTTATCCATAATACCTCCAAAATCATAAATTAAGAACAAAAGTGTGCTTCGCACACTCCGCGATTTTCAAATACTTTAATAGCACAGCTTTTGTTCCGCGCGCTCGCGGTTCGCAAAGCGATATTTTCCTTACCGCGAGCTGTGCATCCTCGCGGAGCGTTTTTATTTCATAGGAAAGTTTCTACTTTCGCACATTAATGTGACGCAGTCTTTTCTATGAAATAAAAAATGCTTTGACAACGTACCGTCAAAGCATTTTTCATTATCGTCTTCGTACTATTACAAGACTTCTCCCTTCACAACTACATACTGCTCGCATTACCGTTTTCGTTCATAATACATTCATTGTTTTCTCTTGCGTTTTTTACCATGTTCTTTCGTGTCAATTCTATTTATTTTCCAAGTATATAGGATAAAATATGATTCCAAATATCCATCCCTGCGCTATAGAATGACATCTCCATCCCTCCTTTGTCCGTATTATAAAATACGGATTTCTGTCTTCTCAACAGAAAGGGAATGAATGGTCACTTTTAGGAATAAACGGTCATTTTCAGACATTCCAGAGTACAATTTCTGCTATAAATTTCTGATCTTCACAGTCAAATGATACCTCACCCTGATATTTTTCGACTGCATTTTTTAAATTATAAATACCAAATCCATGGTTCTTTTTATCTTCTTTAGAGGTGCTTCCCTCTAACTTTTGTACATTAACCTCTGACATTACCGGATTCTCCATACGGATATAGAGATTATCCTGAAGCATATAAAGATCCAGATGAATCCATTTTTTTGCATCCTCCGGAAGTCTGTTGCAGGCTTCTATGGCATTACGAATCAGATTGGAAAATATCGTACACAGATCATAATCATCAATCTGGATATCTGCCGGAATCTTACCATCACAGGAAAATGCAATTTCCGGCTCTTTAGAAAGACTATCCTCTAAGATAGCATTTATAAATCCATGATTTACATTAACGGTATATGGTCTTACTTTTTGGGCATTCTCATTTACTTCTTCAATATATGTTTGTAATTTGTCCCAGTCTTTTTCCTTAGAAAAATAGGACATTGCATTTACATGAGACTGCATATCATGCCGCAGACTTCGTATTTCCTGTGTATTCTTTAAAAGTGTTTTATAATGCTGTTTTGAAAGTCTTAAATAATCATCCTTCAAGAGATTTTCTTCTTTATAATTTTTGCAAAAAGTAGCAATCACTGCTGCACCAATACACATAATATAGAGTAATTCTACTGTGACCATCATTAAGATGCCTACTATAATTCGTTCATTAAAATTTTTATCTGCCATTTCCAATTCCGCACAACTGGATACACCCGTAGCCATAAAAGAACATAAAAATCCCACAAAATAGTAATGTGTAGGAAGTTCTCTTAACCACTCTGCAATTTTATCATGTTTCTTGATATAACATATAAGTCCTAAAATGCATAGGGTCTCAAAAACAGTTCCAAACGTACGATTCAGATCTTCTTTTCTTATGAACTCGATGATAACCATCACTGTCCGGATAGGGGTAGCTACTATATCTATAAAACCTAAAGAAAATAGAAATAAGATAACTTTTCTTTTCCATCTTTCTTCTACAAAAAATACAAATGTTAAAAAAATCAGTAGTAATCTTACCCAATATAAAATTGTATTCTTAGGATATAAAAATGTTATCAGAACTACTCCCACACATAAAATTCCCGACAATAACCATCTCTTTTTATCCCTTGTCGCTTTTACCTGGCAAATACCAAATGCCCATAAAAAGACACCAGCATATCCTAACAAGTAATCTAATTGTTCCATACTTCTTACTTCCTTACCTTACTTTTTTCCTAATGTATTCTCTATACGCTTCTTTTACCTTCGTTTTGAGCCTTCTGCTCACCGGTATTTTCTCCCCGTTACTTAAAAGAATGTCATCCTCGATTTTCTTTAGATGATAAAGATTTACAAGATAACTCCTGTGGCAGAGAAAGAATCCTCTTTCCTCTAATTCCTCTGCCCACTCCCCAATACTCTTATCAGAGAACATGGAATCCTGATTTTCCAGAATAATATCACAATATTTTGTTTCTGCTTTTATGTATAAAATCTGCTTCTCTTTGACAAAAGTTTCTTTTTCTGCACCTTTGATCAGAACACAATTCTCTTCTTCTAAATCTTTTAGAATTGCGTTTAAATACTTTTCCACTTCTTTCGGTGAAACGCGTTTTACTAAAAATCCAAATACCTGCTTTCCAAAAGCATCTCTCATCAGATCATTATGACTGGTGGTAAACACAATCCTTGTCTCTGCCTGAAGTTTTTGTAATTCATTTTTCACCATGATTCCGTCTAAGGCATTCATTTCAATGTCTAAAAACAGAATCTCCACATCCGGCTTTCTAAAAAACTCTTCTCCGGAACCATACTCCACTATTTCAGGCTCAATCTCACGCCCCTTAAAATAATTTTTGATAATACTTTTTAAATAATGCCTGTCATGATCTGAGTCATCACAAATACCAATCCTGATTTTCATACCAAAATTCCTCCTATGAAAACAGACTTGTTTCTATATGATCTCTAAAACAACGGCTTCACAGCTTCTAAGACGAAGTTCTCCTCCCTGATAAAAAACTTCCTTCATATTAGAAACAAGCACAGTAATCTTTTGTATATTTTTCAACGACAGGCACACCTCGTCCGTTCCAAAATTTGCTGCGATCAGAATCTTCTTTCCATCGCCTCTTCTGGAAAATGCGATGACATCCCTGTCTGAATGATCTTCTAAAAGCTCTGTATCCTTCAAAGCTTCCGGTACAATCTCCCCGTAGGTCAAAACCTCTTGATATTTCGCAGATTTTCGCAGTGCGATCAATTCCTTATAATAAGAAAAAAGGGAATCCTCGCTGCGGATCTGACTTTCTATATTAATACGATGATAATTTGGATTTACTCTCAACCATGGTACGCCTTTGGTAAATCCCGCATTTTTTTCCTCACTCCACTGCATCGGAGTCCGTGCGTTGTCGCGGCTTAAGCGGTAACAGCACAACAATGCCTCCTCTTCGGACAATCCCATGGATCTTGCCAACTGATACTGATCCTTCGTATTAATATCGTTATATTCCTCTACCGATTCCATTCGGCAGTTCTCCATGCCGATTTCCTGCCCCTGGTACAAAAACGGCAGTCCCCGAAGCATTATCGCCACCGTCGCTAACATTTTCTTCCCCGCATCATTCTGTGCATGAGGCGGAAGATAAGTATTTACACCACGCGGCTCATCATGATTTTCAATAATATTCGCTTCAAATCCAATATCGCCACATTTTAGCTGTCCTTCAAAAATTGTCTTTCTCCATTCTTTGAAATCTACAGGCTTTGCATCATACCAGCCATGCTCGCCCAAGGTCAACAAATGTGGTCCAAAGTCAAAAATCGTAGAAAAACAGCCTTCTGCTCCGATATATTCTTTGACAGCCTTCTGCTCGTTAAATAATTCCGCTATTGTAAAAGCATCATATTTTGCAAAGGTCTGCTGCTTTAACTCCTGTAGCATTTCTTCCACGCCTTCCACCGATTCGACGAACTTTGTATAAGAAACCAATCCGTCTTTTCCATCCGGTTCCATATCCGGAAAATCCAGATCTTTTTTAATATTAATGATGGCATCTATACGGAATCCGGCGACCCCTTTTTCCAGCCACCAGTTGATCATACGATAAATCTCTTTTCTAACCTTTGGATTCGTCCAGTTTAAGTCGGGTTGTTCCTTTGCAAATGCATGAAAATAATAGTACTCTGTTCCTTCTATCGGTTCCCAGACGCTTCCTCCAAAATAGGAACGGTAATTACCGGAAGGAGGATGTCCTTCTTTTCCCTTTCGAAGATAAAAATACTGTCCGTATTCTCCTTCCGGATCCTTCAATGCCTTTTGGAACCACTCATGTTGATTGGAACAATGATTTACGACCAGATCCATAATGAGATACATGTCTCTTTTTTTCGTTTCCTCTAAAAGTTCCTCTAAATCATTCATCGTTCCAAATGCAGGATCGATCGCATAGTAATCGGAAATATCATACCCCTGATCTACGAACGGAGACTGATAAATCGGCGATACCCAGATAATATCGATTCCAAGCATTTTCAGATAGTCCAATTTTTCTATAATACCGCGGATATCCCCAATTCCGTCATCGTTCGTATCATAAAAACTCTTTGGATAGATCTGATATGCAACCTTGTCATGCCACCACGTTCTTTTCATGCGGATTCCTCCTCAATTATGAACTCTTAATTATGGACTTTCGATTAAAACAACAGATTTACAAATCCCATCAACATTCCAAGAAGTCCTCCGAGCCAGACTAATGCATTTAACTCCTTCTTGGCGATCTCCATGATCATTTTTTCTAACTCCGCCATATCAAATTCATTGATCTTCTCTTCGACAACCTTTGGAATATTCAACTCCTGAATAAAATTCTCCGATTTTTTATCCATAAAGGTTTCATACACGATCCATATCTGATATTTAAGTCTTGGAAACTTCTCTTCTAACTGTTTTGTCACCTCGGAAACAGGCTTGTCCATCCACTCTTCATATCCGGAACCCAAATATTCTTCTACATATTCCGGGCATTTTTCCAAGATCAGATTATCAATTTTTACCGATAACGGCATCTTTGCTGCCTCTATTGCACCTGATGCCATTCCTCGCAGCATCGGATTCAGGTTCTTTAACACTTCCTCCACGCCATAATCTAAAATTGTCATGCTGACGTTCTGCTCGATCAGTTTATTTGCGATGGAAACGCCCGCCTTTTGTGTAATATTTCCCTTTACCCCCTCAATGCTATCCGAAAAACCTTTTTCTTCTAAAACATCCTTTAACAGTTTATCATTTTCCTTCAACTGCTCTGCGATGTTTTCGTATTTGCGGTAAAACGCATTCTGCATCTCATCGGAGCAAAGTGCTTTTCCTAATGTTTCACTGTTTAAAAGTTCATTTCCGATAATTTTACCTATTGCTGCTGCAATTCGATTTTTTTCCTTTGGAATCAATCCCGGCGTAAACGGAAGCCTGAACTTTCCAATATAAATCTCTTTGTGTGGGCGAAAAAGCATCTTAATTGCAAGTCCGTTTGTGATTAGACCAATAATACCTCCAATAACCGGAGCAGCAATCATCTGTAAATCCATGTTTATCCTCTTTTCTATCTACTGATTCTCTATATTCTGTCTGTATTATAGCGAATTTTTCGTGGATTGTCAGTATCTGTTTTCCTTGTATTTCCGCTTTTTTCAACAATTTCTTCGTTTCCGTTTTCTTGCATCCCTGTCTTTGCACATGACAGACTTCTCTGGTACTGCAATCAACATGGTTTGTTCTATCAGAATGTATAATCCACTCCTTATATTTTTTTCTAAAAACACAAAGAACAGATTACACTCCTATGTGTGAATCTGTTCTTTCTTTTCAAGGCGACAACCAGATTTGAACTGGTGATAAGGGTGTTGCAGACCCGTGCCTTACCACTTGGCTATGTCGCCATATTCCATGGCCCAGATGAAACACTGTACTTTTCATCTAAACATGATTTTAACAAAGCACCGCGTTTTCGTCAAGAAATTTTTTCTTTTATATCATTTATACTCAATTTTATTTTTCTTTCTATATTTTATTTATTTTTTTATATGCTAAATTTGCAATTACCTTGCAGATCTACTTTATTTTTTATATTTGTTTTTTCTATAATTTATTTCTTCTCCTATACCGGTTTTCAAAGATTTCTTATATATACCAAAGGAACCGAAGGAAATCCTAGTCAGGCACTACGGGATATGTTAAAAAATATAGAACATAGCAGGCAGGAAAATATTTTTAATCCAGATATCGCTTCTATCCATGAAATGGTGGCAGATATCAAAAAGCGTAAGGAGGTTGGCATTTATTATATGAAATCTTGGGAACGTGAAAAATTATTTCGGGAAATGGGCAAAGAAGAAAATTCTATGATGCTACTATAATAAAAAATACATTATAAATCGTTTCACAATATTTATATTTTTGTAATTAAAAACTCAGAAGAATAAATCTTCTGAGTTTTTTCAGAGGCGACAACCAGATTCGAACTGGTGATAAGGGTGTTGCAGACCCGTGCCTTACCACTTGGCTATGTCGCCATATTCTATATTATGCAATACTTTCTTTTTAAATGACTCCTACGGGAATCGAACCCGTGTTACCGCCGTGAAAGGGCGATGTCTTAACCGCTTGACCAAGGAGCCTTA